>CAIRTR010000146.1 GCA_903881565.1 Oligoflexia bacterium | reverse complement strand
GTCGCGCTACAGGCATTTAGACTAAAATCATCAAATATTCGAATGGCTCGATTTTTTCGGGCGTCTCAAAACGCCTGTATCGATACAGGTTCAAGCGGTGTTCGGATAAAACCGCCAAAACGCCCCGCTTTTAAGATATTCTATCAACAAGATCTGCATACAAAGAAAAAGGAATCCTCTTGAAAAGCAAAACCGCACTCTTAGAGAAGATTAAGGACGACCTAAAAAAATCGTTGAATCATCTCGATTATAGTTTCAAAAAATCACTCAAAATTGACCTCACAAAGTCCGCTTTATCCGAAGAGGAGCTTGAAGTTCTCGAAAGCTTTTCAAGCCGATTCGTCCGTAGTTCCGACCTTATCGTGTCTCAGCTTCTTAGGCTCAAAACACTCGAACTCGATCCCGCTTTTCGCGGTTCATTAATCGATACCCTCAATACGTCAGAGAAGCACAGGTGGATTGAATCCGCCGCGACTTGGATGCGTATTCGCGAACTGCGTAATAATTCTGCTCACGAATATTCGGATGACGACCTGAAGCTTCTCTATGGTGAGTTCTTAAAGCTTGCACCGTCTATTTTGTCGATCAAATCCGCGCTATGAGACTCACCGAAAAAGAAAAAACCACGCTCCGCTCAACCGTAGAAAATTTCGACCCCGAAGCGAAAGTTTATCTCTACGGTTCGCGCACGAACGATGCGCTTAAGGGCGGCGATATCGATCTTCTGGTCTTAAGTGAAACCCTGACGTTTTCAGACAAAATCTCTATACTTGTAGAGATCAAACAGATCTTGGGTGAGCAGAAAATTGATCTCTTGATCGCCAATCAGGAAAAACAGGCTTCGAATCCCTTTGTCATTGATGTGATGAAAGGCGCGATTCAGCTGTAGCTAAAACGACAGCCTGGCCCCCATACGAAATCCCATTCTCTAACCGCGCCACCCCGCTCGGCCACTCCCCATACAAAACCGCCCGCGGCCCCACTGGCGCCAACTGCGCACCAGAAGACACAAACGCCGGCCCACAGACTTCTCCCGCACGGAACTGGGAACCCCGGCCTGCAACCCACGCCTCCGTCCCCACGCGATGGCACACGCTCTCAATCCGCCTCCGCCACTGCCCCGGAATCGTCCCGGTTTCAAGGCCGCGAATCAGAGCTAAATGAGCCTCAAGCCAAAGCGCAGGCTCACCCATATCGTGCCAAATTCCATCACACATGAAAACGCCTGCACGCCGGGCACGAATGGCGGGCTCAAGCAGCATCGGTACGAACTCGTGAGCCACACCTTGCGAGAGGCGACCTACCGGACCCGGCTCTAAAACCGCGGCTCCAATAAAGAACGGCCTCCCATTGGTTTTCTGCCCCAGGCCCGAGATCAACCCAGATGACTGATCCACCAAAATCTCTCGATAGGCACCGCCTGCAGGCGAGCGTGGGAAAATCGCAAGCGTCATCTCCACACCCCACTGCGCACGCAACCGCTGGTGTTGCCTCCAGAGCGCACCCAAATCCACATCGCAAAGCACATCAGAGTTTAAAAGAAAAAACGGCTCACGCTCACCCAACAGTGGCAAGGCTTCACGAATTCCCCCGCCACTGCCGAGAAGTTCGCGGCTCTCGTCACTCACACAGATCTGCATTCCATGCGCATCAAGAACCTGAAGACCCGCACGCGCCTCGTCCGCTAGATGATGGACATTCACGACTACTCGACTTGCTCCTGCCGCCGCCAACGAATCCAGCGCGAATTGCGCAACCGGAATTCCCATAACCGGTAGTAACGGTTTGGGCAAAAGATCTGAAAACGGCCTAAGCCGCGTTCCGAGTCCTGCGGCCATGAGCATTGCACTGGGACCGGCGGCCATCGGGATTCCTCTTAAAAATAGTAATAATGAAACAGGACTTCCCGAAGTTGCGAATACTCCGGAAATTTCAAAAGCATTCTTCGAATATTTTCAAACGTGTTTCCGATGAATTTGAGATAGGTCGCGTCTCCACGTTTATTCAAAAACGACGCAAAGCTGCCAATCGCCTTGAAGTTGCGCTGCACGGCCATCAAATCAAAAATACGACGAAAGCGAATTCGGTCAATTTGCGTGCCGGAGTATGCTTCAAAGCGCGCGACATAATAATCCAGCAGAAATGAAATTTCGCTCTCTTCTAACTGATAATAGCTATCTTTTAAGAGCGAAGCCAAATCATATTGAACCGGTCCCAATCGTGCGTCTTGAAAATCAATCATGACTAAACGATCAGGCTGATTTTGGGGAGTATTATGGGGGACGACCATCACGTTGCGGCTATGAAAATCGCGATGAGCCAGCACGACGGGTTCCGCGGCAAGGATTTTACAAATTTCTTTGAAGCCTTCTTCCATGATCCCTTTGTCTGCCGGCGAAATTTTCCGCTTCAGATAGGATTCATAGAAGTGCTCAATCGTATGATGAACTTCCCAGAGCAGTTTTTCTTCACCAAATCGCAACTTGTAGCCTTCGATATTCGAGGCTTTCAAGGGGGGGGAGGCAAAACATTGAAGATGCACTAAGGAATCAATGACTCTTTGATACAGGTGCCGCTCAACTTCGGGGCTTGAAACATCCTGCAAGCATCGAAGCATCGTGACGTCGCCCAGGTCTTCGAGAAGGATAAGTCCTTTTTCTGGGTCAAAATCCAAAATATTCGGGACATCAACGCCGGCAGATTTCAGATGGCGCTGCACTTCCAAGAAGGGCAGGTCCGCGCCCTTGTCTGCAAAAGTTTCCATTCGCATGAGAATGGTGGATTGTGTGTCGCTTTGAACGCGATAGTAGCGGCGAGTACTTGCATCGCCCGGAAGGCGAATCACCGATTTAATGGTTTGGGACCGACTGACCCATTCGGAGAGCTCTTTGTCGCCTAACGCTAACTGATCCATCATTTGCCTTACCTCGTTCATAAAGATTTTCACAACTGACGAAACCTCGATTCCAAACGTTTGTACCCCTCTGAGTTTAACACAGGATTTAAAAGAGGTGGAAACTTCGCAACAGCCACTCTGGCGTGGGCGATCAGTTTTTTGAGTTCGGAAGGGTCATGGGGCGCGCGATTGGGGCTTTTCTCATAAATTTGGAGCAGGGAGATCACCGCTCTCGGATCGTAACCCGTTGAATAAAGAAACCCCACTGCTTCGGTAAGGGCTTCTTTTTCGTCGGCTTCAGTGAAGGAGAAAATGCTGCTGGGGCCGAAAAACTCCTCCGAGAAGGGGTGCTCTTCCATGGGGGAAGGTAAAAATCCGTCTAAAGTTGGGTAAATCTGCCCCTTTTGCGCAAGCGCCAGCACCTGATTGGGGTCATCTTGACGCTCCCCGAATCGCCTTACAACGTGGCGCTTCTTGAGATGCGCCATTTGAATAGCCAGCGCAGCGTAAACTTCGCTCTCGCGCGTAAGGGCGCGGGTCAGCCCTGCTGATATATAAAGGCGGTTTCCGGGTAACGCGTAGTTTCTCCAGCGCAGATCCCGATTCTGTATAATGAAGACTCCCAGGCCTAGATCCCTGAACTGTCCCTCGAGAGATTGAATGCGCAGGGCCAGGGAGCGTAAGTAGACCGAGACTTCGATTTCGTCTTTTATGACGAGTTGCTCTTCGAAACGTTGCGTGACTTCTCGCTGAATTCGCCGCTCACGCAGCACGACTTCGGGTACGGTTTCTATTGGCGCGGATGCGCAGCCTTGCAAAATAAGACTGACCGCAAGAAGGGTCGCAAGAGAGGTCGAGAGACGGATGATGATGCGCTTAATCGTAAGATTCATTTGCATTTCTTTGTTACTTAGATAGTCTAGCGTCCAATTAGGAGGGATTTCTATGAAAAAGTTATTCGCAGTATTGGGTCTTGCTTTGGTTTCGTTTCAGGCTTCTGCTTCGTCCTTGAATGACGTGAATTGGAATGATTTCTTTATGTCCAGTCTCACGGCATCCATTCAGGATGTCATCAACTGGAAAGTGGGCGACACCGCTACTTTTAGTGTCGCGGCTGGAAGCTTCGGCAACATGGGCACGATGGTCAAATCGGTAACCAAGGATGAAGGCACCGCACTTTGGCTTCATCAAGACATGAATCTTTCGATTCAAAAGCAGGTCGCTGACGTTCTTTTGAACAAAGCTGACGGCAAGATCTTAAAGATGATTGTCGATGGCAAAGAACAGGCGATTCCAGATGACAAGATTGAGTTGATTTCTCAGGACTATACCGAGATCACGGTTCCTGCCGGCACTTTCAAAGCGGTTCACATCGTGGCGAAGAGCAAACAAATTTCGAAGCTTGAAGTTTGGGCTAACCCCCGTGACACCGTCATGGAAGGAACTTTGAAGCAAATCGCCAATACGGGGATGTTTGATCTCATTTTGGAATTGACCAGTTTCAAAAAGATGCCCTAGTTTCTAGCGCATTTTAAGTTTGAGAAAGCCGGTTCTGGTTTCAGAGCCGGCTTTTTTTTGCCCAAAAACCTCGCGAAGTCGCCCGTCTTATTGCGAAGCAGGGGCTCTGTTAGGAAACTTAAAGGGCAACTGAGCAAGCGGCATCGGCTTCACTTCGGGTTGGCCTTTGATTTGCTCTTTTTCCATCCGATCCTGATCCGTCATCACATAATACAAATGAAACCCTGCAAAAATTCGGTTGGGGTCTTTGATCAGCTGACGGTTATTTTCATAGAGTTTACGCCATTTCCGATTTGTCCCATAAACATCATCCGAAATCGTCCCGAGCGTATCGCCGTTCTTGATCAGATATTTGTCTCCATTGTGCGCAACCGATACGGGTGTACTTGGTTTTTCAAGCCGAAGTACCGTCCCCCGCGCAATTGAATTGGGGTTAGTGATTCGATCGCGGTTGGCTTCCAAAATTTTTCGCCATTGATACAGATCGCCGTATTGCTCAAAAGCGATCTTCATGAGGGTTTCGCCGGGCTGAACCTTATATTCTTCGGTACCTTGGGAACCCTGGGATCCTGTGCTTGCGGCAAGAGAAGGAGCGGGCGGCGGAGGTACGGGTTGCGGCGCTGATACGGGGGCCGCCAATGCTTCTGGAGGAGGAGGGAGAGGCGTGTCGGCAGCAGCCGGCGCTGGGAGTGCGGCTGTTTGATCGGGCGAAGGGGGCGGTATCGCCGCTGCGGCATTCGGGTCATCCACTTTCGGAGGTTCGGGCGGCATCTCAGGGTCAGTGGGAGGTGCGGCTGCGATTTCAGGATTGGGCGCGGGGATCACGTCGGTCCCGGCTTCTCCGCCTTGTGCGGTATCGCCCGGTTGAGTTGCGTCTGTTTCACTGGTTCGAAACAAAGAGCATGAGCTCAAGGATAGCGCTGCCATGCTCAGGCAGATCAGCCCTAAGTATTGAACCCGTTTTGTCGATATTCTCATCTGTGATCGCCTCCCAGAGAGGGCAAAAAGACACACGTTTCACCGTCTCTTGTAAGAAGTATCGGTCGAAAGTTGAGGGAACTTTAGGTTTTTTGGGGAAACTGTGGTGTTTCGCTGAGTTTGTCTGGTGCGTCATAATGGATGTCTCCGGATGGGTCAGCGATGAGCAGCTATAGGAATAATGTGCCGATCTTTCCTCAGTGTTTTTAGCGTGTTACGATTCTAAGAGGGAGTCCGCATTTGAATAAGTTTATCGCTAAAACATGGCACTTAAGTATCGCGCTGAGCTTCGCGGTTTCCGTTTCCCGAGTCTATGCTTCTTCGGAATGCACTCCCATGCGTATGGACGCACCCGGAGGGGCAATGGAGCATGTGTCAGCCTTGGATCAAGACGGGATTGGTACTTGTTACGCGTATACGGCTGCTCAGATGGTTGACGCCTATCGATTTAGCCATGGCGACACCAATTACAAATTTCGAACTTCTGGCATTGAGGCGGCGATTGGATCCGCTTCGACGACTTTGTTTCCCACTGACTTCGAGGGAGGTTATGAAGCCGATGCGATTAATTATCTTCGAGCCAACGGATCGTGCGATCAACGTTTTGTGCAGGAATCCTATGGTGGATTAAGTTCGAAAGCCTATATCAAAAAGCTTCAAGGGTATTTTGATGACTACCATGACTATGTGCTCGATATGAAAATGAGGGGATTTGCTGCGCGCTTTGATCGTCTTGGCAACTCCAAGCGCTCCTTTCTTGATCGGGTGGTGAGTGTTGCGACGGAACCCTCCGACGCAGATGCGCGAATTCAAGGAAAACTTCAATCAGAGTCAGATGCGGTGAAGTCGTGCATGAAGGATTGGCAGATGCCGGCGGAACTGATTCCTTCAGATGCAAAAATTAAGAATCTGCTTGCACAGGACAACTCAATCGAGGAACTAAGGCGCAACCCGTTGCTGTTGGTTATTGCAGTAAACTAATCTATGAGGGAGCAAGCTATCGCGGAATCACCGAGTATGAAGGCGCGATTCCCTATATGGATAACATCAAGCTCGTTTCTAAAGTGAAGACCTTTGAGAAACTTCAGGACTGCGGAAATCACGTCTCTTTGGTTGTGGGGAGACGTCAGCAAGGCGGCAAATGTCAGTACCTCGTACGCAATACCTGGGGAACAAGTTGTAGCTTCTATAAAAAATGGGAATGTGACAAGGACGCCAGTGGCCAAGGAACGGGCGGATTTTGGGTAGATGCCGCTACGCTCCTGCCAAATACATTTAGTGTGACGACCTCTAAGGGGCCCTGAATGAATAATACTCTTTGGGTCGCCATTCTTTTTTGTATGTCGCCGAGTTTTGCCTCAGAGCCCGCCCCGCAGCGACGATGGATCTTTACGATTGATGGTAAGAAGCAGGTCTTCGTTCATTTGCCCGATCAGAATTATACGCTCAGTGAAAAATGTTTTTCAAAAAAGGGGAACGTAGACTGCGAGGCATTTCGCGCGCTTTCAAAAGCGACTTTGCGCGGTCTGGATCCAGAACTTCTAGAGAGGGGCACAAACCCTGGCTCTCCAATTTGTCGCAAGAAACTGGGTGGCAGTGTTGTCATTGGCTCAAATGAGGCGGGGGCCGAAAATAGTTTTTGTCTTTTTTCGGATGGTTCGATGATCGATTCAGGCAGCTTGAGTGCTGCTGCTCAGGGGAAGTGAGTTTAGCGAGCGGGCCTCATTCTATTTTTTATAAACGAGCGGATAACTTTCCAGCTTGTCCAAAGAAGTTACTTCAAGGTCGACATCCAGATCTGGCCAATGAAGGTGTTCGCCGTGGAAAAGTTGAATGTTGGAAATTTCCGAAACAGTTGCATCCATAAACCAAGGGAAATGAGTGTGTGGGAGGAAATACTCCAGATTATTGACCAATAGCCAAACGCCATTTTTAGAAATATTGAGAACCTCAGGTGAGGAAGTGCTTTTTCCACGCTTTTGCGATTTCATGATTTCGTTCCTCGATAATTTTTTGGAGTTCACGGAGCTGCTTTGTAGATAGTCCGGTGTGCTGCGCAAGTGCGACTACCGGGGCAAGCCAAAATTTTGCTTCGCCTTCAGGGCAGGAAATATGGATATGCATTCGGGATTCTTCACGGGAGAAAAAGAAAAACCGGTAGCTCCCAATTTTGAAAACGGTAGGACTCATATAGGTACTTTATCCTAGCTTTATGTCCGAAGAAAAGTATTCCATTCCCATCAATTCCGATAACTGGATAATGAAAATTCTACCCGTCAATTAATTGCCAATTGCACTTAATTCAAGATCCTCAGTCGGTCGCCGACAAGTATGTATGGACCGCGTGGTTAAAATCACTACGATTGCCCTTTTTGTGACGCATATCGCTATGACAAGCTTCGCCTCCGACACTTTAGGGGAGAAGCCCACTTCGCCCGCCATTACTTCGACGAATTGTCCCTGCAAAAACGTTCCGCTCCTTGCCGAAATCGCAAGCTACAGCAAACTCAATCTCGAATTTGCCAGCCGCTTTGGCGTGGACGCGGGGGATAGTTTCGCGCTCAACGCGCGAGAATTTGGAGCGCTGAAACTAGCGGGAGACTCACAAGAACTTCTAAAAAAGAATTGTCCTGAGAAGCTGGAAAACTCGGTGGTCGTGAGAAAATTGTTGGGCAAATCAGTAGTGCCACCTCTCTCGTCAGACTCAGTCCCAAATGATCTTGATTCGAATAGTCCCCGCAGTATTTACGCCCAGCAAGTGATTCAACCCTATTACGATTGCCTGGCGGCTCAAAAAAGTCCAGGTGGCGGTTACGGAATGTCCATTCCCCCTGCCTGCATGGATGCTTTTAAGAAGGCATCGAAAGCCAAGTCCTATAATCGATTCGTTGCGGACAATTCAGTAGATGATACGGTCAAAAAAATTCAAGCAGGTTTGGAATCAGGCCTTTATGGCTTGGGTTTATCCTTTGGACCTTCTTATCTGGGGCCTGTGTCCGAGGCAGAGCAGCTCAGAGTGAGCGTGATTTCGGATAAAATGTTTACCTATGCGGATGAGACCAAAGCACTTGCGATGATTAGCAAGGAGACCGCGTCCCTGTCGACCGACGCCAAACTCCTTTTGGTGCAGAAAATCGGTCAAATATTTGCTCAAAACTATGATTTCGGTCGAACCAATGGGGGCCCAAACGCGGGTGGAGTTGTCACTCTTTCGGGACTATTAAGCGCAGAAAATCGCAATCGCACGAACGGGATCGGATTTGGCATTACAGAGCCGGATCAAAAATTTGCCGGGGTTTGTCGCGACATCGCTAGTGGTCAGGGACTCATCCTAAATGCCATGGGTTTCAAGGAAACCTACATCGTTGCACATGCTACTACGAGTGCTTGGCACACAACCGTGATTACGCAAGATCCCAATTCGCCCAAGAAGTACTACAAGCTAAATTACGATGCTCTGACTCGCGAACAAGGCGGCGAAGGGGGCACGTTGCTCTATCAGGGCAAAAGTGACGTAACCACCGAGTATATGATTTACCTTCCCGGAGGTCGCCTGGTCAAAAAGGTGCCTAGTGAGCTTGGGAAAATCATGTCTGAAGCCTCAGGAGTTTCTAATATTAATCCTTTCGCAAAGGCGTCGTCTTCTTTGGGTGCGGTAAATATTGAACTCAGCAAAAACACGTCGGCCAGGGCATTTATGGCAAAGGATTCTTTAGGTAATGATTATGCAGGGGCCGCACTCACCTCAAATCTGTATCAATCAGAGCGACAAAAACTTCGTTTTGGAACTGTGTACGCTCACGAATCGACGCGAAACTTTGATGTTTTCTATAACCGCCTTCAACATGTCATCAGCAGCCCCTATTACAATCTTTACAAGGATCAGATTAGGGCAAAGATAGATGCGACTACGGATGCGATTTTGGGTTTTGTTTCTCCTGCTAGCTCAGGTGACTCGAAGTATAGTTGGTACAATCGCATTTACGGTTCCTTAGATTCGAAGATTGGCGGCGAAGTTCAAATTGGCAATCCCGAAAAAGATAAAACGGTGGGAGCATTGCGCGCACAAGTTGGAACCATGTTTGGCGGCTCTGATGTTCGAAGAGCTGAGGTGAGTTCGATTCGGCCCTATATCAATGATCTCATTTTGACCGCCGAAGGGCGCTACGAACTTTCCAAAACTCCCGAGGGGCGCTCGTACCTCATTGCGTCTACGGCCGTGTTATTGGATTACTTTGGGCCTAAACTGCTTGCCGAAATAGGTTACATGAACGAAGACACTGCTGTGAAGATCAAAGCCGGCGGACGCACAAACTCCGATGATCCCGCTTTTACCGAAGGATCAGAACGCTTTGGGGAAATTGCAGTTCAACACGCGATCAATGGTTTTCGTTATCCCGTCAACGTTCGCGCGGGCGCGGGTGTGCGAGAATCTAGAAACGAAGAAGATGGCATGCTCTTTTACGGCAATGGCGGATTTGAAATGAAGTTCTAGAGGCGAACGGATTCCTGTCCGCTCGTCATGTTTTCCAATAGTCTTGATTCCAAGAACACGTCACGCTGATCCAGGCCGCCCACAATCATCTGGGTGATTTTTTCAAAATCAGCAGGATTATGAAGGAAATCCAAATCATCGCTATCGATGATGAGTTTGTTGCCCAAGTCGTAACTATCCATCCAATCGTTATAGTAACGATTGAGATCCCTCAAATATTCATCCGGAATGTTCTTCTCAAAATCACGTCCGCGAATTGCGATGCGTTCTTTGAGTTTGGGTAAAGATTTTCTTAAGTAAATAACTAGGTCTGGAGGGGTGAGAAACTCACACATCGTGTTATAAAGATCGAGGTAGTTTTGGTAGTCGCGCTTCTCCATTTTACCCTGGTCAACGAGGTTGCGGGCAAAAATATTGGCGTCTTCATAAATGCTGCGATCCTGAATCGCGCTATTCGTGCCCTGCGACACGTCTTGATGAGCGCGGAAGCGGTTAGTCAGGAAAAAAACCTGTAATGGGAAGGACCAACGGCTCATATCTGCATAAAAATCAGATAAATAGGGGTTGTCGGCAACCGCCTCAAAATGAGGTGTCCAGCCAAACTTCTTTGACAACATATTGGTCAAAGTCGTCTTACCGGTTCCAATGTTTCCTGCCACGGCGATGAAAATTTTTTCGTTAGCCAAGCACTACCCCCCCGAATACTGCCCAATGATCTTTCTTTGGTAATAGGGCGAGGGCACTTGGTTAGTCAAGCTGCGATAACCCAAAACCCACCTTTTTTTTCCTAATCTTTTTTTTCAAAATTTCGATATTCTAGTGTACGCTTTTACTGTTTTAGTCAAATTGTCTTTGAATGTTCAGGGGTTCAGAAATTTATCACCCTAAAGAAAGGATAGTCTTTGTATGGCTGCATCATCGGGATTAAAAGAAAAACTTGCCGAGAAAATCAAAGCGGAAATTCCTCGGGTCACTAAACTCACCAAAGAATTAGGCAAAGTCGTCATCGATCAAGTGACGATTGACCAAGCCATTGGCGGCGCGCGCGACGTGCGTTGTTTGGTCACAGATATTTCCTATCTTGATCCACAAGAAGGAATCCGTTTTCGCGGCAAAACTATTCCCGAAACTTTTGCAGCTCTGCCAAAAGTTCCAGGCGCTGAATACCCGTACGTAGAAGGCTTTTGGTATTTCCTTCTCACCGGCGAAATTCCTACGATGGAGCAGACACTTGAAGTTGTAAAAGATTTCAAAGCTCGCGCAAAAGTCCCTCAATATGTATTTGATGTGCTTCGCAAGATGCCCGCCAATGCTCATCCCATGACCCTGTTCTCCACGGCCGTATTGACGATGCAAGGCGAGTCGGTATTCGCTAAGCGCTACGCTGAAGGCATGAAGAAGACCGAATATTGGGATCCGATGTATGAAGATGCCACCAACCTCATTGCATGCCTGCCTGAGATTGCGGCTTTCATTTATCGCTACAAGTACAAAGGGGATACCCCGATTGCGCCAAACAAAGATTTGGATTTCGGCGGAAACTTCGCGCATATGATGGGGATTCCGAAACCCTATGACGATGTGGCCAGAATGTATTTTATCCTTCACTCTGATCACGAATCCGGAAACGTATCGGCTCACACGACTCACCTCGTGGCTAGCGCGCTTTCGGATGCCTACTACAGCTTCTCCGCTGGTTTGAACGGTCTTGCAGGACCTCTGCACGGCTTGGCTAACCAAGAAGTGTTGCGTTGGATTCAAGACGTGATGAAGAAGATGGGCGGCAAAGCTCCGAACGCCGATGAAATCAAGAAGTTCCTTTGGGACACGCTCAATGCAGGTCAAGTCGTACCAGGCTACGGTCATGCCGTGCTTCGCAAGACGGATCCTCGTTACACGTCTCAAATGGAATTCTGTGAAAAGCACTTGCCCAATGATGAGATGTTCAAGCTCGTCAACATCATTTACAAAGTGGCTCCTGGCGTTCTTACCGAACATGGTAAGACCAAGAATCCTTGGCCAAATGTCGATGCTCAATCGGGCGTCATTCAATGGCATTATGGTCTGACGGAGTACGACTTCTACACCGTACTTTTCGGTGTGGGCCGCGCACTGGGTGTGATGGCGAACATCGTATGGGATCGCGGCTTGGGTTATGCCCTTGAGCGTCCTAAATCGGTTACGCTGAATATGCTTGAAAAATGGGCTGCTGAAGGCGGACGCAATCTAACCTAAAGTTAGCTAGAACTTATTTGATTTGAAGAGGCGGGGCGCCGAAAGGTTCCCTGCCTTTTTTTTAGCTCGGTTTCGAAAGTTCCTGAATCTTCTTTTCAACCTGTTGAATGAGTTTTTCGACTTCGGCTTTGAATTCCCCTGAGGATTTTCCTGGCTCAAACCCGAGTTCACCGACTAAGCGTGGATTCTCGTAAAACACGGCCTTTTCAATGCGACTCGAAGTCACGAGCAGGTCCTTGCGAGCTTCTTGTAGTCCTAGGATCTGGTTTGAAGATGCGAAGTGAAGATGAAACCTCGCAATGGCCAGTGATACATCCAGATGCAGGGGGTTCGAATTGAGGTCTTTTTCCAGAATCTCAAGTTCCGTTTGAGGTTTGGGACTCATCGCGAGCGATTCGGAAAGCCAAAGTACGGGCGTTTGCGCCCCTGGAAGTTCCTGTTGCGCAAGTCCGAGCTCTTTTAGCGCCAACTCCTGCTCCCCTCGTTGAAAAAGAGCGCGCCCGAGCCACAGACTTATTTCAGGTTCAAACGGATTGAGTCTTCGGGCGGTTCTTAAGCGCTCAGCAGCACTATCTGGATCCCCATCCAAAAGGACGCACTGCCCTAGGCGAGTGAGGATTTCGACGTTATCAGGTTCTGCCGTCAAGGCCTTCTCCAGGCGCTCTCTGGCTTGTCGAAAGCGCGAGGCAACCATGAGATTGACCCCATCTTGGAAAATTTGAAAACTCTCGGCTTTTAGAAACGTCCTCGATAAAACCCGGCTTTGTCGGATCAGTATTTTTTGTTGGGCCGGTTTTTCTCGCGCAAGAGTTGCTCCGAGGATCCCCAAAGCTTCTTCCCTCCGGCCTTGATAAAACAGCGCGCGGGCCAGATCGATCGTAATCGCGGTGTTTTCAGGGTTTTTCTTCAAAATGCTCTTCAAAACAATCGCGGCTTCAGGCCATTTCTTCTTCGAAATCAGGAGGTGCGCTTCCAGCGTGTCTTCTTCGGCTCTCGCGAGTCCATGGAAGAGGCAAAAAAACAACAGCCCGATTGTAATCGCCGCCTCGACAGAGCCGCGTACTCCAGTTAAGCTAGAATCAGTAGAATATGACTTTGCAAAGATGGATCTCATTGATTTGGAGTATAGTCCTTTTTTCGTTCTCTGCAATCGCGGTTGCAGAGGAGGCACCTATTGCGGCACATACCTTTCCCATTTTGGTCGCAAAACAGAGCCGCTCCTCAAGAGTGTTTCTCTTTGATGATGTCGAGCAGAAGAGTCCGCAGGTCGGTCGCATCCTGCTGCTCAAGAAAAAAGACGAGCCGTTCATGGCCCTGCGCGTTTTGAAAGTATATAGTGACAAGAATCAGTTTGCCGCTAAGCGAATCAAGCGCTATCCGAGATTTGCCCCTCCTCAAAATGCCGATTAGTTTATTGCGATTGAGAAGCTATCGGACTTGTCGATGTCTCCGCCGACATTGCAGGATCAGAATGACCTCAAAGAATTAGAAGGCGACGACTCTTTGGATAAGCCACCCGCCCCGCCCGGTGCAGACAATGAGGCTCCGCCACCTGATCCAGGGGCAGATTCATCGCAGACCAAGGCCTCACGCCCGTTTTCTGGGGGTCTGGATGAAGAGGATCTTGATGAAGAAATCGAGATCGAAATTGATGAAGTTCATGAGCTTGATCCGCATTACCAGTGGCTGACGCTCGGAATGGGATATCTCCGAAACAATGGAGCGGGCGGCGCTTCAACTTATTTTGCCGGCGCGGGGGCTCGTTACGGGCTCACTCTGGTCAAAATGCTTCTCCTTCGCAAAGCACACCTTCAGGATTCGCTAGCCTTGGAGGGCGGAGTTTATTATTATAAGACGCTCAATTATCCTGTGGCTGATGAAGGGTATACCGTGATTCCGATGGTGGCGACTGCGCGCTATACGATCCAGGTTAAAGAAGGTTTTGGTTTGTTTTTCTATGGCGGTCTCATTTTCAATCGGGTTTTGATAGCAGGGCAAGGGACTGAGGAAACGCGCTCGGATATGAGCCAAAGTGTTCCGGCCGCAGGGGGCGGGATGTTTTTCCAGGTCGGCCCGAACTGGAACCTTCGATTTGATTTGGGTTTTGATACGGTTGGTCTAGGTTTGACGTTGAGGTTTTGATCATGAGGCAGATGAATACGCAGATGAATACGCAGATGAATACAATGAAATTTCAATTTACAGTGACAGCACTCATCTTGAGCTCCCTGCTCGGGGTCTGTGCTTGTGGCGTAAAGGGCGCTCCTCTTTATCCAGAGGCCGTGGCTCCCGAAATTGAAATGCGGGAGCCCATTGTGCTTGCGCCGGTGGCCGTTCCTACGCCTTCATCGTCTCCGGCCGTGCACTCAAAATGAGAAAATCTGAACCGCCTTTTCATTACAAAAAAGGCGAACTTTTTGTTGGAAAAGTCCCGCTTCACAAAATTGCAGCGGCCGTTGGAACGCCCACTTATGTCTATTCTTCTCGCGGATTCTTAGAGCCGTTGGCGGCCTTGAATCAGGGACTCTCTACGCTTCCGCATTTGATTTGTTTTGCCGCAAAAGCCAATTCAAATCTCGCAATCCTTAAAATGCTCGCTCAGGCAGGGGCAGGAGTCGATATCGTTTCAGGCGGCGAGTTGTTTCGGGCGCTCAAAGCCGGGGTTTCTCCCGAGAGAATCGTGTTTTCGGGTGTAGGAAAAACGGACGCGGAGATCCTGGCAGCCTTGAGCGCGTCGCCCGCGGGCGTCTTGTCGTTTAACGTTGAATCGGCGCATGAACTTTTGCGACTGAATGAGCTGGGAAAAAAGACAGGGAAAAAAGCCTCGATCTCTTTGCGTTTTAACCCGGACGTTGATGCGAAGACACACCCCTATATTTCCACAGGTCTAAAAAAGAATAAATTTGGCCTCGAGA
Organism: Oligoflexia bacterium; assembly: GCA_903881565.1. Classification (GTDB taxonomy): domain Bacteria; phylum Bdellovibrionota; class UBA1018; order UBA1018; family UBA1018; genus CAIRTR01. The sequence goes on along the minus strand of CAIRTR010000146.1, from coordinate 32,309 downwards.
AAAAAGAAGTCATCGCGCTGGTTCGAGCTCATCGCAAATATCCTTGGGTTCGGTTTCAAGGCCTGAGTGTTCATATAGGGAGTCAGCTTCTTTCGTTAAAGCCGATCGCGGATGCCTTGGGTCGACTTCATGACCTCGCGTGTGTGGTTAATTCTCTTCTCCCTGAGCCTCTTACCCTCCTTGATGTGGGTGGCGGATTAGGCATCCGTTATCAAAATGAAAAAGCGCCTGAACTCGAGAAGTATTGTCGCCTCATCGTGAATACGTTTGGACCCTCAAGTGGGCTTCCTGGAAAACCGCTGATCGTCTTGGAACCCGGGCGCGTGTTGTCCGGTAATTCGGGCGTGCTGTTGAGCCGTGTCTTGGGTCGAAAAAAACGCTCAGGCCGAGAGTTTCTCATCATCGATGCCGGAATGAATGATCTGATTCGTCCGGCGCTTTATGGGAGCGCCCACGCGATACTTCCCTTAAAAGATTCCAAGCGCGTGGCTCAGACGAAATATGAAGTCGTGGGTCCGGTTTGCGAGACTTCAGATACGTTTGCAAGTGGCAAGTGGCTCCCCTCGAGTTTACAAGAAAATGACTTGGTTGCCATTGGCTCGGCCGGGGCTTACGGGTTTTCGATGAGCAGTCAGTACAATAGTCGACCGCGGGCGGCCGAAGTCCTTGTTGATGAAGCAGAATTTCGGGTGATTCGGCGCCGAGAAAACTTCGAAGACCTTATCTTGGCAGAAACCCTTTAAGCTGGTAAGACCAAAGCGAAATGGAAAAAGAACCTTCTCAAAATCCGCAACCTCTCGAATTTCAAGCACTAAGTAAGGGGCTTGGTTTCCACCCCTTTTCGGAGGGTCTCCCTTATTCTCCTCAAAAAACTCCAGGCAGCTCGCATTCCCAAAAGTCGTTCGCTCGGGGTACGGGTGCTGTTATGGCGGGTCCTCCGACCTTTGCGCCGGCTTTTTTTAGGAATCCACCTCAAGCAGCTGAATCCCTCGTTCTTGCGCCTCCCCAGATCGAGAAGGTGGAGCTAGGGTTTACTTATCTTTTGGCCCGCATTTCCGCTTTCTTTATCGATCTGAGTTTCAGTCTCTTATTTTGTGGGGTGGGACTGGCCGGGGCATTTTGGAAACAAGAGATTCCTCTGAATGTATTAATGAATTCGGGGCTTTTCGTTTTGTCCGTTGTTTTTGTCGCGCTTGCACACTGGCTGATCCTCACAGTTCAAGAAGTGATTTTTCACACGAGTTTAGGAAAACGGGTTTTTGGCTTGGTTTTGAGTGGCAACACTTCGCAAATCATTTTGCGGGCCCTGCTCTTTTTTCCAAGCTTTGTTCTGGGGGGTGTCGGAATCGCCTGGGCCCTTTTGGATTCAGAAAAACGCTGCTGGCATGACCGCGTTTGCGGGCTTCAGCCAAAGCCCTTTGATTTCTGAAACTGTCTTATGATGCCGATAAAGAAAAAAATAAAATCCGCGCCCACGCTCAAAAAAATCATTGCCAGGCTTCAAGCCTCTGGAAAAAAAGTCGTTTTCACGAATGGCTGTTTTGATTTGTTACATCGGGGTCACGTCGAATACCTGGAGCGAGCCAGAGCGCTCGGGGACTATCTCGTTGTGGCACTCAATAGCGATGCTTCGGTTCGGATGCTCAAGGGACCCACGCGGCCCCTGAATCCTTTGGCCGATCGCGCGGCTGTGATGGCGGCTCTGGCTTCTGTGGATTTTGTCACTTCGTTTGGCCAGCAGACCCCACTTGAAATCATAAAGCTGCTCAAACCCAAAGTACTCGTAAAGGGCGGCGATTGGAAAGTCGATGCCATCGTTGGAGCTAAAGAAGTTCAGAGTTGGGGCGGCAAGGTGAAGTCGCTGTCATTTTTAGAAGGCCGCAGCACCACCGGGCTCATCAAACGCGCTAAACGTGCCGGTGCTCGCGCCGATCTTTAGCTTGTAACTGTTTGCGCACCATCAAGGCGTCCCGGATGGGACCGAAAATCACGATAAAGAAACCGGTACTCAAAACGAGCGGCCCAACGAAGATGGCAAGTGTTTTGGGCTCTCGCATTTCGGGAGAAACGCTCAAGAGGATGGCCAGGTAGGCAAAGACGAGTAGGAACCAAGTGAAAGAGGGTTGCCGCAGGACATAGCGGCGAAGCCAGCGTATCCGCTCCGCTCGCAAGGTGATCATCAAAGAGAGAAAACCCGCAAGATTTGAGGCGAATATCGCCAATATAATGGCGCTTGGGCTGAGGTCATAGAAGCCGAGTCCTAAAATAAAGCAAAGGGTAGTGCCGAGAATTCCATTCACGATCGCAATGGTCATATCAAGATTTGTCCTTGTGAATCTATTGCTACCACAGAACCTCACTCAGTTGTATGATAGAGAGCATGCGCCTCATAATTGATACCCATGTTCATGTGTTTCCCGACCCCCTGCGCAAGCTTGCTCCCGGTCTTGCTTCGGGATCGCTTGCGCAAACACGAAAATTTTTGCGGCTCTGGCGCCGTCCTGTTTCGCGGACGTTACACAAGCTTCAGACTCTGATGCGATATTTTCCATCTCCTGCATTGAGAGCCCTTGATGAAGTCGGTGGTTTTGCCCCCCTTCCGGGTTTGCTTATTGAATCCACCGTTGCGGATCTCATTGAAGCGTTGGGGGAGGCAAAAACAAATCGCGCGGTGATCATGGCTCAGCCTCCGCTTTGTCCCAATGAGCTGGTCTTGGATGTGTGTGCCGAGTTTCCGCAATTGATTCCGGCCGTGAATCTCGCTCCAGGTACGAGAGATCCTAAACGGACGCTTCAGAAATATTGCAGGCTTGGCGCAAAGTTTCTCAAGATTCATCCGGCCGCCGATGGCCGTGGGGTCGACTATGCTCAGTATCTGACAACCATTAAAGCGGCCTGTGATTTGGGCCTTCCCATCGTCGTGCATACGGGGAGTTTGAATTCCCACCTTCTTTACAAAGATCCTGCGCAGGGCAATGCCGAGCGATTTAAAAAATGGTTTAGAGATTTTCCGGCAACTTTCGTTTTGGCGCACATGAATATGCATTCGCCCAATGCCGCGATGGACTTGGCTGAGGAATTCTCTAACGTTCTCCTTGAGACGTCCTGGCAGCCTGCTGAAGTGATCGGCGAAGCCGTAAGGCGAATCGGTGCGGAGCGAGTGATTTTCGGATCGGACTGGCCCATTGTCGGCGATAACATTCGTGTGGGGATTGAGCGCGTGGATGAGGCCGTGTCGGGCGGAATGATTAGTGACGAACAGGCACAGATGATTTTGGGCGGAAATGCCGCACGGATCTTTGGAATTAAAGAGGTCGCCGAGAATGCCACTTGAATTCAGTGCGCTCACGGCCGCAAGTTTAGAGTCGCTTTCCAGACAAAAGACAGTATTTTTTATTCCCGTTGGACCGCTCGAGGATCATGGCTCGCACTTGCCGCTCGCACTTGACTTGTTAGAGGCGCGCACACTTTGCCGAAAAGCAGGAGAGCGGCTTGAATCGGAGATGTCCGGATGGACGGCCGTCATTTTGCCGGGCTTTCCCTTTGGAATTGAAGCCAATACTGCGCAGCTCGCGCTTACGGTGCGGGCTTATGTTTTACGAGATGCACTGGTGGATGTTGCACGAAGCCTTACGCGTTTAGGGTTTCGGCATTTTGTTTGTTTTTCCGGGCATCTGGGGCCTAAGCAACTCACGGCCATTGAAGAGGCGGGCAAGATTGTTTCACGAGGCCGCGGCGTGCAGGTGCTTGGGAGTCTCATGGGACCGTTTCGTCCTGCCTCTGCAAACCTGCCGACGTTTGTTTCGGCGTGTTCGGCGCTGATTACCAAGGAGCTCGTGAAAGCTTCGCCGTTTAGAGCACGGCCAAAGGAGCACGGGGGCGCACGCGATACTTCGGTTGCGCTTGCGCTTGATGGCGTGAAGGTTGACCCCAGTTACGCGAATTTGCCGGAGCAAGTGCATGAATACAGCCTGTTTGGCGGGCGAGCCAGTGGTTATTGGGGGACGCCCTCGCAGGCTTCTGCCGCGCAAGGTGCGCAGCTGCTGGATGGCGTGATCAAAGAAGTTTTTCCAAAGCTACGCGCGGTTTGGGATGGGGCAAATCCGCAGTATCTTTTCAGGTCCTGGTATTCGATTTTGCCGCCGAACAAGAGTTTCTTTAAGGCAAACATGCTGGCGATGTTAGCGATGCTTTTTCTCATTGGTTGGTTCTATCTGATGTTTGAGACGCTGTTTCCGAAGGGGTAGGATAAGGGCCTAAATAATCGTTTTACCATAGAACGAATGTGTGCTATAATCGTTCTATGGTAGAACGATTATCACAACTGGCCGCAATAGTTGATGAATTAATAGAGGTCCAGGAGCGGCTACAGTCATTTGTTCCTGATCGGTTGCGGCCTTGTCTCACTCAGGAGTCCATCACTGCCCGGGGCACGCTCGTCATTGGGCCTCGAGGCACAGGCAAAACAACGTTCCTCCTCGCACAAGCAATGGAGAAAAAGCTGATGTATTTGTCAGCGGATTCGCCGCTCGTTTCTCAAGTGGGTCTTTGGGATCTGGGACGCGAAGTGTTTAAGCGAGATTTTTCCGGCCTGATTATAGACGAAGTTCATTTTGCCCCGGATTGGAGTCGTGATCTGAAGGCGCTTTATGATGCGTATCCGCGCAAAATAATAGTCGCCAGCGATTCGAGCAGTGTGATTCTTCGCAAAGGAGTTTCGGATCTTTCTCGGCGCTTTATTAAGATTCAAATTCCCTTTTTATCTTTTCGAGACTTCGTTTTTCTTAAGGAAGGGATCACTCTCCCTGTTTTGAATTTTCAGGAGCCAGATCAACGAAGCGTTCAGAAGGTGCTCAACACCGGCCCGATCCTACATTGGTTCAAGATTTACATGAACACCGGACTACGGCCCTTCTTCTTGGAAGGGGATTATCGCGAAAGGCAACTCAACATCATCGAAAAGACGATCTTTTCGGATCTGCCCTTCTTGCTGCCGCAAATAAATGAAAATATCCTTCGCCTTGGAAACGCCGTGATCGGGATGCTGGCCCTTTCCTCCGTGCCGACGATCAATGTGGAGTCCACCTGCCGTGATTGGAATGTCGGTAAAGATACTTTTTACAATCTTCTTGCGGCGCTTGAAGCGATTTCGTTGATCCGCATAGTGGACTTTAAGAAGACATCTAAATCGAAGTCGAAGGGGGCGAAAATTCTCTTTAGCGATTCAAGTCACTACGCAGTCTTGGGGGGAAACCCCGGGAACGCGCGCGAAGCGTATGTGGCCTGGGAGCTGGAGCAGCATTTTGGAGAAGTGTACGCATCAAAGGATGAAAAAAAGGGAGACTTCACAGCGGGTGGTCTTGTCTTTGAGGTTGGGGGGGCGAGTAAGAAGGTCAAAGAAGCGGATCTCGTGTTGTGCGATGACTTAGAGTTACCCGTTGGAAAGAAGCGGCCGCTGTGGATGATGGGGCTCAGGGAGTGAAGAGGGCGTGGTGATGATGAAACGAGGTGTTGGGTTCATACTGCTTGTTTGGGTGATTTTAGCGACACCTGCATTTGCGCGCGACAAAGTTGATCTCTTGGATGAGTCTTTGAAGATCGCGCGTGTGGTTCATCCTGAGATTGATCCTGCGGTTTATAAGGCCAAGGTTGAGCAGTTATTGTCAGAGTTACGACCACTGTTGGTTGCTGGCAAATCTCCTGACGACAAGATCGAAACGGTGAATAATTTTATTTTCAAGAAGCATCACGCGAAGGTCAATCCGATGAGCTCAAACTCATCTGCGAATCCTCAAAACGCTCAAGAAGAATCTCTTCTCAGCCATGTTCTCGATACTTGGGAGGGTAACTGCCTGGGATTCACCACGCTCTATCTCATCGTTGGAGATGCGCTAAATATGCCTGTGGCTCCTGTTCTTGCGCCTGGCCATATTTTTGTTCAATACAACAATGGAGCTTTCAAGCGGAACATCGAAACGACGGCGGATGGAGAGAATCTCTCCGAAGACGAGATGGCGCGGCAACTCAGGGTGACGCTTACTCCCGCGCATCGTGCGCTCGGGACTTATTTTCGTCCAAGTGGTGTGAACGATGTGATGAGTTCGATTTACGCCAACGCGGGGCTGATTCTGGCCACGAAAGGCAAGGTCGAAAAGGCGCTTCATTTTTATGATCAGGCACAGAAGCTCAATCCAAAAAACGGTGAAGTGCATATTGATCGTGCGTTGACCTTTATCGGGCTTAAGCAGTATGGAGAAGCACTTGCGGAATCAAACGAAGCGCTCAAACTGTTGCCCGAGGCGGCGCAGGCTTATCTCAATAAGGGCTTGAGCCTTCACAAGCTAGGGCGTCCTGTCGACGCGATTGAAGCTTACCAACGTGCGATCTTGTTGAGGCCCGCGTTTGCGCCTGCGTACTATGATCTTGGCAATATTTTGGGAGAGCACGGTAGGGTGGATGAGGCGATCGCGAACTATTCAAAAGCAATTGAAAACAATCGTGCTTATTCAAAAGCGTATTTTAATCGCGGGACGCTTTATCTGGAAGAAAAGCATCAGGCTGCAAAGGCAGTCGCGGATTTTAGTGAAGTCTTGAAGTTTGATGCTGCCAATCACGAGGTCTATTTTGCGCGTGGGCTTGCCTATCAGGAGTTGGGGGATCGGCCAAAGGCGAGTGCGGATCTGCAGAGGTATATGAAGTTGGAGCCTAGTGCTGCGGAGAAGAGGGGCGTGGGGGAGATGGTGCGGCATTAACAGTGCTCTCCTTTTTGGGCCGTCGACTTCGGAACTGTACTATTTAAGAAAACTGAATTAGGCCGATTCATGGTGTTCCGCACCTTTTGGTTAAAGTTTGTTTCAAATATCGCGTGGACTTGCTGATACGTCAACTTCGTCGGAATCCCGACACGCAGCAGATGCTCCAAGCAATCAGCACAAATTCACGAGGTTCCAAAACCCTACAAAACGCTGAATATAGGTGCGATATTGCTTGTCAATATGCTAATTTCTAACGATGGAGACGTCTTATGGCACGATTTACCTGGAGTGAGAAATACAGTGTCGGGATTGCCTCAATCGATGCTCAGCATAAAAAGCTCGTAGAGATGCTCAACAGGATGCATGAGGCGATGAAAGTCGAAAAAGGCGATGAAGCGCTCACGACCATTTTGGAGGAGGCTATCAAGTACGCTCAAGAACACTTTAGTTATGAAGAGGAACTCCTTTTGCAAACTAAGTACCCAGAATTTGAAGAACATAAGAAATTTCATGCTGCTTTCTCCCAAAAGGCAAGCATCCTTATGGAGCAATTAAAAGAAGGAAAACAAATTCTGACCATTGGGACGTGGCAATTTCTGAAGTCCTGGCTTGAAGAACATGTCCAGGGCGAGGACAAAAAATATTCGGCCCATTTGAAAGACAAAGGAATCGTTTAATTAAGACGAAAAAACTGGCCCCCTAAAGTGTGCGGCGCCTAACCACCAGAGAGGTTTAAACTCTAGGTTTGGCAGTGTTTTTGCTTTGTTGCCGTCTCATGAAAGCAACGCATTCCAGCCAAATTCCAAAGAAATGCTTTTATTTCAACTGCCCTTCGCACACTTCACTGCAAGGAAACGGGGGTTCTTCAGGTCCGGGATTGGTTCACATCATCCGAAAAGGCTCCTATCTTTTGTGCCCGAGCAAAGACAGATAATGGAAATGCAGTTTGATGAAATGGAAAGCTTTGAACACTCTAAGTGCTTGCCATTAAGTATGCCGCTGGTGGTCCATCCGGGGAGCCGTAGAATCTTAGGGTTTCGAGTGGCGAGCATGCCAGCGAAGGGGCCGTTGGCTGCAATTTCACGTAAGAAATACGGAATGCGCGCTGACCATCGTGCAGCTAAGACATTCGAACTCTTTGACGAGCTCCGCCCCTATATTCATCCGAAAGCCAAGGTCACTACCGACCAAAATCCAAAATATCCGAGTTGGCTAAAGCCTTACTTCAAAGACGCGACCCATGTAGCCGTAAAGGGACGCAGGGGATGCGTGGTTGGCCAAGGCGAACTTCGTCCAGTACCGCAACACTGTTCTCACGAGGGCGATTCCGGCGTAGCGGGAGCAGCTCAAGAGAGTTTGCCGGATTTCAGAATATTTCTGGCCTGACTCGAAGTGTTCGAGGAAGCTCGGCGTCCCCAAAACGATGACATCATTACTCGGCAAGCCATAATAAGGGACCAGTTTAAGCAAGTGAGGCCCAAGATAGGGTTGGCTTCAAATCCCCGAGCAGGTCTTAAACCCTTCATCGCAACCACTTTTTGCAGAACACTCCCGACAACTCTTGCCCGTCGGCGAGCCCATGCAGGGCAGCCAACAATGCTTTTTCCCACACGCAGCCACTTCGCCCCAGCAATCGGCGCAAGCCAGAGTGAGACCAAGATCATCGGACATGCATTTTGAGGTGCAGTCTTTAGCTCCCATACATTTTTTTCCACAGACGAGCTCTTTTGCTTCCATCGCCGATTTTGCAATCGCGGCATCTTGCTCATTTGTGCAAGCGCCCTCGTCGGCAAAAGCCATCTGACTTGCGATCGACACATTGAGACAGATCAGCATCAATAGTAAATATTTCATTAGCCCAATCGATCACGAACGCGCCAATGAGTAAAGCCCCCGCGGGTCAGAACATCAAATATTTAACCGGGGTACCGGCAACCGCGTGATCAAAGTCTGTCAGGTCGATTTTAGGAACATCGGTCATATAGTTGTAGGGTACCAAGGCATCGACGGCAGTTTTAAACTCCGCACAATTTGCGCTGATATTTGCTGCGGTCGTTGAAGTAATGGCTGCAAGTGCCGTTTCATCCGAGCCAGCAGGAATGCAATAATAGCTCGTGCCACTCTTGATCAAAAAGTATTTTCCAGTACCCTGCGAAACCCCTGCTCCGACAATACCCGCATTGGTCGAGGAGGCTGTTCGAATTGAAAAAGTGTGAGTAGTGGAGTTGCCGCTGATCCAGGTTCTGAGTCCAAAGGTGCTCGAATCCCCTTTTACAGATTGAGCGAAATTAATGGTGAGATCGTTGGTTCCGGTATCCCAGGAAACTTGAAAAGCGCCAACGGCGGTCCCTGACGAATCGGGGGCCCATTTATACGTCAGGAGCGCGTGTTTAATATTTCCGGTGACCTGATAGGCCGCGCTTTGACCATAGCCATATTGCCTTGAGCCTTCGGCAACGGTTCCACCGCAATTATAGGTATGACCCAGGAAATCGGCTCCGAACGCAAATGGCGAAATAGCGCTATCCAAAAGATCAGCCTTGGTTGTGCAGTAGGAGGGAGCATCATCCAAATATCGTCCAGCTTCGTACATCACCTTGTGGATGCTAGTCGTATCGACCTTGCCCTCGTCCTCAGGATGTTTGAAGTCTTGCAAGGTTTTGTAAGCAGAAAGCATGGCGTCGTCTTTAATGACGGATCCCAGCTGATTTTTAGATCCTAAAAGCACGGCGGTCCCTGCGGGTCGAAAGGCGGGCGTGGTGTTTCGAATTGCGGAGTAAAGAGCATTATCCATGGTTGTTTCCGTGCCGTCTCCCTTCTTGGCGCAACCCCAAGTGGCGAGAATTGAAAAACACAATAGGGCGACAATAGGCATACGGTGATTCATGGTAGATTCCCTTCTACGGTTAAAATAGAGAACTAGATAAGAAAATCTTACCTGGTATTAGGCTCGGTGCCTACGAGGAAAAGCCCTAAACAGCCTGCTCATTTGCCTTTTTCACCTTCACGAATCAGGTGATCGCCCGGCGCGAGGAACTTCAACGAAAACTCCGCTTTTTCATTGTGGCACGAAAAATTCAAAGCCCGCGTGAGGCAGCGAAAAAGAGTTTCTTCATCTTCGATGCTTGTGACGAATTGCACGCGACCGGTCGCAAGTTCATCAAGGTATTTTTCCTTTTTGGGTAGCTCCGAAAGGACAATAACCGCAATATCGGGGTGAGCTTCGTCATGGATGATCACGTCAATAAATCGGGTCGCGCTTAGTTTCGGAATTTCGGAGTCAACAATGACCACCCGAGGGGGTGCGTTTTTGATTTTGTCCAAACCCGTGGGCCCATCGTTCGCCGAATAGATTGTAGGGTCTGAAAAATGACGTTTGATGATGGCAGAGACTGCCTCAACCTTCGCGGCGTCACTGGATGCGATCAAAAAGACCTTGTTCTCATTTTCGGCTGCCATAGTTCTATCCTAACGCGGAGTTTGCTATGCGACAAAGCAATATCTCCAACTGGCCCCACCCTGTAATTCTGCCTTGCCAAACTGCCACCAGAAGTGGGGATCAGCCGAAGGCACCTCCGGATTTTTCCGGTCATATACAGAATAAATGACATATAAATTAGATACTTATAACGGAAGCGGTGCGTCTTACTTATCGCCGTATGGCTTGGCGCGTAAATTGCTTAGTGTCCTGCAGTTAAAAAACTTCTCAGGAGGTCGGTTTGAAATCTTCGATATTTGCATTCGCAATAAGTCTGCTGGGCACGTGGAGTGCGCTTTCGAGCGGTCCCTCGTTTGCCGCGGATACATATATCGCGAGAGGCGAAAAGTCGATCACCCACCTCGTCTCTATCATTGAGATGAACGAAGCCTTCATCGCGGGGCTTGATTCGAGTGATGAGGCCGAGCTTAATAGAGCCCGTTTGAATGTCAGCATCGCACGAAAAAGGATCGCTGCATTGAGCGCTCGGAATACCCGCGGGGATCTGCTGGCTTCTGCAAACTAAACCAGAAGAGCTTCTTGTTCTTTTCGGTGTTCAGCTTGCGTAAAAAGTTTGCGGAAAATTACCAGACCTAGCGGCGAAATAAACGACATTCCCCCGATCCAGATCCACACCATATAATGATGCGGATAAGAGGCCGCACCTTCCGGCGTGTAGGTCGCCACCAACCAGCCCGATAGGGGTCCGACGACAAATTTCGCAGCAAAAAAAGGCAAGGCCGACAAGGCAATGTAGGAACCTTCTTTACCCTTAGGCGCAATCTCGGCGGTGAATTGCATCAGACGCGGCGACCAGATAGCCTCGCCTATGGTGAAGATCATCACCATGATCACAAGTCCCAGCACCAACGGTTGTTGACTCTCGGGCGCAATATTTAACCATCGCGTGAGAATCAGTTCCGAAAACCAGGTGTCCATCAGCGGTTGAAGAATGCGATCGGGCAAAAGCGCGATGAATATCGCCGAAGAGGTGATCGTGGTCCCAACGAGCAGCATGATGTAGGAGCGAACATTCTTAAACACCGCCGCAAAAAGAGGGGTGAGAAACACAATTAATACGGGATTCAGAACTCCGAAAATTGCACCGATTTTCACTTTTTCGCCCAAAACGCGCAGGCCGTATTTTGGGAAGGTGTAGTGGAAATGATAAAAGGTGAAACGCACGAAGATCAGCAGACCCAGCATAAAGAGAAATGTCCAAAAGGGCTTCTCCGCAAAAACGACACGAATGATGTTCCAGGTATCGCGTGCCGCCTTGGTCGTGGAGTCCCATCCTGCCTTTAAAGAGCGGCCTGAGTTCGCGGAGTTAGGAGCTGCTTTAGGTGGTGTTTTGCACTCATAGGTCACGCCATCACGCATCAGGAGCACAAAAAACAAATTGGCCACGGTGCAAAAAAAGCCCACGAGAAAAATCATCTGATAAGCAGAAACGCTGTGTCCCAGCAGTTGGACGTGTCCACCCTTTGCGCCGATAATCCCCCGAACATAATCAAACACCCAGGCCCCGCCGGCCCAGCCCACATTCATAAGCGTATAAAAAAGTCCGAACCCTAATGATACGGTGGCAGGCGACGTGAACTTCTTGATGCCGACCGAGAGTACGGGACCCATCATGGCGATGCCGACTCCGAGCGGAAGGAAACTAAACAGGGTTAGTAAGTATATGTTTGTCGTGAAGGGCATGATGATCCGAGCTAAAAGCAAAATGATCGTACCGATCAGGAGGGTTTTCTTGATCCCAATGGCGTCTGCGACGGACCCAATAAACATCGTCGTGAGCGTGATGGTCATCGACCAGACTCCGATATAGGAACCTGCTGAGATGTCTCCTAAGCCCACATCCGAGGAAAGAAAAAGCACAAACGAAAGATTCGCCGAACCATAGGCGATGTATTCCATGATCTTGGCGAGGAAAAGCAGAAGGAGTTCCCTGGGGGAGTCTCTTAATCCCTTGAAATAACTCCAAAGGATATAAAGGAACGAACCCGCCAGAACAGTGCCACCCAGGTAAATAATCAAATCTGTTGTTTTCACGCCTCAGTCATACACCGAAAAAGGCGGATTGAAAAAGAACTAGTTCTGGTCCTTGAAATATCCGTTCAGACCCTTACTTAGGCTCTTGAGGTTGGGTTCCAGGATCTTTGCAATAATGCCCTCGATAACGGGCAGAAGGGTCGCCGCCAAGAATCGGGGGATCCCGGGTACCTTGTCGGCGTGAATCGTGATGTCACAACTGATGCAGACTTCGGTCTTGTCGGTCCCTATTGCGCGAAAGTAATTCTTGCCCTTGGCTTCATACAGATCCTTGCCCACGAAGGATTCGAGACGAAACGATGCGGACTTCTCCTGATCATTCCATACGGCAAAATCCTTCCAGGCAAAGACCTCGGGCTTTAGATACTTCTTAGCCATCGCTGGCACATCAACTTTCGAATACCAGTGGTTCACGACCTTGCGTTCGTTTTCGTTAATTTTTTCTTTTTCGATCACATCAATTTTTTCAATATTAGGCAGGAAAGGGACGAGTTTTCCCAAATCATCTCGTACAAGTGCATAAACACGATCCACGGGCTGGTTGACGATATCCTTGGTTTCTAAATGCATGGATTCCTCTTTCTATTGCCGGATCAATTCATCCGGTAGCGAATGTTTCGTCCCATTTTAATGCGAGCAAGTTTTCCCTCCGCAACCGCAGCATTGATATACCGAATCGCGGAGATATAAGGCATTTTAAGTTTCTCGCTCACTTCAGCGGCACTGAACTCCTCAGGCACGCCTCCCCCTCTCAACGTATCGAGAATCTTCACAAGTCGAGCTTTTCCCAGTCTCATCGAAAGATCCTGCTGATGCGGCGAGGGGACACGAATAATGCAAGTTTCCTTCGCGACAAGGCTGAAGTTCCCGTCTGCTTCTGTTATCTCAAGGGGAATTTTATGAGTCTTGAGCCACATTTTGAGTCTGCCAAGAAGTCGATCGAGCTTGGCAGGCGAAGACGTGGGGTTGTAATCATCGTTCGGATACAGGGCCTCAAAGAGTTGAACCCAACTGGGCGGACGATAGAAGTCAGCGCAGAGAGCGGTGAATAGGCGGAGTTTCGCATTTCCCTTTTCAATCTCCGCCTCAAACCCATTTTCAGATTGCAGGGATTTGAAAACGCCTGTTTCAAGATTGATCAGGAAAGAGGGGGCGGTCTCATGGTCCTTGTCATTCTTTTCTGTCTTTTCTGTCTTTCCTGTCTTGCTTGCTATTTTGAGATCATAAAAAGGAGGAACTTCACTGAGTCTCGGCAGGGTCAATTCTCTGAAGCGATCGCAGGGGGTTCCAAAATACAGATGTGTAAAAAGAGGTTTTGCGTCAAGAGCCGGGAGGTCGAGCATGGCCCGCGCCCTGACGTAATCGCAATAACGAGCTCGAAAAAAGAGACCCGCTCGCATAAAATCATCTCGAATGAGCTCGAACTCTCGCAAATCCTGGGGCGACGGACCTTGTGATCGAGTTTTGAGGAGTGTCGTTAGGAGTCTCGCCTGAATAGCCGAATCGGGATTGTGAGTGCCCGCCGATCGATCCCTAAGTTCCTTAAGTCCGGCTCGCGCTAGGTCCCAATCGCCCATCTTGATAGCCAACTGGACCGCAAGTTGCGCGGCATCCAAAAAATCATATTCACTTGATCCCTTAAAACCGCCATCACGCAGTAAAAGTTCCGAGAGAAGATCTTTTGCTCGTTGAAGATTTCCCCCCCCATGCATATGGGCCGCTGCAAGAAAACGTGCACATCGGTGGGAGGCGTGAGGCCCAAGGGGCATTGTGGTGTGCAACTCTTCTAAGGATTCGATACAGTTTGCCCACTCCCAGTTTCTCATCGTCATAATCGATTGGAGCAAAATCACTTCGGGGTTGTCTTGCGAGGGCACGTTTTCGAGAATCCGCGTTGCCTCTCGATAGGCTCCACAATCGACTAACAGTCTGGCGTAGGTCAGGCGTTCGTCAGGCGTCGCAGTGCCCTTCTTGATAAAAGGGTGAATGATTCGCAGACCCTCATTATAATACATTGCCAACCTTGCTTCTTCTGCAACTGCGGTCGCAAATTTTCGTGGTAACCCCTTTTTCTTGAGTGCGGCAATTGTATGGAGTGCGCTTTTTCGCTGACCTGAATTCGTGAGAGCGCGAATTTTAGAAAGTTCGGCTTGAATTTTCTTCAGTTGATTGTCGCTCTTTTTTACGAGGTCAGTTTTTCGGTTTAGCATTTGAAACGCATTAACTCCTTGTTTTACTAGATTAACCGCAATGGGTGAGAAATAGAATAGGGGGATTTACCCCCAAGTTTTAGTTGCGCCAATTCTTTGACAGAGGATTTACCCGGTGAGCTGGATGTCAAGACGGTTTCGCGCTAGAATAATGAGATGAGCGCTGGTACGTGGCCCAAATTCGGGGCCATTTTCATTCTTATCTTTTCTTTATCTTCAGGGGCGGCGGCGCCATCGGCGGGATCTGATTGCTCGGCCCTTCGATTGGATGTTCCCGGTAAAGCCATGGAACATGTTCCCGTGAACTCCCAGCGTGATCTGGCAATCTGTTTTGCCGAGGTCGGGGCGCAAATGGTTGATGCCTACCGATTTTCGCACGGGGATCGCGATTTCGCCCATTTGACTTCGTCTCTTCAAGCCGCGCATTTTGCAAAAAGAAATCGAAAGCCCGAGGACTATATCGGGCGGTACTATTTTGAGCGCGGCAAGGCATGTGAAGCGGTCAACGCTATTCGCAGTCATGGTTCGTGCAATCGCAAGAATGAGTGGCAGATAGAATCGCCCGCGATGAGCAAGGGCGCCGAAGAGATGATGGGGAGAAGTTTTGCGTCTTCGCGGCCGTTGACGGGTTCCCTGGACGCAATCGCCTGTGTGGTTGATTCGTTTTCACAGGGTCGACCCATTTCCATTCGTCACCCCCTTGAGGCACTCGATCCTGTTTTGGATCAAGTCGTCACACCGGATCGGTTTAAAGCGGGTGTGAAACAGGGTTGCAAGGGCGATAATTTGAAGCGAAGCTTCATTCCCAGCTGCAAGCAATGGCCCGAGGCGATGGATGCGAGCCTCCCGAGTGTAAAAACGGAATTTGTAAACCAGTTGCTCAATAAAGTGGGAAAGGCGCAACAACCGGTCGGGATCGCTTTTTGTGCTAATATTTTTGACGACCGTAAAACTCGGCAACTCCGTGTGGACGGTTCGACCGCCACCTTGGTGATTCCCGAGTCGTGTGAAAGACACGAAGCCATGATTATTGGTCGCGAAATGCGGGAAGGGCGTTGTCAGTTCATTGTTCGAAACTCGTGGTCCAAGAATTATAAGGGCGGCTACGCTTGGCCGAATAAAGATGGCAATATCTGGATTGATGCTGAGGACCTGATGCGCCAGACGATTGCTGCAACCTATCTCGAGCGTTGAAGGGTATAGGTTGCTTGAAATCGACGGCCGGGTTACCTTTTAACTGAAGATGGCCACACCCCCTGTTCGACTCAGCCCTGAAGAAATTGGCGGAATATGCAAAGCGGTATTGCGATGCCTCCCTACGCAAGTTCTTAGTATTTCACTTTTTGGTTCTCGCACTGACCTTGAGAAAAGGGGCGGTGACATTGATCTGTGGATCGAACTTGATCAACCGTGTGAGGATCCTGGTCTCGTTGCCCGCAAGGTGCGGATAGAGATTGAAGATGAAATTGGTGAGCAGAAGGTGGATTTGAAGATCTCCGGGCCAGTTGAAAAAATGGTCGATCCGCAACTTAAAGCATTTTATCAAATTATTTCTCCAGCAAAGGTGGATTTATGGAACCGAAACCCTACCTGACACTCCTAAGTGAACAAGCCGTCTTGGCTACCGCTGCCGCGGCAGCGCTCCGCGAATCCGTGGAGCGTTCTACCAAAGTACTGGAGAGACTTAAAAATACTCCGGGATCGACTCCGGCGATCGAAGAGCGAGAGACGCTGGAAGCCGCAACTGCTCGTTTTTCGCGGTTGTCTGATTTACTTTTTCAACGCCTTTTCAGAACGCTTGATCAAGTTGAGCTCAACGATGAAGGCACACATCTTGATCGTCTGAATCGAATGGAGAAGCGAGGGATCATCTCATCGGCTCTTGAATGGCGGATGCTCCGTCAACTCCGCAATGACATCGTTCACGAATATCTCATTGAGGCGTCCGATCGCGTGGTTCATGAAGCGATTCGAATGGCTCCTGAGTTGTTAAAGACAGTAGAACGCTTGCTGGAGTATGTTCGGAAAATCTAGCTCTTTTTGTTCTGTTCTAGAATGCCATCAATCGCTTTTTGAAGGTCGTCTTTGCTGTTCAGTTCCTGCTCATACTCTCTTTGGGTTTTCACGACCTGCATCGTTCCGGTCATCATGTCGATCGTCTTGAGTGCGAAAATGTACTTTACGTGAAGTGCTTCGGGCATGTTTTGAAACTGAATCACAAGCGATTCAATGGATCCGAAACCCTTTGCGCTGGGAGGGGCGAATTTGACTTCAACGCCGGCCTTCGTGAATTTGATCGATTTTTTTACAAAGCGAAATTCAATTTGAAGGGTGTCGATAAATTTATGAATCGCCTTTGAAGGGAGAATCGTAAGCTGGAGTTGGCCCAGGCTGGTGCTCGTCGTTCCCTGGCCATAGAGCAAATACAGGCTCCCCCGGGTATCGTTGACGGGGCAGTTCGGATCGAGTTGAAAGCGCCACTGCGCTTTTGTCTCTCCCTGGGGCTCAAGTTTTAAAGTGGCGGCAATCGGGTGCGGAGAGATGATCTTAAACGCATCCGCCTTCTTTTCAGTCACCTTTTTGAGGTCACCCTGGGCGAGCAGAACGCCAAGCTCAGAAAGCGTGACTTCGGTTGCTCCCTGGTTCTTAACTTCAAATGTTCCTTGAATCAGATCACCCTGATACCACGATTCGCCGTCGACGATTAATTTGAGTTCCAGGGGCTTTTGAAACGAGGTGCCTTTCAAGGTGTCAGGCCCCTTAATAAATTTCTCAGAAACTGATCCAAGCATTCGCGGTAGTTTCGATGGCCCGGCTTGCGGAAGAAGGCACTCAGTTCAGGCTTGGTGATCTTGTTTCCGGCTTTTTCGATAATAGCTACGATGTCGCTGTCTTTAAGCTCGAAGGCCACGCGAATTTTTTTGAGAATCGTGTTGTTGGTTACAGGAGTCTCAATCGGCTGGGGCGGTCGGCTATCGTCTTTTCCTCGCTTGAATATCACGAGCCCGTTTAGAAAATGAGCCATGACTTTATGAGGGCACACAACATAGCCCTCCTCGTCATCCTTCTTGAGAAACGAGATGATTTCGTCTTTGGTGACCTCGAGACCGGCGAGTTTTGTGATTTCAATCAGCTTGTTGTCACTAATGTTCATCATAAAGCGGATGCTTCTTAATACGTCGCTGTTGTTCATGGTTTTCTTTGTACCATGTTTCGATGGAGTCAGCTAGAGTGGGGCCTTATGAGAAACCTTGGAAACTTGTGGTTGGCGACAGTTTTAGTGTTTGTGCTCTCGACGGCGGCGTTTTCGCCTGAGGCATCGGCCCGCGCGGGGGGAGGACGCTCCTTTGGCGGCCGAGGGTCGCGAAGTTACAGTGCGCCTGCTCGTTCGGCTCCTTCGCAGCAAGCACGTCCTGGGCAGAGCCAGCCCTATGCACAACCGGGTCAGCCTTCTCAACCCATGGGTGGCGGGTTTCTCCGAGGAATGGCCGGAGGACTCGTTGGCGGAATGGTGGGCAGCATGCTTTTTCGCTCGCTGGGTTTCGGGGGTGAACAGGGAGCAGGGATGGGTGGCGGCGGCGGAATGGGGATTTTTGATCTCCTGTTGATCGGCGGGCTGCTGTTTTTTGCTTTCAAATTCTTTTTCAAAGGGAAAGGTCCGGCCCGGCCCTCCTTGAGTGATTATGCGGCTCCGAGCGATATCGGCTCGGCCCCTCAAGTGCTGACGAATTTTGATGCTGAACGCTTTAAAGAAACGGCTCAGGACATCTTTTTCAAGATTCAAGGGGCGTGGACTCGGGGAGATCTGAGTATTGTGAGCAGCCAAATCAGCCCAGAAACCTTGGGAATTCTTCAGCAGGATTTAGATCTTCTCAAGAGTCGGCGTGAAACTAATCGCCTGGAAAACATCGCGGTTCGAGAGGTCGAAATCACGGAAACCTGGAAAGAGTCCGAGGGCGATTATCTTACCGTACGGTTCCTTGCGAATCTCTTGGATTATAATACGGATGAGTCGGGAAAAGTCGTTTCAGGGAGTAATGCAGATCCTGTGAAATTTGAGGAATTCTGGACGTTTCTTCGGCCCACTGGCGCGACTCAGGCTTGGGTGCTGAGTGCGATTCAGCAAGGCAATAGCTGAGCTTTGAAGTATGGCCAGATTTTGGACATTCATCTTGGTTGCCTTAACCTTCACGGCTTGTTTTTCAAAGACAAACACCGTTAAGGCGATTACCCCGCTCGAAACTCAAGGCATGCTTCGCAATGACTTTGCCGTCGTCCTTGATGTGCGTGAAGAAGGTGAAGTTAAAGAGGGGATGGCGCAAGGAGCGTTGTGGATTGCCAAGAGTAAAATCGATGCGGATGCTCCCGAATGGAAATCGTTTTTGGAAAAGCATCCCAAACACAAACAGATCATCGTCTATTGTCGCTCAGGCAATCGCTCGGGAAAAGTCGCAGACCTTCTTGTGAAACAGGGATACCAGGTCTCAAATATGGGCACTTTCTCGAGCTGGCAAAAAGCGGGATTGCCGGTCACGATCCCGCATTAGACGCCCTAACTCTTTTCCGCGAGGAGCGCTTTACGTCGCGCGGCTCGGTTATTCGGACTCGCCGGCGGATTTGATGGCCCCGTTCGCATGATCGTCACTTTGCCATTCACCGTTCGAACCTGAGGCGCAGACTTGGGCTTCTTCTCACGCCGCGCGTGCGGATCACGATTTGCGCGAGGAGTGAATGCCGGACGGGCGCCTTGCAGAGTGTGAAATTGATGCTCACTACGTTCAGTTTGCGGGGCCGCACTCAGGGCTCGTGGCGTGCTCCGTGCGTGCTGTACTGAATTCCTGCGTTTTCCTTCAAGGGGAAGTCCCTCAGGCGTCTCGAGTACTTTGATTTTCAAGCGAATCAGGCGCTCGATGTCGACGAGATAGGCTCGCTCATCGCCTGCGCATAACGAAATCGCGTTGCCCGCAGCACCCGCGCGGGCGGTTCGTCCGATTCGGTGAACGTAACTTTCGGGAACGTTGGGGATGTCGTGGTTAAACACGTGGGTGACGTTGTCGATGTCGATTCCGCGGGCGGCGATGTCGGTGGCCACTAAAACTCGGCAGTGACCTTTTTTGATACTCGCAAGCGCGCTCTCGCGGGCCATTTGAGATTTATTGCCATGAATGGCGTCGGCGCGAATTCCGGCTGCATTGAGGTGATCGGAAACGCGGTTGGCGTCGCGTTTGGTGCGAGTGAAAACCAAGCCACGTTGAACGTCTAGTTCCTTAATGAGGTGAATGAGCAACGCTGTTTTTTGCTTCTTGTCCGCGTAATAAATCGTCTGCTCAACCTTATCGGCCGTAGACGCCACTGGCGTCACTTCGATCCGCACGGGGCGAGTGAGGATTTGATCGGAGAGTTTACGAATTTCAGGCGGCATGGTCGCCGAAAAAAACAAGGTCTGTCGCTTTTTCGGGATCGCCGTGATAATCCGACGCACATCTTGGATGAAACCCATGTCCAGCATGCGATCAGCTTCGTCGAGTACGAAAATCTCGAGGTTCTGAAAACTGACGTGCCGTTGATTGAGCAAATCCAGGAGACGTCCCGGAGTGGCAATCAGAATGTCGACGCCGTTTCGGATCGCGCGCACTTGCGTGTGTTGAGGAACGCCGCCGAAGACGACGGTGTTTCGAAGGGGTAATTCTCGACCATAATCGGTAAAACTCTGAGCGATCTGCGAGGCGAGTTCTCGGGTGGGCGTTAAGACCAATACGCGAATATGGCGAGCATTTGGTGCAAGCGGTTTGTTCTGTGTCAGGAGTTGCATGATGGGGAGAGCGAAGGCGGCCGTCTTGCCCGTTCCCGTTTGAGCACAAGCGAGAACGTCTTTTCCCTCCAAAACCAAGGGAATCGCTTGGGCTTGAATCGGAGTGGGGGTGGTATAACCCTCTGCTTTTACGGCATTAAGGAGGGGGGCGATGAGGTTCAAAGCGTCAAATTTCATAGTCCCGCAACTTAGCCGATATTGACACGCATTACCAGAACCTAACTGAGTGCGGCTTGTAATAAATTTCAGATGTCGCATATTGGGTTAATGAAACTACGCCAACCCGTCAGCGGAATGACCCATCTCATTGGAGCTCTTTTCTCGATTGCAGGCCTAATCTGGCTTCTTGTCGTCTCGATTCAAAGTCGCACGGCCTGGCATGTCGCCTCGTTTGCGGTGTTTGGAGCGAGCATGATCTTGCTGTATCTGGCGAGCGCGCTTTACCACCTTCTGCCTGTTTCAGAGCGATGGGTGGCGCGGTTACGTAGGGTTGATCATTCGATGATTTATGTCTTTATTGCCGGTTGTTATACCCCGATTTGTCTGGTGACTCTGCGAAGCGGCTGGGGTTGGGGAGTTTTTGGCGCTATCTGGGGCGTGGCTGCTGTGGGTGTGGTCATTAAGTGGATTCGAGCGGAGAATTCTCGCTGGTTAACGATTGGGCCTTTTTTGATTATGAGTTGGCTGGGCATTCTTCTTTTGCCCACGCTCTGGGACGTCCTTCCCTCGGGCGGGATTTTTTGGCTGGCCATGGGTGGCGCGTTTTATACGGTGGGCTCGTTGATCTATGCACTCAAGCGGCCTGATCCTATGCCGAGTGTTTTTGGTTTTCACGAGATTTGGCATCTCTTCGTTTTGGGTGGATCAGCTTGTCACTTTTTGGTGATGACTAAGATTGTTTAGACTTCGTTACCTTCGCCACATACGTTTCCAGCTTGATCCCCGTAATCGCAAACCCCACAAAACCCTTGAACCGAGTCCAAGCACAAGTCCCGCTAAAAACCGCGTGGATCAGGTCCGAAAACAGCCGGTACTTTTCCGCCGTATAAGGAAACCAGTTTGCTTCAATTTTGCGGCTGGATTTTTCATTCATCACGGCCTTGAGATTTGAAAACGAGTAGAGTCCAAACTCTCCTTTATAACGGCCAAAACCACTATTGCGAGTTCCGCCAAACGGGAGTGAGTGATTGCCTTCGGTGACCATCACGTTATTGATTGAAACGTTCCCTGTGATTAGACGCCGGGCCACGCGCGTCGCGCGCTTCAGATCCGCGCTCCACACACTGGCGGAAAGTCCGTACTCAGAATGATTGGCCAGTCCAATGACTTCTTCTTCCGATCGAAACGAAATAATCGGTAGCACCGGCCCGAAAGTTTCGTCATACGCCACTTTCATATCGCGCGAGCATTGATCCAAAAGAATCGGAGGAATCAATCGCGACTTGCGATCCCATTTTGAACCCGTCAGAAGTTTCGCTCCAGCCTTTTCAGCCTCATTAATATGAGCCGCGACAATCCCGACTTGCATGTCGCTCGTCATGGGTCCGAGATCAACAAAGCCGTCTTTATCGGGGTCAATGCGAAGTTTCTCAAACGCGGCTTTTAAGCGCGTCTTAAATTCCTCATAAATTTTCTCATGAACATAGAGTCGCTCCACTGAAGTGCAAGACTGCCCCGAATTCGTGAGCGCCCCCCACGCGGCTCCTGCAACTGCCCGATCCAGATCCACGTCCTCAAACACAATCATGGGATCTTTTCCGCCCAGCTCCAATTCAACCGGAATCAGCTGCTTTGAGGCCAGCTCCATAATGCGCTTTCCGGTTCGAGTGCTGCCCGTAAAGAAAATCTTATTCGGGTGTTGCTCGAT
This sequence comes from Oligoflexia bacterium, assembly GCA_903881565.1. GTDB lineage: Bacteria > Bdellovibrionota > UBA1018 > UBA1018 > UBA1018 > CAIRTR01. Next base: position 10,132 of record CAIRTR010000146.1, on the reverse strand, counting down.
CAACTCTTCACCGAGTTTTCCGTCACCGTACACGACTTGAACCCAGTTCTCCGGAACGCCCGCCTTCTTAAGCAATGACTCAACAAGGCCCGTGAGCGGTGTGACTTCAGAGGGTTTATATACCACCGTGTTTCCACAGATCAGTGCAGACGTGATCGGCACCATTGCTTGATAAAAAGGGTAGTTCCAGGGCGAAATCGCTAAAACTGTTCCCAGCGGTTCAAAAAAAACGCGCGAGGATTTTCCCATCAAAACGATCGGCGTGTGCGCCTTGCGATCTTTGAGAAACTTAACCGACGACTTTTCTAAAAATGCTAAATGATCCAAGACCCCGAAAATCTCGGACACCAGAACGTCGGTCCTGGCCTTGCCAGTGGCCTTCTGAACTTCATCCACGATTCGTTCTTGCTCTTCAAGAATGACTTGCTTCAAACGCTTCAAAGGAGCCAAGCGCTCCGCGGGAGTTAAACTTCGAAGAAACCCCTGAGCGGAGCGAACGCGATCAAACGCGGTTTTTGCAACGGTTGTGGGGAGCACGTCACCGCAACGGACGTTCCAGCCAATATTTTTAAACACTAACCCGTCATTAGAGACATCGCTATAATAGAGCGACATGATGATCCCTTTGACGCCGATGTGAATTTGTCTAAAAACGGGGGCCCAAGGGGCTTTGCTGTGACTTGCTTTATCTGCCCAATGAAGAATGAGGCATACAAGGGGTTTGGGCAAAACGCCAAAGACCGTAGTGAGAATTTGAATCCCCTCGCGATCCGCAGGAGTCATATAGTCTGCGATCCGATCGATTTCGTGAATGTAGAAGGTATCTGAAAAACGAGGGAATTCGCCGTGGCCTGGGATATAGATATCGCCTGCCTTGAGGAGCCCGCGAATTTGAAGCGGGGAAAAGGTTCGGGAATTAACTTGAGTCATCATGCGCGGATCTCCTCTGCGGCTTTGCACGCTAAAGCCATGATCGTCAGCGATGGGTTGATCCCTGGAGCGTTTGGAAAAATACTGGAGTCAGCTGCAAAAGTTCGCTTAAATCCGTGAAGTTTGAAGTCCGGGCCCACCACGGAGTTGGCAGGATCTGTTCCCATGTTACAGCCGCCCATGAGATGCAATCCGATTCCGAATTGGCCTTCGATCACGCGCTGAGCGTGCGTGCTTTTGAAAATCTTCTCAATGGCATCAAATCCCCGCGCTCTGCGTTTTTCGTCTTCTTCGTTTAGTGTCTTTCGAATCGTCACGACCCCCGCTTTGTTAACCCGAATCTGGCCGGGATTCGTATCGCGCACGGCGACCTCGATGCATCCCATGTAGGGGAGCTTCTCCATCACCTCTTGGTGAGGGAGTCCCAGACGACTCACGAGCATGGAGATTCCCCCCGGAGGGCCAAAGACGTTCTCAAGTTTAAATCCGCCCTTTCGGAAACCGGGGTCATCGGATTTCAGCGCCTGAAAGGCCCCTTTGAAAGCATTCACGCGATGAGCGTAGATGCCCAAATTCATAAACTGGGGATGTGTATAGAAACCCCGTCCGAGGGCGGGAAGCCGATCTTGAAAACCAGAGTGGAGAAGAAGTTTGGAGTTTCCAATTGCGCCACCGGCTAGGACAAGTTTCTTCGCAGTAAACTTTTGAGTGATTCCGCCTCGACGGGTGCCTTCGATCTGGACTGCGGTGTCGGATTCAGAGACGCGCTCGACTTCAAACTCCGAAAGGATCGTGAGGTTTCCTGTGGCGTTCGCCCTTTTGAGCAACGTCCAGGGCATGCTTTGTTTGCTCTCAAGCTTGCAACCTGCTAAGCAGTCAATGCAATCATTGCCTTGCTCCGTTTTGCAATCGGTTTGCGCGCGCCGGAGTGGCGCATACTTAAAACCGTTTATATCGAATCCTTCGGCAAAAATCTTGGCGTTGCCGTTTCGAAACTTTTCGTCGATATACTGGATTGAGATTTCAGTTTCAGCTTTATCGTACCACTGCGCCATTTGGGAGGATTCAAAGTAGGAAACTCCCGACGCATGCTTCCAGGAATCCCAGGCGTCATCATCGAATCGATCCACCAGCGCCTGGTTTACGACTGACCCACCACCTAAAACCTTGGGCCTGAGAAAAACGAGGTCGGCGCTGGTGTTGAGCTCCATTCCACCGCCCCAGTAGAGTTGGGAGTTTGCATCGACTTCGCGGGACGGGTATTCACCCTTCTTATAATGTTGCCCCGCTTCGAGCATCAAGCAGCGAAGGCCGGCCTGCGTCAGGTACTTTGCAACAAAAGACCCACTGATTCCACCCCCGACTATAATGATATCAAAAGAAGCATTTTCCATAGCCACGATAGGTTTTCGCCTTTCCGATAATTTGTCCATTTGACACCAGGATCACTTCTTCAAAGCGCTCCATGAGTTCTCCTGCTTTGGCGTGTCGAAAAATGACGGGGTCGCCCAACTGTAACGGCATGCCAGATTCAAGCCGGATAGGGGTTTGTACTTCGCCGCATCCTTCGGTGGAAACGAGTCGTGCGCCTTCGGGCGAAATCACGATCGGGACTTTGTCCCATCCCGGAGAGCCCGACGCAATGTATCCGCCACCCAAGCAGGTTACGTAGTTTGGATCGCAGCTACGCACTACTGGGAGTGCAAAGAACATTGAAGGTTCAAAGGAGATGTTTCGATAGTAATCAAAAAGATGCGGACTGAAAAGTGCGGACCCTGCTGTGAGCTCCGTGAGGGCCTCCTCGGATGAGGCGATATTGAAACTGCCCGTGCCTGCGCCGTTGAAAACTCTTGCAGGGAGCTGATTTTCTTGGAGAGCGGCTGAAACTTGATTCCTCAGTTTTGAAACGCGTCGTGCGGAGAGGCTACGGATGATATGCGCAAAGGGATTGAGAAATCGATGAAACGGATTCTTATCCCCAAGTCCTGCCACTTGCGCTTCATAGGCCATGACCCCCGCGAACTCAAGCTTGGGCCTGTAACTTTGAATTTTCTTAGCCAGGGCAACGACCTGGTCTGCCGTTCGCACCGGACTTCTTCTGACGCCGAGATGGATGAGACCTGCGAGAGGTCGAAGCGAGCAATCCAGATCAATCAAAACTCGAAGGGGTTTTGAGGAATTTAAAAGAGCGAGCTTTTCGATTCCTTCAAAAGAATCGACCATTAGAAAACAAGTGTGGCCTCGCTCATAAATCGACAAGATCGCGTTAAGGTCCTCGCGCTCATAGGTGGGATAGGCAAGTAGGATGTCCTGAGTGACGCCTGATTCGGATAGCCACAGGGCCTCCTTCGCGGAGAAACACATAAGGCCCCTAAAGTGGGGAGAGCTTTTGATCGCTCGTTTCATCAGTTCGGGAACGCGAATCGATTTACTTGCTAGACGAATCGTTTTCGAGACGGGGGCCAGGCGCTCGAGCTTTGCAACATTGCGGTCAAAGGCGTCTAAGTCTACTAAGGTGGCGGGCAAAGCTGTGCCTTCAAGAAGTCGTTTCCATTGGGGGTAGGTGCGGATTGGCATCGTGTGACTAGTGTAGGGCTGATTATGCAGAACGTCCAGTGTTCCGGAGGTTGCTTTTGGGAGTGCTTTGGATTATTCCCTTCAAGTATGAAGACTCTGGGCATCCTATTGACCTTATCCTCACTTTTGGCTTCTGTAAGTTTCGCCGGGGAATCAACTCCCTGGGTTGGAGACTACCTTGGCCGTATCCTCAAGTCATCAAATGCCCCCATCAAGTATGATGATGTGATTCTTCAGATTAGCTCAACCAATGATGTTGAGCTGAAACTCATGGACGCTGAAGGTTTTGGTGATAATCTTGTCCTCACCTTTCCCGCTGCGTCTGATGCTTCGTTCTCAGACGTCAAGTTCATCGCTTCAAAAGCTCTGGGCCCTGGTCGCACGAGCACGATCACTCTTGAGCTGCTTTCGGATGGGACTTTTTCCGGAACGCTGGTGCATGATCTTGAAGGATCGGTCGAAGCGCCTGTTTCTTTTCGCGCTTTTTTCCGTATCGTCAAGATGCCAGCGCTCTGAGCTTTAGGCCGCTAGTTCAATCATCATTCGATAGAAGAACTCGACCCCTTCGCGTAAACTCTTGGTTCGAATCCGTTCGTCGATGCCATGAGCTCGTCTTCCATCGTCATCGGTTCTCGGTAACGGGAGGAGCCCGTAAGAGGGGATTCCGGCTTGCCTTAGAAAACGTGAATCGGTCGCGCCAAACATCATATAAGGGATGATCGGAGCGCCTGGCCAGGTCTGATGAATCACTTTTTTAAGAGTTTCAATATCGGCCCCCGTGACGGGAGATGCATCCGCGTGATCAAAGTCAGCCAGCGTTTTTAATTCCACCGCAGGATCGTCGATCACGGATAGAAGTGTTTTTCGGACCTGATCTAGACTCTCATTCGGGAGGACTCGGCAGTTAATCGTGGCCTTCGCTTCAGCGGGAAGTGCGTTTACCCGGGTGCCGGCTGAAAGCAGTGTTGCGACACAGGTTGTGCGGAGATGAGGCGCCATCAAGGGCTCCGAATCAATAACTTCGACGGCAGCTCTTGGGAGCGGACCCTTGGAGGTCGCAAGCGCCTTCATTGCAGTCGCAATCCTAGGATTTTCAACCTCTGCTCGTGATGCAAAATAGGCGCGAGTTACGGGAAGCAGCTTTGCAGGAAACTTGAAGTTTCCCAGGTGATCCAGCGCGCGCGCCATTCGATAGATCGCATTGTTTGAATAAGGAACAGAGGAGTGCCCTGTTTTTCCGGTCGTCGTAAGTTCGAAGTCCTGGTAGGTTTTTTCGGCCCCCTGAATGGTGACAAAGCGAACTTTTCCATTTTCATCAAGAATGGGGGCTCCTCCTTCATTTAAGACAAATCCCGCATTAATCGACTGAGGCGCGTGCTTGAGCAGATATTGCACGCCCTTTCCCCCGGATTCTTCATCGCCTACCATCGCTAAGATTACGTCTCGGCGCAGTTTAATTCCCATGCGTTTTAGCGCGATAAAGACCTCGAGATTGACTGCACCCATTCCCAGCATGTCGGTGGTGCCGCGCCCATAAAGGTAGCCGTCTCTTTCGGTGAGCTGATGCGGATCAACGGTCCATTTTTGACCTTCGGCTCCCACCACATCCAGATGCGCCAAAAGCATCACAGGTTTTTCGGAACCAGTGCCCTTTAGCCGCGCTACGATGTTTTCTCTCGCCGGTGCAAACTCCGTAATCTCATAAGGGATGTCCGCGGCTTTGAGTCGGCTTGCGACAATCTCCACGGCCCGTTTCTCGTTGCCGGGAGGATTGGTGGTGTTGGCTTCAATCAGTGCGCCTAGCGTAGTGCGCGCGGATTTTGTCATGACCTCAAAATCGAGAGTTTCGGCGTGAGTCGGGTAGGTAGATAAAAGCGTGGCAGTGATGAGGAATAAAAGAGGGATGTTTTTCATGTGTAAATTTTTGGTACCTTGAATTCAGTTTTATGTCCATTTTTGGTAATAACAAGGCCTGAGGTGTCTATTTTTGGTACTAAAATAAGGATAGTGCCAGTTTTTGGTATTTATTGCCTTCACTTGCCAGCGGCCTTTCGAGTGTGTTTCAATCGGCTTATGCTGCACTCAGGTAGGAAAATGAGAGGAATTGATCGAACCCTGCCCATGCTACCGAACTTCTCAAAGAGCGAAGTTAGGGGCCTACCCTTATATAGGGTCGACCAGTTTCTTCTCTCTTTGAGAAGTTATCGTGGCATCCCCCACTTTGTCGCCTTTCTCGCTCTTGCGCTTTTTACAAATACAGACAGTTTTGCAGCTGAGACCGATCGGCAACCCGAGGACGCTCCGGCCTTTACCCTTGATCTCCCCGTACTGGACGCCCCTTTTAACTTTGCCCATGGCTACTCGGCTCCCAGCATGAACCAATCCCTCGCACTTTCGATGGACTTTTATAACACGCTTCATCTGGGGATTGCACGCGGACTGAGCGAGTCGCCTCGTTGGGCGCGGAGTCTTGCTCTTATTGGAGCTGACGTTTTATCGTTATATCTGCCGCCCGGAATCGCCTGGTTCCATGAAGAGTGGCATCGAGCAGTTTTGAGTAGCCGCAATATTGCGAGCCGAAATGACGTTTATGATTTCAAGATATTTTCTACGTTGATTGCCGTAAGTCATGTGCGCGATGAGGATCTTGTTCGCCTCAAACAGGATCACCCTGCTGACCTCGTTCGACTGTCTGAGGTCGGTATTGAATCTCAGTACGAAATGAACTTGGCCCTTGAACGTGACGCCTTCTTTTTTGATACAACCCCTCACAACCGCCTGCTGCTTTGGCTCAACGTCACCAACAATATCGGCTATATGTTCGAGTGTACCGGCAAGCGAGGGGATGAGGCAACGGCCTCCCAAAATGTGTATGATGGAGCGGATATTACAAAGCGTGACTTTACGGGCTTGGATTGCTCGGCATGGACCTACGACCTTCACCGCCCTGATGAACCCTATACTGCCAGAGGCATTCATCCCAGCGGCGTTGGAATCAATCGCTACCGCAGTTTCTCGGATCTAAATGCCGAAGAGAAGGACTACCTGTGGCAGCAATCGCGCTTGTCCCTTGTAAACCTTTTGGATCCGTTCTTGCTTGGATTCAACCGCTTTAAGGGGAGCAGTCTTTTTAATGAGGAGCCTTTTTATTGGAACCTGAACCTCCGGCACCACATTACCTCTTTCGGCTATTCACTGGAGGCGAATGTTTTTCTAAAGCAGGCCCAGTGGAACTGGCTTATGATTTTTCATGATTACGTGAGTGCGAATCGTTCGATGCCGGGACTTGAGGTGCAGCTTCTTCGCAAGCCCCTGAGTTTCTCAGAAAAGTCGCTGTTCTTATCGAGCAGAGCCATGGCGTGGGGCCAGCCCAAGGACCAACGCTTCGGTGCAGAAATGCAGGCGGGCGCGCTGGCCTCGGTGCGCTTGGGTCGTGCTCTCACAAATCAAGTGGATGTTTACCTGGATCCGAATACCAGTTTTGTGCTGGGACTTGAGATTCCCGTAAAATAGAATCTAATTTGGCTGAGTGGCTTCCATGAATCGTTCCCTGTCGCCGGTCACCCAGTTTTTGCGACTCAGAGTCTTTAAGCTGGGCTTGGGCAAAATCATCATCCAGGCAAATCGATCGAGTTTCCACCCGTGAGGAGTTTTGATCGCAGTAAATGTGATATCTTGGGTTTGTGCTTTGGGTGAAAACGAGTGGAGTTCTCCCTGTTTTCCCCCTGAACCTAATGTGCCTGCGCAGCGATATCGGACCATGAAAGTTACGCCGGTTTTTTCTACTTTCGTAGAGACGACCTGGTAGTCCAAAATCACGGTGGAAAAATCTGGACCTGGAAGGTGGCCAGGGCAGCCCACCGCTTTCCCCATCCAAGGACTTGCTCGACGGAATTCGCCTCCCGCGTCTCTTTTTAAAAATTCACTCAAAAGTGCCCGAGGCTCGAGCTTTAAGTCTGCTTTTGACATTTCACAGCTGTGATCTTTCCAGGGGGTGGGCCAAGGGACCGATTCAATGGCCTGTGCGGAAAGTGGCAAAATAATAAGACAAATCAAGAGCCCGAAAGGTGTGGTGAATCTCATGTTGCGCATAGGAGATATTTTGTTCCTTAGCGTCGGGTGAGTCAATGCCTTCTACCTTGCCGGAGAGGTTGCGGTGCGCCATCCATATTGCGGCGCGTGTTGAGTTAATTCACAAGCTGCTATAGTGTCCCCCCTTCAACGTTGGGTTCTGGAGGGGACACTTTGATGAAAAAAATAGCGGTTTTATTTTTTGTATTATTTTCAAACGCAAGTGCCTGGGCAGCGGCTCCCGCAGGATCTCCCGGGGTATCAAATGCCCCGATTATTTTTGCACACGGCCTGGGGATCACTGCCGAGCCTTACGAAGCACTTATTCCGATGAAAAGTGCGTTTAAGGAATTAGGCTACGACGTTTTCATAGCCCACACCCCATTTGCGGGATCGATCGAAGAGCGCGCTTCTATCCTACGACGTGAGATCCTGCGCCTCGTTCCCGAAGGCAAGTTTCACCTGCTCGGGCACAGTATGGGCGGGTTGGATATCCGCCTGGTGGTGCATCGCTATCCTCAGATCGCTTCGCGGTGTTTATCAGTCACGACTCTTGCGACCCCTCATCACGGGAGTCCGATTGCGGATTTTATCGTGGAGCACGTCGGTTCAGCTGAACCGATGGTGAATTCGCTTTTGAATTTCATGGGCGGCGATTTAATTACGGTCAAGGAACTGACTACAAAATCTGTTTCAGAAAACTTCAATCGACGCGTGGTCGATCGTCCCGAGATTCGCTACTACAGCATGGGTTTTTATGTTCCCGCTCCGGTCGTGACGAATCTATGGATCCCCTGGCTCTGGGTGACTCATCAAATGATTGGCGCCGCGGGATTTCCGGATAATGACGGAATGGTCAGTGTCGAATCAGCTCGCTGGGGCGAGAGCTTGGGCGCGATCCCAGGAGATCATTACTCTGAAACCGCTGAAATTCCGCTTGGTGATCACATGATTTATCGAAAAGTTTATGAAACGATCACGCAAAATTTAGATCGCAATTTTTGACAGGAGTTTTTATGAAAACATTATTCGAATGCGCCGGCCCCGTTGCCTTGGCCATAGGTCACGCCATCGATCGCAAGATAGCCTGAATCGTGGCCGTGCCCGGAGGGATTGCGGTGAATCCAATGGATGATCGCGCCATCAGGAGAAGGGGCGTAACTTCCGGATTGAGCTGTTGAGGTGATGTAGTCGCCGCAAGCTTCTACTTCCATTCCTAAATGAATGGCCGGGAGTTTTCCAAAAGACTGATTGTAGATGACTTCGAGAGTGTCGTCCGGGCCTGTGCCGATCAGGATTTCAAAGTGATTATGCCCACTGTGATCAGGAAAAAGCTGGGTCACGGTTCCTGAAACGTGACCGCGAGCCAGAAATTGATTGGCGGTGCTTTTTTTCCAAATCAAAACCTGTTCATTGTTATTCTCAAGGACTTGACCTTTGGCCATGCAAGTGGGGACCTCGCACCAGGCATAGGACGTCAGAACCAAACTCAGGACTGATAAAAGAACTAAATTGCGCATAACATCCTCCTTGATTGATCGTTATTCTCACTCACTTATCTCTGAATTCATAGTCACTTCAGCAAATTGCGCACCAAAACCTGTCAGCTCGGAGGGAGGGGATAAGGTCTGTAACAATATGATAAGTTGAGGGTATTTTTTACTGGGAGGAATTTGACTCAGCCCCTGCGTATTGGATTTTGTAACCAGGGCCATTTTGCCAGGGAGGATTTACAGGGTTTCCCTAAGTTCGCTTGATGGGTTTTTGGGCCTCTGTTACCGTATTCACCAGGGTCATGAAAAAATACCACCGTCTCTTTTTACTTCCATCGCTTCTTGTCACACTAAACTTTTCCTCGGCCATTGCCTCGAGTCGCTTAGGGGTTTGGAGCGAGTGGCTCCCCTATTCGAAAGTGGAAACCCATTTGAGTGAGATTTCAGAGAATCGACTGCGCGTGCATCTCGCGGTCAGGCAAGATGAGATCGGTGAGCCTACAAAATTTTCGGAGCTCGTCCATCTGCTTCGCGCCGCTCAGAGCCTGAACGTTGAGGTTTGGCTTTGGCCCTTGCTTGCGCAAAAAGACGGATACTGGCTCAATCAGTGGAACGCCTCGGAGTTCAAGAACTACACTCTGGATCTCCTTGCGCAATTGGATGTGGAGGGCGTTTCGATCACCGGAATTTCCTTTGATCTGGAGCCCCCACTTGAAAAGTTAGAAACGTTACTAGGCTTGGCCAAATCTTTAAAATTGTCTCAGCTTTTAAAAACCGCTCAGAGTTATGATGAACCTGAATTATTCTGTGCCGCACGCACTCGAATTCAGGAACTGGCCCAGACGTTACACCAGAGAGGTTTGCTCGTACACGCCGTGACAACGCCGTTTATCCTTCATGACTTTAGGGAAAAAATGGCCCTTCCAAGGTGTGCCGATAGAACCATGCAACGGATTTTCGGCGTGCCTTTGGACGTGGATAATTTTGACGCAATTTCGTTTATGGCTTATCGGAGTGAGTTTGAAAAAATCGTCGGCAGAATCAATTCCAGGCTCGTCTAC
>CAIRTR010000145.1 GCA_903881565.1 Oligoflexia bacterium | reverse complement strand
CCCGATCCTGGTCAATGAACAGCCTACATTCTGATTCGTTTTTGAATTTCACTTCTTGTGACGGATCGAATCGGTATTCAGCAATCAGAGATCTTTTGTCAGGTGAGGGTTTCTTTGCCGTCCGTTGAATGTCGCCAATGCAATCGGACTCTTGGGTTAGCTCCTCGTGTGTATGAGTCAGCCAATCAAAGTACTTCCACCAATATTGCTTGGCTTCTCTTTTGTGAAATTCGATAAGCTCCGCTAGCAGTTTTTGAACCCTCTCGTCTTCCGTTAATTCAAGTTTTCCGTCGAGGTCTAACAGGAGCTGCTCGGCCATTTGTGCGGCAGGCGTCACTTCGGGTGGAGCTCTCTCGTCGTCGCCTTTTTGTGCGGAAATAAAAGCAAGTTTCGATTCTTTTTGAACGTCTCTTAGCCAATCAGTGAGCTTAAGGGTCGAGATGCAATCGATTTCGTTATAATCGCGAATTCCCTTTAGAATTTTAGAAGTCTCCCACGTCGCGCCATCTGGAGACATTAGGTATTTGGCGTACTCCACAATGGAATCAGACGCCTTCTTTACATCGCCATCCCGCTTCTGTGCGTAGAGGTGCTCGATTGATTTAATGGAATAGTTGGCCTCGCCGACGACAAGTGATTGAGAAACGATTTTGAATAAATCGATAAAAGCTTCCGCTTTAAGCAGTTGGTCCACTTCAAACTCGCGCGTCGCGTGCTGGGTCGAGAGTTTACGCATCGCCGTTACTTCGTAGGCTGCGTAGTGGTAAATGTGCATCGCAGGGTCGGCCTTGAAACGGGAATAAACCCAATCGATCCAGCCCTCGAAAGCTTTTTTCTCATTTGCGCGGTTGTGGGCCCAAAAATCGATGAACTTTTGATCTTTTTTCTTCTCGAGATAAATTGCCCCAAAAAGATATTCGAGTCCCTGATCTTCAAAGAGAGGGTAACCTTCCATATCAAAGTAGACGTCACCTGAACTCGGCGGCGGAAGCAGCCTTAGTCCGGTCCTTTGATCTTCTGGATGATCTAAAATTTCGTATTTTGGTTTTTTGAAACCTCGTGATTCATGCTGAAGTCGGGCTTGGCGTTTAAGTTTTGCCAGCGTTGCAGCTTCAAGACCAGGAATCTGTTTGAGCTTGGTGTTTGCAAGCGCCGTCAGGGTCGTTATGCCAGCGCGCTCGAGTTTTCTTTGTTGCGAGCTTCTGATATTCGCAACCTGCGAAAGATCGTCCGTTTCGATAATGAGCTGAGCCGCGTATTCCGACCAGTTTCGAATTTCTTCGTTTTTTTGGATTCGAGGTCTTTGATTACGGTCGAAGCTGCTGTGAAATTCCAAAAATCTCTTTTTCAACGAGGCATAGTAGGATGAAAAGTCATTTGAGCGAAGCGACTTTCGTTCCCCCGTTCCGAGAACGACGGTGATGGATTGGGGAAATATCCCCTGGATGGATTCAAGCATTTCGGAGTAGGCCAAAAGCTGAATCACGAAATACGGTTTTGTGGAGCGCGCCAGTTTAGAGTCCCAGGCTTCGTAATGAAAATCTCCTAACTTGGAACGGCCCGGAACTTTCACCAGAAAATCGGCATAACCCAAAAATGATTCTCTTTTGAGCGCGGCCTGGTAAATGACGGGGGCTCCGTTTTTCATCGCTGTTAGGGTGGCTGCGTGGCGTGATTCGAAGTTGCCCTCGGCTTCGATGGTTTCAATGTCTTTGAATTCCTTTTTGAGGCCCTCCAATACCTTTTTCTCGTGGTCCATCCCTTTAGTTTGAATGAGCTCAGCTGCTTCGTCTTCTTCGTCGCTTTCGATTTCGCCTGGGAATTCTAACGCGAAACGATCCATCCAAGAGGAAAACGGACTTTCAAGATAGGTGGTAAGATCCGAAGGGGAGAAGATGAGTGTGCCTGATTCTTTTGTTCTTCTCATGCGCGTAAGTGCTCCAGTGATATTAGGATAATGGCTTCCAATGACATTTGGGGACAATTCTGGAAAAATTATCCAAGATTTTCATTTAGTCCGGTTTTTGGACAGGCGTACCTCTCCATCCAATAAGAAACGCCCTAGGTACGCCCCAGATCAGTTGAATTATTCCCCAGAGAAGGTAACCCCCGAGTATCGGATGCGTAAAAAGCCAACGTCGGCATTCCAAAATTGAACTCCTCACTTTTTAAGTCCCTCTTTCGTTCCAAAGGGAGTCCGAACTCCAAACTGACGGCACAGGGTTTCCTGGATGTCCTCTGAAAATGGAATGAGGGTCTCAAGTCTCAACTTGAAATGCTCGGGCGTAACGCCGCCACAATAGCATCTGAATTGGACGATAACAAAGGTTCCATCCGATACTGCAAGCCTAAGGGGGTGATGAAGGCTTTCGTTGATTTCTGCCAAATACCGTAGCAGCGGGAATTCGGTTGAAGGATCGATTCGTGCGATGGCTGTTTCGAGGTGG
>CAIRTR010000144.1 GCA_903881565.1 Oligoflexia bacterium | reverse complement strand
TGGGAAAAGGCGACGGTGAGCCAGGGATCATAACCATTTGGCGCGGGTGGAAACGCCTTTTTGACCTCTCGGCAGGATGTGCATCGGCAAATCGGTTCAAAATCTGTGGGTAATAGTAAGGTCGAGTGGGGCAAAGACTTGGTTGGAGTCGGTAAGTATTTTCTAAAAAACGAATACGAATCCATTCATGTTCTTGCAATGAACAACTGGCCTGACGTCGCATTATCCGAGGCCAGAGCCGAGCCGGCCTAAAGTGGATGGCTATAGTTGGACAGTTTAAGAAGGGTTTTTGCGATCAACTGAGATTGTGTAACTTCTGTGATTTGGATTATCTTTCCTCTTAATGATTGTCAATCAAAAGGGTTTGAGATTTTCTTTTTCTAGATTTAAGTATCTCGGATCTTTTGATGTAGCTCAAGGCTTTTCCGTCTGAGAGAAGTTTTTCAGATTTCTTGTTAAAGATGACGTCCCAGGATGACCTACACGAGGCGACCTCTTACCGCCTGGGGCTGTTGCATCCCGAAAAATGGTGAGGGTTTCTGATAAGCTTTAATCCTAGGCCATGAAGACCGAATACGGGGTTTGGTAGTTGAGGGATTGATGTGGGCGCTCGTTGCAATAGAAGTTCATGTAGTCATGAGTGCCACTTTTTACCTCGGGAATCGTCCTGTATCCTTTGATGTAAAGGTCCTCGTATTTGTAGGAACGCCAGAGGCGCTCTATAAAAATGTTGTCCAAAGCCCGTCCTTTTGAGTCCATACTGATTTGGATGTCGTTGTTCAATAGGATGTCTGTGAAGTTTTTTGCGGTAAACTGGCAACCCTGGTCGGTGTTGAAGATTTCAGGGGTTCCAATTCGTAAGGCCGCCTCAAGAGCTTCGATGCAAAACGCATTTTCCAACGTTGAGCTGATTCTCCACGCGAGAACATACCTGCTAAACCAATCAATGATGGCTACCAGATACGCGAAGCCACCTTCCAATGGTAAGTATGTGATGTCAATGCTCCAGACCTGGTTCACCCGTGTGATGTCCAAATTGCGCAGCAAATAAGGGTAAATCTTGTGATTTAGGTTTCGCTTGCTGAGATTTGGCTTCGGATAAATCGCTTCAATCCCCATGGTACGCATTAAGGCCTGGGCCTTCTCCCGGCCCATAGGAAAACCCATGTTGCTGATTACGACGCTCATCCTCCTGGAGCCATAGAACGGCGTCTTGAGATATTGCTCATCAATCAATCGCATCAGGATAAGATCAAAAGGGTCGCTGGGGCGCTTGACGTAGTAGAGGCTCGATCGCGGCAACGACAGAAGCCCACATTGGCATGAGATGCTAAGCGTTGAGTGATTCCCGTCTACCCATGTCTTTCTTTCAGAAAGAGCTACAGTTGCAGCCTTTTTTTTAACCAGCCATTCTCGACATTCAGTCGACCGATTTGTTCATACAAATCTCGCACCAGCTCTTCTCTCTCCTGAAGATCTCGGTTGCCCTTGCCAGAGAACGCCTCCTGCAGGCTCCCTACAGCCAATTTCTTCCATTTGCATATTTGAGCGGGACTCACTTTATAACGCGACCCTATTTGACTGAGCGTCTGCACTTCCCGCAAAGCCTCAAGAACCACCTTGGATTTTACCTCTGAACTAATTCTGCCCTTTATCAATCGACTATCCATCCCTTTCTTCTACTACGATAGTTGATCGAAAAACTCAAAAAAAGCTGTCCAGTTTTAGCCGTCCACTATAGTCCTATCATAGGACACAAATTTGATTTCTAGCAATTTTTTTTCGGAAAAATTTCTCCTTCTTAAATGACTGTTCTATTTTTTGGCCCGATAGTCCACTAGGTTTACGATGTGCTCCATCACCGCCCCGTCTGTTGGGATAAACTTCAAAATTTCAGTCGCTCCCGCCTCGTCAATTCCGGCCATTCGTGAGCGATTCGTCGAGCCGAAACCACGATCGGAGTCTCTCAAGCAGACTCGTAATTTCGTCAGACGTTTTTGTTTCGTGCTCACAAAGCGTCACCTCATAAATTACACCAAGTGATCCATCCTTTTGTTTGAATACGCCGAATTCCGGTAGGTATTCATCGTAAGGCAAGAATCGAGTCAGGCTTTCAGGTCTTTCGAATAGCGCGCGAGCAAATAGATCTTGTTTTGCTAACACTTTCGAGAAGAGACGTTCAATTTCTGTGGGGGTTAGAGAGAAACTCATAGAGCATTACCGCTTTTTCTTCTTTTTGGTTTCTTGAATTCCTGGGGTTGCGGCTTCTTCTTCTGGGTTTTGAAAGACGAGGTCTTCTTCGCCGACGACAAGCGAAACATAGCCGCCCCAGAAATAGTCGCGGGTGGGGAGTTCATGGGGATATACATAGGCAGTAACGACTCGTTTCCCACCTTTCGGGACCACGGTATCAGGGTGTTTGCGGCCACGTTGATAGAGTGCCAGATCCTCGTCGTCTAATTCGCTCCCGTATCCTGCGCGCACACCGGGGGCCAGGATGAACTCCTTTGATCGCAGTTTTGAATAGAGCCCAGTTACTTCGATGCGAGAGGCCACAAAAAAGACGATAAACGCCCCGGTAACCAAAGCGAGTATAGTTTGAAGAAAGAGTTTTTCCCTGAGAAGGGCGGCTTTGTAGCAGATGAATTTTGGGAGAACCTTTAAGTCAATGCCATCAATGACGTGAGCAGGCGGGGCTTGAAGTCTAGCGGCTTCTACTCTTTTTTCTATAGGCCCAATGATGTGAGTTTGAAACTGTTGGCCAAGCTTCGCGTTGAAGTTTTGGAATCCACTTTTGGAGGTTTCAACTTTCATGGCGCTCTCCCTTCTAATCCGACATTACAGGGTGGTGTTTGGGATTGATAAGTCCTGGCAGGTTCATTCCGAGTTTGTAATAGGGGTAGTGGAGCACCTTGCCTTTGTTGAAGTTACGGCGAAGGTAGGGAAGCCCTACAAGGGTGAGGACCAGGACGATACATAGCAGGAGCCACTCGTAGAACAGGACTCCAAAGACCATGATGCAAACCAGCGCGACGAAAATTTCGCTGATTTCCCAAAACTCAAGGATCATCACGGGCGAGTCGAGAGTTTGATTCACGGCGTAGCCAAGGCGTTTTCGCATTTCTGAGTAATCATGCATAGGTGACCGGCTTCTCTGTCGTGATATTCTGAGAAAACACGCTGTCGCCTCCAGCTGCGGAAAAGATGTTTTTTACCCAAAGAGTTGAGGTTCCAAAGAGCAGGGCTGCGATGAGCACGATAACTCCGGTGCCAATGCGCTGTTCTTTAAAGCACCAGGCTGTGCCGAACATGCAAACTCCTGATAGGATTCGGGCGGTCCATTTAAAGAGGGCCGTATCGATAAATCGCAGCAAGGTTCCGGCGCTCTCCATTTTTGATGAAATGTCCTCTCCAGGGAGTGCCACGCTTGCGTGTGCAGGCCACGCAAATAGAATCACGAAGGTCAGAAGCAGAATTAACGTGATGAAGAAGAGCCACGGCATCCATGCTTCGATGTCGGGAGGGAGCAGTTTGTCGTTTAAGGGGCCTCGCAAAGGGGCTCGCAAGGGATCAAAAAGTTGTTCGTTCACGGTTTAGTCCTTTCAGTTGCCTATCGAGGGAAATCTCAAATGGCCTGGGTACCGGGACTAATGTGCAAGCGCGTGCCAGTGGGGGTATTAGCGAGGAGTTTTGGTAAGTCGTGGAAATTGTTTGAGTGCGGGAGTCTCACGGTGAGACTCAGTTTCAATGAATCTCACTTGGGAGTATCAGGGGGCGCTATCGAAATGATAGTCGCGATAAACCTTGGCCACACTATCTGGCATTACGACATCTTTAATATCGCTTGAAGCGAGGGCAGCGTATCCGATGTCAAAGTCGGCGCTCACTAAGAATGGAAACTTGGTACATTGAGAGGCATTGATAATCATCGCGTCCGCGACGCCAACACAGGACTCTTCAGCGAGGCGTCTTGCCTCGGGCCAGTCAATCATATTTTGAAAGTAGTCCTTCTGTTTGGGGTCATGTTGACTGATATAGCCAATGTTGAACGATGTGAGTTCATTTTCAGCAGCGAGTAGGCGATCCTTTAAGAAACTTCGGCAAAGCTTTAGCCATCCGACCTGTCCAGAGTGCATGCCCGCAGAGAATGCTGATTTAATCTTTTTGAGTTGGCGATCGGAAAAGACCGGATCGCTCCCTTGGTTTTTCTTCGCCCTTATAACCAGCCCTGACTGAGCCTGTATTTGTGTTCGCGCCAAGGTTGAAATTTTCCAATTTGAATGCTCGTCGATACTGTCTAGAAGATTTTCTGTCATGATGAGTCTACGCTGAAAGTCGAGATATTCGGCTCTCGTGTTAACTGTCGTGAAGAGTGAAAAGCCCAATTCAAAAAGGTCATCTAGGAACTTCCAAGTTTTCTCGTGGGAAGGTTTAGCTTCATAAGTGAGTGCGATGAGAATGTTGGTGTCTAGGATCGTCCCGCGGACACAATCCGCCGGCAGACTTTTACTATAAGCTCTGAACTCTGAAAATGTGATCACACGTCCCATTAAAGCTCGGCCTCCGGAGGTTGGGCAATTTTCTTGTCTTGCTGTTCTTTTGGTTTCTCATTTCGAATACGTTCTTCTTCTTCCGCAATCTTATTGAAATCCTCGATTTCTTCGCGGGGGATTGGGCGCTTTCTAAGCTTTTTGAGTTCTTGCGCTAGTTCACTAAAGGATCTTCTTTTCTCTTTCATAGGTACCTCACGAATACTACTTTACCACTCGATTCGCCCTTCCAACATTTCAGAATCATTGGCTTTTTCCATTCAACACTTTCAGCACCTCTGCGGACGGTTGATACCCCTGAATCTTGAAAAAAGACTGCTTCTTCAAATTTCCTACCAGAAGAACGGGCACACTCTCAATCTGATAACGCTTCAATTCCTCAGGGGTAGCACTCGCGACCGCAAACGGAATTTTCGCCCGAGCACTCACGTCGTCATCAATCTGTCGTAACTCCACCCAGTATCCGAGCTGCATCAATTCACGAACCGTGCCCATCATGTGCTCGCAGTGTGGGCAGTGCGAATCAAAGTAAAGACGCAGCCGAAACTGCTTTGCGTTTAAAGCTGGAGCTTGCGGGGTCTCATAACGTTGCTGGATTCGTTTCAAGGCATCCGGTTCGATTTCCGGACTCGCCGCGCCCACTCCCGACTTTCTTGCGGTGTACGCCGCAAGTTTCACCTGTAATGTTTGTAGCAAAGAGTTTTTCGTTTCTAGGTATTTGAACCAGTTTTCAATATTTTGATCGGTGGGATTTCGAGCGATTTCCATAAAGGGAGGCGGCGGAAGGTAGTCTCCTTCTTTGAAGAATTCATCGTTGGATGGGTTGAGGTACTTGTTCCAAGTAAATGTGGTCTTTGGCGCTGAGGGGGGCGCGGCACGTTTTGGCGCAACCGCAACGCGCTCAGGATTCACTGGGACTGAGTTCTCCTTCCAAAAGTCGATCTTAGGATCTTTGAAGAACTCAACCCCCGATTCTTGAGTCCCCTCGGCATGAGCGGGGGGCAGCGAATACAAAAATACATTCAAAAATACAACGCCGGTAAACAGCCAAATCTCAAACCGCCATCGCTTCATAGGCGTCAACCTCTCCATGTGCGGCACGAGTGAGGGCGAGTTCTTTCAAAGACTGAGCGGGGACTCGCGAGTCGCTTTCTTGCCAATTGATGTATTCAAGAATGGGGACCATCCCTGTCAGCCCGTTCCTGCACGAAGAACAACCCACGGATCGCCGACGAAACGTGGCTCCGTCTAGCATCGGGCGGACCAAAGGAGCAACGCTCTCATCGGTAACAGGCTCGCTACATTGACTACAGATCTTTGGCAGCAGCCTTTGGGCTGAGCTAAACCTAAGGGAAGAGTTGATGGTGTCTAAACTTAGACCTAGGCCTTGAAGTCGTCGCGTGACATCAG
>CAIRTR010000143.1 GCA_903881565.1 Oligoflexia bacterium | reverse complement strand
CTAAGTGTCTAGAATTAGGTCACACCCATTATTAAGTTCCAAAAGAAAAATCCCGATACTTCTTTGATGCTCGCACGCTTCTATAAACTTAATGCCCTTGCCCTTCTCGCAAGTCTCATGTTCTGCCCAGCGCAAAGCCGCGCCGAGGACGCCGACATCATCGCAGTCGGTTGGTTTGACCACCTCACTTACGGGGCCATCAACACGGCGATTGGGATTCCCTTAGGACTCACCGGAATGGTGATCAACGAAGCCCGCTCGGGTGAACCTTCTTCAATTCATTTTGATGAAACAGGTCAACAGCTCGTCTTCAAGAACGGAAGTCTTAATTTTCCTTACGAATATTCGACCGGAGCGATTCACCACGGAATCGGGGAGGCTGACGCTCACGAAGCGGCCCACGGCAAGCAGGCCGGAAACCTGGGCCCCTTGTTCTTACCCGCCGTAGGGCTGAGTTACCTTCTGCAAGGGATGGACGAAGGCGTGATGGAAGAGTGGGCCGAAGAGTGGAAAGACCTGGGCAAAACGATGAACAACAAACGTCCCCTCACTTTGCGTTTTGAGATGGGCAGCCGCGATGGGAAATCTCTAACGAAGATCGGGGCGAATTTTGTAATGCTTGAGCGCGCCTCTCGACTCAATATTCAGCACGCCGGCAAAAGTTTTCCCACTACAGTAGTCTACAAATACGGCGAAATCGGCATTCATGCCCCCCTCTCCTCTTTAGGAGAGCAAACGGGAACCGAAGACCTTTGCCATTGCTCTCGCGGCACGCCCCTTATTATCGAAGGGGCGCTGCTCAAAAAAGATTTTCAAGCCCAATGGGCCACGATGGCAAAGGCCATCAAAATTCTGATCGATTCAAAACAGGAAACCGGGGCGCTGAAAATTGATTTTGATTACAAACGGCTTGATGCAAAACTGCTCTCGCATATTTTGGGGATTGGAGTTCGATTGGGCTACAAAGAAACCATGGCCCTGGACCTCATCGGGCGCGCCGGCGGAAACCTCAAAGGAGTTTGGAGTTTGGGCGTGGGCTCAAAAATGAAATCAGATCTTGGCGTCACCCTCACTGGTCAAGTGGAGGCCGAAGCGCGCTTTCATCTGATGGATTGGGCGGAGGTTTACGGAAAAATTGAAAGAGAAGTGGGAACCTCAGGCTACGCCCGCGAAGCCGAAGTCGTGGGGGCTACAACCCCATTGCTGTTCTCCGCTCAGACATTTACAGGTGCGAATGGGCAAGACGGAACCGCCACGAGGCTCTATGGAGGCGTTGAATACCGCAAAGAGGATGAATCGATTTCGGCGCCAACTGGTGGCAATGGGGATCCGTTTAGCTCCGAAATCAAGATGACGATCTTTACGCTGGGGGGCCGGTTTTAAGGCATAAACTTCGCGATGAAGCCCTGTCTACCGCCATTGCCGCCGACATAGATTGCGCCATCTGAGCTGACGATGACTGAGGCAGGAGTATCCGTTGGGTTGCCAAGATCAAAATACATTTGTCCTGCGGTACCAAACGTAAAATCCGCTCTCGCAGCAGGCAAACTCAGGCGCTCCAAATACATCAACCGCTTGGTTCCTATGTCATCGGCTGCTGAAAGTCCCAAGACCAAGACCTTGTCTTTGCCTTGCATCGCAAGAGCGCTAGAAGGAGTATCATGATAGTATTTTCGACTAATCGAAAATGGCGCAAAACCCTTAGTGCCAAAGGCCAAGTCAAGCCCGCCGTTAAACAGCAGCTCCCCTAAAGAGATGGAACTGATATCCCCTTTATCTGTATAGCCGTTGAAAAGCGCCAACACGGATTCATCCTGAGGAATCGCCGCAAGCCCGAGCAAGCTCTGTGCAGGTGCGCTAAAGAGGGATCCCCCTTTTGTGCCGTAAGAAGGATCCAGCGCCACCTTGTCGACTTTTACCATTGTGGAAAAGGGAGTCCGTTTTAGGTTATCTCCGGAACTATCCCCTGCCACGCCCCCAATGAGAATCTTCGCGCCCGCTTGTACCAAGATGGCCGAGTTGGCGACCTGATAATCTGACTTGCCGTCAGAGGTGATGGAGGGAAGCTTTGTCCACTCAACTTCACGAGTGGGGCCCGTGTTTTTTGCGATCCAGATTGCGCCGTTCTTGTCATCTCGACTGCTTACAACTGCGTAAACATGGATTGAACTGCTGGGAGATACTAAAAGTGAAGCAATAAAGCTCGAAGAATACAACTTTGAAAAACCTGAATCTCCGACCGGAAAACTCACTACAGTTCCCCCATTTTCAAAGCCTACATCCAACGCCCCATCGGCCGAAAAATGGGAAATAAATATCTTAACCGCCAAAAGAGCGGTAGCCATGCCCGCAACGTAAATCGAACCATCTGGAGCTATCGTGACGTGGCTCAGATCTTCTGATATGACTCCTGGGCTCTGCCACTTCGTCCAGCCACTTTTAACATCTCCGACGACATCACCAAAAGTGGGATCAAGTTCGCCGCTTGGCAAAAAGCGCCCAAGCCAGTTTGTGGGGATCCACGTTTTTAAACCCGCGCGAACTCCAAAATTTCCGACAGCAAGAACTCTGCCCTGAGAATCCGTGGAGAGGGCTTTAAGTGCGTTGTTTAAGCTAAAAGACTGCGGAACCACAGTACCTACTGACTTAAGATCACTATCTAGACCCACGACTGCGGGCTTACTTACGTCAGAACCATTCTCAGAAAATACAGCATTCTCTAAAACTGAATAAGCAGGCGTCGCTCCGGACGAATTATCTAAGTCCACGCCTTCGGAGGAGCCAGCAGCAGCTGCTGGCGCGGCATAGACTTGCGCCGCCTTATTTTGAAGATCAAACCGAATCAGCTGAGCCTGACCATTTAGGGTGCCAACACCCCAAAACACAAACACATCTTTACTCGACGGCACAATTCTATTAACAACAATCCCAACAGGAACACTAAAATCAACGCGTGTAGTATTTGTTGCAATATCCGATGCGTCATTTTGAAAATAAACAAAAGACACTTTGTCCTTCGCAGATGTTGAATCAACAAGAAAAACCGAGGAAAAATAACTAAAAGCCATGTTCGCACACCCCGGTTGATTCGTTTTGAATTCCTCATACGATGGGGTTGCACTCTTCTTTTTGATCCGGGCCACCCAAAAATTAGTACTAACTTTATATAAACCCAAGATT
Source organism: Oligoflexia bacterium (assembly GCA_903881565.1). GTDB lineage: Bacteria > Bdellovibrionota > UBA1018 > UBA1018 > UBA1018 > CAIRTR01. The sequence goes on along the minus strand of CAIRTR010000143.1, from coordinate 1,035 downwards.
TGAGTGAAGCATCCCGCTGAGAAATAGAGATCACTTGAAAAGGGGCGGACGACCTTTAGTGTTGGAATGGGGGCGGTGACTTCAAAAGGTGCAAAAAACTGCAAGGGAATAGCCAATTTTGTGCCAACAACGCCATATGGTTTTGCAAACCAACTTTTATCAATTGCGATAGGCTGACCAAAACTTAGACTATAGGGAAGAAGATATTGTCTACGGACACCATCCACCTCCATATTAGTGTAAGATACAAAAAGGCTTTTTTCCCACAAACTCAAAGAGAGATCTCCTGGCTGGGAGACCGGGGCATTGGATACAGAAAAGGACTGATAAGCCTGGTTCACAGTATCACCTTGCGCAAAATCCGGATCAATCACCCCGCTTGAATTCAAACGAAACAAGACAAACTCTGCAGTAGCACCCACCCTTTTATCCGCGAGCACAATGAACGAAACCCCTGTCCCCGGCGCATCCTCCAATTGCATCTCAAAACCTACAAACGAATCCTTGGATGGGGCATCCAACCCCATAATATCTTTCCCTACATCAAAAACGACAACGCCTTTATAGCCGAAATCTGAATCAAGCGAATTATCGGTGTTAAGACGCGCCACGAACACATCACACATCGCGGAGTCCTTATCCACGCACACGGTTCCGCCGATCACAGATTTGCCGTCAAGTTGCCTCACAATTCGGGAAACTTTTTGATAGGGAGGGGACACAAATCCAAACCTTCGAAACCCAGTCGTGAAGAATCCCAAATCTAGCGCGCCACTTTTCTTCGCACTTACATCCTCTTGCGAGGTCCCGCCTCCTCCAGCCCCAAGGTTTCCATCCAATTTTCCTTCATCCACAGTGTTGACAACCCCGCCCGGTAAGAGCGTGCCCGTTGAGACGCACGTTTTTACCAATGAATCCAAACCCGCAGAATCAACAGAACAAAGATCAGGTGTCGGACAATTCGCTTTTACAACTCGATTGAAACATTCCAAACACACCGAACTCTCAGCTGAACCCGAGGGATAGGTCGCACAT
>CAIRTR010000142.1 GCA_903881565.1 Oligoflexia bacterium | reverse complement strand
GCGTATAATATGGGGATGACGGTGTATTTTTAAGGGGGGGTAGGAAGAGTCTGTCTGACGAAATCCCCTTCCCGCCCGATTAGACTATTTCTTATTCCTACGGCAAACGTAATTCCCGCCGTTTGCATCCTTCTTATTGTATTGGCACCAAGTTAAACCCGTCGCCGAATCTTTGGTCTGCACAAGAAAGGGAATCTCTTTCAAATTGCCGGCCTTGATTTGCTTCAGATTATCCAAAGTGCAGGACTAATGAAGGAGGCGAGATCGAAATCCCGCCTCCTTCGCAATGTTTACCAAGCTAGCGATTTTGTCATCCGGCAAACACAGTTTCCACCGGTTGAATCTGTCTGATTGTACTGACAATAGTTGTAGGTGGCGTCAGCAGTTTGAGCCGAAAGAGGCAAGCTGCTGAGATTCTTTGCTTTGATGTTATTGAGATTTGCAAGACTACAGTAGTTCTTGCTTAGGGCAGTAAAACCAATGTAGGCAGGACAAGTATGTAAGTCTGCTCCACCTGTAGTAATTGCAGCACTTGGATTGACGAGCGACACAGCCGAAAAAGCGGGGCATTTTATTGATTCATATTTTACAGAATTTCCAATCTGTTTACTTTTTGAGCTCGCAAGCGTCACGCCGTTGGCAGGTTTTGGGTCATTGGCGAACCAAGTGCATTCGAAATGGACTTCATATTTTCCAGGATAGGTAGAGTTTCCAAAATAGGTGAATTGCGTATCAGTGTCCTTAAGTGCTGCTGCAAGAATTTGCGTTCCATCTTTTACTACGACTGCTGTCAAGGTGCCAGGATCGCACGGTCCTGCTGTGATTGCGGATCTGCTTATTGCTAGAGATGAACCGAGTGTGAAGGTTACTCTCGGCGTGGGCGCTGGTGCTATCGTATAGGTGACTGAGTTTCCAATCTTTGCGCCCGAACACGTTAGGTAGGCTTCATAGTTACCCAAGTAATAGTTTCCGTAATACTTGTATACCTCAGTCTGATTGGCTGCATTGACGGCTCCATGCGCAAGCGCGAGTTTTCCGTCTCGATTGAAGACCCACACTAACGGTGCGCAAGTGCCTCCAGTTACTGCAGTTCGACTCACGGATGGATCATTCGGGTTTGCCGAGTCCAAAGTTAAGGTCACCGTTGGAGCCGCAAACGACTGGATTGAAACAAATGCGAATATTATTATCCCCACTATTGATAAGTTCTTCATAATTTCCCTCTGTCTAAATAGTGACACTGATTTGCCTGGCTTGCAACTGTATCAAAACTAGCCGTTTGTGCCCGATTTAGCAGGGTGATGCGATGATGACACAGTCTGAATTTCGATGGGAATTTCAGAAACAAAAAAGCGATTAGTGAAGGCTTGGCCTGTTTTCCGGTAGGGCTACTTAATATAAGCCCGCACTTGCAGAGGCACCACACAGTAAAATGAAGGCTCAAGACGACAATACGCGACTTTCGTCAAAGACCTGACACCTCGAAACGCTCGCCACGCCCAACCTCGTCTGGTAGACTTGTAACGTGTACAAGCGTCCCCTCCTTTTTTTACCCCTATTTTTGTCCCTAATCACAATGTCCTGCGCAAGCATCCCTGGCGCAAGAACGGTCGCTTCATTCTCCGATACCTCGCGCCCCCTCCGCGCCCGCGTTCTCGTTCCGCCTTATCTCTGGAGAGACTCCGACGGCGGCGAAGTTGATAACGTCAAAACGTTTCTGGATCAGTGGGGCATTCCTGCGGACGCGCCCGCACATGGATCAGATTGGGAAAATGACTTCAAGACGTTAGATCGCTACTCACTCATAATTATTCCGGGATATCTTGAGCCTTCAACGCTGAGTGAACCTCAAAAGACCGCACTCGAAAAATTCGCTCAATCCGGCGGAATCCTCATCCTCCTCAAACCCATTGGGGAAACTACCAACGACTTTGCACTGAATTTGGCAGGCCTCCTCCGAACTGAGCGCCGCCTAGACCTTACTACCATTCAGTTTTTGCCTGAAAAATCTGTGGCACTTAAATCCTTTGATCGCCCCGAAGAGCTTTCTGTGCCCTTGCATGATGCCACGACATCCGAAGCCCCCGAAGCGTTCCTTCTTGAACCGGACCCGACAAAGCAAACACAAACCGTGGCGATCGCAAAACTAGGTGAGAAGATCGCAGGTGCTGTTCTCACTCGCAGAGCCCTTGGAAAAGGCGCCGTCTATGCTTTGGGGCATGACCTACACACCTTCTTGCACTACCGCTGCTACATAAACTGCTTTGAACCTTCGAGTGATCTCATGGGACTTTTTCTTCGAGGAGCATTCAACGAAAGCGCCCAAGGGCACTTCGCACTGAAACACACGGTCCCAGGGCCCGAAAACTCCGTTGTTCTCATGACTCATGATATCGACGCGCCTGACTCCCACCGCAGCGGAAAATGGGGGAAACCCGGGGCAATTCAAGCCGCGGAAACTGAAAAAGCACTTGGCGCAATCGCGACTTTCAACATCACCACGGATTACATTGAAGGGTACTACAACCCAGAAACGCTCAAAAAACTCTGTGCATTTGGCATGTGTCCCTTGGGGGCACACTCCGTCCAACACTCCATGGGGTTTGGGAAACAACCTTTAGGAACATGCTTAGAGTCCGCTCCTTCGTATGGGAAAACTCCGGGCGAGCGAGAAACTCTCTGCGGAGAGATCGGCGTCTCAACGGACTTGATCACTCAGGCCACAGGGATTCGACCCCGCGTGTTTCGCGCTCCGTATCTTTTGGTTCACCCTAACCTTTTCGATGTGCTAGCCGAAAAAGGGTTTATCGCGGACTCCAGTTTCGCAGTCGGTGATTATAAATTCAATCTTCCGTTTTCGTTGGACCGCATCGGAATCCGTCCTGATCTTTTTCACCATCGTCCGATCGTCGAATT
>CAIRTR010000141.1 GCA_903881565.1 Oligoflexia bacterium | reverse complement strand
CTCTCCCCTCAAAAGTAAGCCGAAAAAGCTTGGGGCAAACAGGGAGCGTCGCTATATCTTTCCCAAGGCGCGCTCGAAGCGCATTCAAATCCGGAATCTGATATTTCTCGGGCAGTGTGACCGCAGCGCCCAGGCCACTTTGAACTCCTCCGACAGTCGGAATGTTCCCCACCAACCCATTCACCAAGGCAACAGGGATCGAAATCTCTATGAGGTCCTTCCCGACCGGGTCTTTCTTGCCTGTTTTGTAACCTAATACCTGCCCCTGCCCACCCCCTGTATTAATGTACACCTTGGGTTGGATGTAGATGTTCCGCTCCAGCTCGGGGTAGCCTTTGATTTCGTAGAGCTCAAAACCATTTGCTTCCGGCACCGTGATTGCGGAGAGCCTTGGTACATGAAAGTTTTTCCTAATCTCCTCTACCTTTTCGGGCCTTATGCTCTTAATCGTCGTCTGAGCCTTTCCGCGTGAGCCGCTCTCAATGATCCAATCCTCAGGGGCAATTTCCAGAGCGCGCGTGACGGCAACACCGGCGGGCACGCCGCTCGGCGAATCACTTGGAACCCCACTAGGCGCAATTCGCCCAATCGGACCAAGGCCAGGATCACTCGTTATACCTCCGCGATCTCCAGCACTTTCGGCCTTTTTGAAGGTACAGCCCCCACACGCAAGCAGCCCAAGTAAAGAGATAAAAGCCAACCCAGTTATCACATTTGATTTAATCATTTCCGCCTCCAAGACTTTCTAGTTTTGATCCGACAATTCTTAATCTCCCCTGAAGCTCCACTCGTGGAAAATACGACTTGTAGATTCCGATCCTTTCACCACGCGCTAAGCGCTGTTCATCTTCTGCCACTGTCGTTGCTACGATGGTTTCTGCTTCATCTGGAAGTTTGCATGAATATGATCGCTCTCCCTTCCAATTGTCCCAACGGACTCCACACTGAAACTGGGAGGGAAATACAATCTGATTAACGAAGCCAAGCATGGGTGCGTGCCCGGCCTTGCGATTATTCTCGTTAAACGCGGAGCAGTTCGCTGTGTTTTTGAGAACGACCAAAATCTGATCAGGGGGAAGCATTCGCTTCTCGAAATCTTTCAGCGGACATACCTTGGTCTCAGTCCCAGAGGGAGTCGCCCACGAAAAGCGCAAACTTAGTCCTGTGATCACTTGGTCCCAGTATTCAACTTTGAACGCCTGCTGTTTGAGATGGGGAACCAACACTAGAAGCGACCACATCCTAATCTTTTTCCAATGATCTACCCAAGCACCCGGCGCGCACTGATTCTGAGCATAGCTTCCACAGGTCCAACTAAAGTCAGGAGCCTCAGGCGATGCACCACCGGTTCGATACGGAAGCACGGGGCGATCTGGCACGGGCAATCGATCACAGACTCTCCGCCTATCGCATACGGAACTCCAACCCTGGCACTGGCTTTGAGTTTCATCACAGACGGTTTCATAATCAACGCAGTTGCAAGCCAGGGGCCTGAATAATACAGAAGCCCCCCCTTGGACCGAAGCCTTTGGCCAAACACACTCACGCTTTGAGCACTGTTGATGACTCCTAATGCACACGGGTTTGTAACCTGCGCCGCATTCATTGCGGCAATTGAAATCCTCTGAGCTCGGGTTCGTACAACTCCAGCGACCGTCAAGGCACGAGGAATATCGATCAGTGCATTCTAAACCAGGCACGTACACTTCATGTGAGTCTTCAAAACTCACTTCGCCAAAACCTATTTCACGAAACTTGAGCTCCATGACCTCGCCCTCGTGGACGGTCCGAAAGACCTGGCTAAGTTCTCCGACTTTTGGTGGCACGAGTGGATTTTCGTTCGGAGCAGAAATCAGTATTTCCTGCCGATCGCCCAGACTGTCAGAAACTTTCGAAGTGCTGTGGATCGTAACAGGCTTTCCAAAATATCTTTGCTTCTTCAACGTGACGGCGTAATCCCCCACTTGAGGAGTCGACCACTCGCCACGCTTGCCAAAACAGATCCCCGCATCCCTTGGGCATTGATCCGAATCGATAGGGATAAAGTAGTCATTTAGGATTTTGTCTCGCAAGGGAGCTAATTCCTCTTGGGAGAATTCCAAGGCAAATGATCTCAAAAGGGTAAACGCCAAATTATCGATGATCGTAGAAGTCTTGTCTTGAGTGAAAAGTTCTCCTTGTCCGTTGATCTCCTTTTCTAAGGCACGAAGCACGGCTTCCCTCGATAGCTTTGCATTTGCGTATTCGATCACCACCGGGAGTGAAAAATTTAGATCCACCGCCAAATCCAGGGAGTTATCTTCCACAAGAGCGAGCGCAATCTTTTCCCAATCACCTCTGGAAAGCCTCAAAACTGCCGGCAACAGTGTATTGAGGGGACAGTTCTTGAGCGGATTGCGCAGGGCTACTTCAAACTCCAATTTTGAG
>CAIRTR010000140.1 GCA_903881565.1 Oligoflexia bacterium | reverse complement strand
TTGAGACCGAAGATGCGATCACGATCACGATCCCGGCTGGAATCAGAGAAGGCACAGCCCTTCGTGTGGCGGGGCACGGTTTGCCAAGTGAGGTTACTGGTGGAGCCCCAGGCGATCTTTTTGTCATCGTTCGAACATTGCCTAATCCACTTTTTGAGCGGGACGGGGCGGACCTGCATTGTACGCTAGGGATCTCGATTGCAGACGCCGTTTTAGGCACGAGTATAAAGATCCAAACACTTGAAGGTTTTACGGACGTGGCGATTCCCCAGGGGACCCAGCCGGAGACAGTCCTGCGCTTAAAGGGTAAAGGTCTTCCTGAATTCAAATTGCGAGGCAAAGGAGACTTCTTCATCCGGATTAAGGTTCAGATTCCCAAGACGCTTTCGTCCCAGGAGCGGGATTTGTACGAGCAGTTAAGAAGGTTAAGTCAGGGCAGGAAGGCAGCCTAATTAAGCTGCAGTCTTCTCCAAAGTCGAGGTGTCGCCGGTAGGCAGATCAAGTTCTTCGGCCTTAAGGAGTCGTCGCATGAGTTTACCGCTTCGAGTGCGCGGCAAGTCCTTACGAAATTCGATTTCCTTGGGTGCGACGACCGCACCCAGGCGGCTACGTGCAAATCCGATCAATTCCAATCGAAGATTCTCAGAAGGGGCGAATCCATTTTTGAGCGAGACAAAGGCTTTGATGATTTCAAAGGCGATAGGGTCTGGCTTTCCAATGACGGCGGCTTCTGCGACGGCAGGATGCTCAATCAGAACGCTCTCCACTTCAAAGGGTCCGATGAGGTGCCCGGATGATTTGATCACATCCTCGGCGCGTCCCACGAACCAGAAGTAGCCATCCGAATCCCTTCGCGCCAGATCACCTGTGAGATAGAACTCTCCCGCAAAGCATTTCCGATAGCGCTCGTCTTCATTAATGTAGCCGCGAAACATCGAGGGCCAACCTCGCTTAAGCGCAAGTTCCCCTTCTACGTTCGGTTCTGTGACGACTTCGAGCTGGCCTTGGGCATCACGCCGTACGATGTAGGCTTCAATGCCAGGGATTGATTTTCCCATAGAACCAGGTCTGATTTCCATGCTTCGGAAATTAGACATCATGATTCCACCTGTTTCGGTTTGCGACCAATTCTCGTGAATGGGTAGTCCTAGAACTTCTTTGCCCCAGTACACAGCTTCGGGATTCAAGGGCTCACCCACACTTGCGATGAAACGGAGTTGCCGGAGATCATAGCTGGCCCGGAGTTCTTTTCCTGCCTGCATGAGCATGCGGATGGCCTTGGGTGCCGTGTACCAAACGTTTACTTTTTGCTCTTGAAGAATTTGATACCATCGCTCCGCATTGAAGTCAGCTTCATCGACGATGCTTGTGACTCCGTTGGAAAGGGGAGAGAGAATTCCGTAGGAGGTTCCCGTCACCCAGCCCGGGTCCGCAGTGCACCAGAAGACATCGCCAGGGTGAAGATCAAGTGCCGTTTTTCCGGTAAAATGGTCTGCGACAATAGCCTCATGGGCATGAATCGCCCCCTTTGGGCGTCCAGTTGTTCCACTTGTAAAGTGTAATAGAGCCGGGTCCTGCGGAAAGGTGGGTTCAATCACAAAATGAGGATTCGCGGCGGACATGAGGGCTAGATAGTCCTGAGTGCCAGCGATGTCTCTTCGGATCCCATCTTTGATCAACAAGATGTGTTTGAGCGCGGGAAGCGTTCCAAGGAGTGGCGCAACTTTTTTCAAATACTGGGACTCGGTGGTGACCAGGACTTTTGCCTCTCCAATTTGAAGTCGAGCATGAAGGGATTCAGGCCCAAAGGATGAAGAGAGAGGGCAGAAAACATTGCGGTTCTTCATCGTTCCTAAGGCGGTGAAATAGAGTTCTGGGCAGCGCCCCAAGAGCGAGAACACGCGCTCCCCCTTTTTTACCCCAAGCCGTTGAAGAACGTTTGCGAATCGATTGGTTGCATCCCTTAAATCGGCATAACTTAGATCGTGACACTCGCCCTTTTTGCTGAGCCACCGGATGGCGAGTTGATTCGGAGCGCGACGCGCGTGCCGATCGACACACTCATGCGCAATATTGAGCCCCTTGCCACCCGGGAGCCCCTCGAGGTCTCTTCGTGCGGAATCCCATGAAAACATCGTGCGAAATGAGTCGTATTCGACGAAGTTGGGGGTGATTTTGCTTTCGAGTTCTTCTTGTGGCTTTTGTATCCGTCCTCGCATGGGCATGTTAAGAGCACGAAGCAAGGAAAGTGCCAGTTTCCTGACAGTTGCGCAGTTGTTTGAATAGCTTACGAAAACTGCTCGACCCTGTCACAATAGAGGAGTTTAATTCGTACTACCCACTGATACACCAAGCGTCCTAAATAGAGGAAAGACGTTGCTATGATGAAGATAGTAAAAGGCCCCCTGCTTCTTGTTTCCTTGATGATGGCTTCGGCCATGGGAAATGCCGCGCTTGGATCAGGTGTGGCTAATGGTCAAGAAAAGTTGCAGAACTTGATCGACGAGGCACTCATGAATCGTCCCGCATTGGAGGCTGCAAGATACGAAGCCATAGGCAAAGAAGCGGAGATTGGACCGAAAGGGGCATACGAAGATCCGATGCTGGGATTTGCGGCGCTCAATTACCCGAGCGATACTTTATCGGCAGGGAATCTTGGGATGACGGGGAATGAATTTTCGCTCACCCAGAAAATTCCGTTTCCGGGTAAGTTGAGCAAACTTCAAAATGCTGCCAGGCATGAATATGAGGCAAGGTCTGCGAGTTACACTCACAAGAAGTTGGATTTGATCAAAGAGGTGCGGGTTGCATTTTTTGAGCTTTTTCTAGCCTACAAAAAGCAGGATATCGTAACAGAACAGATCGCGCTTGTAGGACAACTCATTAGCGTTACTCGAAGCAAGTACACGCTTGGGAAAGCGCAACAAGCTGAACTCCTCGCTCTTCAATTAGAAGAAGGCAATTTTCGTGATGAGCTATTAACTGCAGAAAAGAAAATCCGGGTGAAGGCCGCGGACCTCAATCAAGCGATTGGGAGACCTAGCGACACCCAGCTAGGACGACCGGAACTTCCGCCCATGCCGTCCTTTGATTTCACGGTACTGAGTGAAGAGTCCCTGTTGGAAAAAATGTACGCAAAGAATCCGAGTCTGAAATCGATGCACTCGGAGTTAGCAGCGTCTGATTCAAAACTCTCGTACGCGAAGTGGAACTATCTCCCCGATTTTGAGTTTCGAGTTGCCTACATGAAGCGTCAGCCAAGTCCAGGGGATCGAGGCGTTGATCTGGTCTCGGGGGGGGTTGCCCTTTCGTTGCCGCTATGGGCGTTTTCGAAACAATCAGAAGAGGTGCGCGGAGCATCGGCCGAGAAGGCCAAGGCCGAAAAACTTTTAGATGAAGAGCGGCTCCACCTTCGGCATCAAGTCAAGACGATGTATGCGGATCTAGAAGAGTCTGATAAGCGAATGCGCCTCTATAATGGGGGGCTTGTTCCCTTGGCAAGGCAGGCCGTGCTTTCGGCAAAATCCTCCTATTTGACTGGAAAAATCGAGTACATTGCAGTCGTGAACCTCATTCGCAATCGGTTTCAAATTGAATTTACTTATAACGAAGCCCTTGTCAGTTATCATTCGCGAATTGCAGAATTCGAAGCACTTTTGGGCGAGGAGCTAAGTCATGAATAGAACCACATATCATGTTTTAGGCGTACTCCTGCTTGCACTTGTTGTCTCTTCGGGAGCTTGTACTAAGAAGTCCGCCACTACGGTTAATGTGTCGAAGTCGGAACTTGAGAAAACGAAAAAGGATCTCTATCGCTGTTCCATGCATCCTGCAGTGACTTCTGATAAGCCCGGGATTTGCCCGATCTGCCACATGAATCTTGAAAAAGTAGAGGATGAAAAATCAGCACCTCACACCGCTCCAAGCAGTGCTGTTCAAGGCCGGGCTGCGTTCTCACTCACCCCCGAACGACAGCAGATGATCGGAGTTACGACGGCTAAAGTGAGTGTTCGATCCTTAGGTTATGAAGTGCGTGCAAGCGGCAGAGTTGCATTTGATCCCGAACTCTTTACGGCAATCGAAGAGTATCGACAGGCCCTCATGTCCCGTGGCCAAATGAAGGATGATGTGATGCAGGGGCAAGCCAATGAAATGATAGGCTCCGCCAAAACCAAGTTGAAGTTGATGGGGCTCTCTGATGATCAGATTCGGACCCTGAGCTCTGAGAAAACCAGTTCCATGAGCCTATTGCTGCCCAAGGGTACCGTATGGGTCTACGCTGAAGTTTTCGAGTATGAAGTTGCAGGGCTAAAATCTGGTTTAAAAATAGAGGTTGAAGCGCCCTCGATCCCGGGTAAAGTTTTCGTGGGAAAACTCTCGAGTATTAACCCGGTGGTGAATTCGCCGACGCGTATGGTTCGTGTGCGAGCTTCGGTGCCTGATCCTACAGGACTGTTGCGTCCGGATACATTCATGAATGTGAAGATCAAGGTTGATCTGGGTGAGAAGCTTGCGGTCCCCGAGAATGCGGTGCTTTTTTCTGGTGAGAAGGCCTTCGTCTACGTTGTAAAAGAGCAGGGCCGCTTTGAACCTCACCCTATACGCACCGGCCTAAAGGCTCAAAGTTATTACGAAGTACTCTCGGGATTGAATGACGGAGACACCATTGTGACTTCGGCAAACTTTTTGATCGATTCGGAGTCTAAGCTTCGCGGGGTGCTGGAAAAATGATTGAGAAGATCATTGAGTGGAGCGCTCACAATAAGCTTCTTGTTTTGATCTTCACCGCCGCCGCCATCCTGGGTGCGTCGGTGTGTTTGAAGACGATCCCTTTGGATGCGATCCCTGATCTCTCAGATACCCAGGTGATTATCTACTCCAAGTGGGATCGGTCTCCTGATATTTTAGAAGACCAAGTAACCTATCCCATCGTCACCGCGCTTCTGGGTGCGCCCAAGATCAAGGCCGTGCGCGGCTTGTCTGATTTTGGCTTCTCTTATGTCTATGTCATCTTTGAAGATGGGACGGACCTCTATTGGGCCAGATCTCGCGTGCTTGAGTATTTGAGCAAGATCTTGCCCAAGTTGCCCGCTGAGGTAAAAACGGAAATTGGGCCAGATGCCACAAGCGTCGGTTGGGTGTATCAATATGCTTTGATTGATGAGTCCAATCAGCTCAATTTGTCCGAATTGCGCAGCATCCAAGATTGGCAGCTTAAGTTTCATCTCCAGGCCGTTCCGGGTGTTGCAGAGGTCGCAGCCGTTGGCGGATTCGTGAAACAATACCAAATCAATATTGATCCCAATAAACTCATCGCCTACGGAATGATGATCAACCAGGTTGTAAACGCAGTTCGCTCCGGCAATACCGATACGGGGGGACGCGTTTTAGAGTTTTCGGGGACTGAATACATGGTGCGAGGGCGGGGTTACGTAAAAAGCAAAGAAGACATTGAAAACATCGTCGTGACGACTGATGCAAAGACGGGTGTCCCTATTTTGGTGAAGCACTTGGGGCGCGTGGAGCTTGGGCCCGACATGCGCCGAGGCGTGACCGATTTTAACGGCATGGGTGATACGGTTGGTGGAGTTGCGATCATGAGACAAGGCGAAAATGCCTTGAATGTGATTAACGCCGTAAAAGCCCGCCTTGAAGAACTCAAGCCGAGTCTCCCTCCCGGGGTGAAAATCGTTCCGGTCTATGATCGCTCAGATTTGATTACTCGAGCCATTGATACGCTTAAGCATGAACTAAAGGTCGAAGTTATTATTGTGAGCCTCGTGATTCTGCTGTTTCTTTGGCATATTCCCTCGGCGGTGGTTCCGATTCTCACGATCCCGATTTCTGTTTTTCTGGCATTTATCCCAATGTATTTCATGGGTCTCACGACGAACATCATGTCGCTTGCGGGGATCGCGATCTCCATTGGGGTTTTGGTGGATGGCGCGATTGTTGAGGTGGAGAATGCTTATAAGAAACTCGAAGAGTGGGATTCCGGGGGCCGCAAGGGTGATTTTCACCTGATTCGCTTGAATGCGCTGAAGGAAGTCGCGCCATCAGTGTTCTTCTCACTTCTGGTCATTGCTGTTTCTTTTCTTCCCGTTTTTACGCTGGTGGATCAAGAGGGGCGACTGTTTAAACCGCTCGCATTTTCTAAGACGTTGGCAATGGCGCTCGCATCGGTTTTGGATGTTACGGTCGACCCGGCGCTTCGCATGATGTTTACGCGTATGGACTATTTTCGCCATGTCCCCCTCACTAAAAATCGCGGATCAATACTAGAGCGGCTTCGAAAAGGCGTGGTTTGGATTGCAAACCAAACTTTGGTTGGAAGATATTTTCCCGAAGAGCAACACCCCATCAGTAAAGTCCTGTTCCGGATTTACGAGCCTGCTGTGAAATTTGTTTTAAAGCACAGCACGGCAACTCTAGTCGCGGCGCTGCTTATCATGCTCACGACGATCCCTGTCTATCTGAAGCTGGGCTCCGAGTTCATGCCGCCTTTGAATGAGGGTGCTTTCCTTTACATGCCCACCGCTTTTCCGGGGATGTCGGTCACGGAGGCAAAGCGGATTCTTCAAGTACAGGACACGCTCATTAAGGAGTATGCCGAGGTTGAGACCGTTTTTGGCAAGGCGGGAAGAGCGGATACGCCGACCGATCCCGCGCCATTTTCGATGGTTGAAACGACAGTGGTCTTAAAGCCTGTGTCGGAGTGGCCGGAGGTGCAGCGTTGGTACTCAACGCTCCCGCATTTCATGCACCCTCTGTTTACCTGGTTTCTCCCTGCTCATCGCTCGTTTGAAGAACTTCAAAATGACATGAACGATAAGCTGCGCTTTGCTGGGATTCCTAATGTATGGACCATGCCGATTAAGAATCGCATTGATATGCTCTCCACCGGAATCCGAACGCCGATTGGGGTCAAAGTTCTCGGCAAGGATATCAAGACCCTTCAAAGTATTGGCGAGCAGATTGAATTAGCTCTTCGGCCCTTAGAAGGAACGCGCAACGTTTATGCCGAAAGAGCGGCGGGCGGATACTACCTTGATTTTGTGCTTAATCGCGATGAGTTGGCTCGTTACGGAATTTCAGTGGCCGATGCGCAGATGGTCGTCAACACGGCAGTGGGTGGCGAAAATATTAGTTATACGGTTGAAGGGCGCGAGCGCTACCCCATTAATGTGCGTTACGCCCGTGAGTTTCGTGACGATATAAACGCGCTAAAACGCGTCTTGGTTCCGGCCCCCTCGGGGGCGCATATTCCGATTACGCAAATTGCCGACATTCGCATGGTCGAGGGACCTGCCATGATTCGAAACGAAAACGGGATGCTCGCAAGCTTTGTTTATGTCGACATGGCGGGGCGAGATGTGGGCGGCTATGTCGAAGAGGCCAAAAGGATTGTCGAGACGAAGGTCACGATGCCGACCGGTTATACGCTTGTCTGGAGCGGCCAATATGAAAATATGATCCGCGTGAAGGAGCGCTTGAAAATCGTGATTCCGCTCACGCTGTTCATCATTGCGCTCCTCCTTTACATGAATACGAAGTCCACAGTGAAGACCGCGATCGTCTTACTCGCGGTCCCCTTCTCATTGGTGGGCAGCGTGTGGCTCTTGTTTCTTTTGGGTTACAATATTTCAATTGCCGTTTGGGTGGGCATGATTGCGCTCATGGGCTTAGATGCGGAGACGGGCGTGTTTATGTTGCTTTATCTGGATCTTGCTTATGAAGATCGGGTGCGCGCGGGAACGATGAACACGAAAGCTGATTTAGATGAGGCGATTTTGCACGGAGCGGTCAGGCGAATTCGGCCCAAAATGATGACGGTCATGGCAGCGTTCATGGGTTTGCTCCCGATCATGTGGTCCTCGGGTGCGGGGGGCGACGTGATGCGAAGGATTGCGGCGCCGATGTTGGGGGGATTAGTGACGAGCTTTATTCTGGAGCTCTTAGTGTATCCCGTTATTTTTCACATCTGGAAGTCTCGCACGCTGGCAAATCCACTTCTCTCCCAGGCGTCGGCGACTCAATCCAAGCAATAGGAATACATTTAAGATCCATCAACAGATCCATGAACCCTGTGAAGTTAAAGCAGGCCTGGTTTTTGAGCTCGAAGAATTTTCCAGGGATGGGTCCGCACTCTTTTTTCATTTCGCCAATCAGAGAGCGGATCTTGGCTCGATCGCCCGAGCGTAGCGTTTTTGAAAGCTGCGGATAGTTCGACGAAACATCCTGAATTGAGTCCTTAAACCGCACCATAAAGTTCTCAATCACGTGCTCAAACTTAATCAGCGCAATCGTCGCTTCAATCGTTGGGAACCCATCGCGTGAGCAGTCCTGGCGTCCATCCAGACAGACTTCGGCGTCTTGGAGGTTGCCGTAAAATCCCCGCAAAGAAGTTCCAGGCTGGTCTTTAGGTACTTTGTAGCACGCGTTTTCGCTCACTTGGTAAACGCACATGAAGTTTTTGAAATCCGTGCTGTCTTTTAGGGCTTGAAGGATGCCCGGGCACTGCCGTTCCAACTCCGCTTCACCCGGGCTTGCGCAAACTAGACTTGCTCCCGCCATGCGCTGCTTGAGGGCTTGGGGAAGTTTCTTTTCGGCCGCTTCGACAACTTTGATATTTTCGGCGTCAGCGATTCTATCAAAGAACCAGCGCACCATGGCCGCACTCTCAGGATCTTTAGCTAAAGGCGCTTTTCGTGAAAATCCGCCGACGACTTTTAAATCAGGAAGTCCTTTGTGCCATTTTTTTACAGCAAGTGGCGTGTGACCGTAACAACCTAAGAGCAGCACGGATTGGATGCTTTTTTCGACGCCTGCTTGCGCAAGCGCTGCGGTTAATTGTTCGATTGTAGTTTTGCCCGAGTAGAGCTCGCTCAAATAGGCTTTGCCCGTGGAGTGGCCCGAGATCACAAGGGAGCGAAGGTCACCGTGTGGGGTGTTTTTGAGCGTTTCGATTAGGACTTGAGGTAAGAGGCTTGTGGTTTTCAAGCTGAGTTTCGTCAGGTCATTGGGTTTGTCGCCACTCTGGGGACCCGCGGCGGTGTCCGCGAGTTTGTACTTTACGGCCAATCGCTCAAGGGTCGCATGTTCGTGTTCGTTGCGCTTGGCTTTGTCTTTTGCGATGATTTTGGAAATCGTGTTCCGATCTTCGTCCGAGAACGCGGGCACCTCGATGACTTTTTCTCCACGCTTTTTGGCAGCCCGTACGACTTCTTTGTATTCTTTGACGGAGCCTTGGAGATTTAAGAAAAGGATATCGGCGGAGGCGGGGGCGGAAAAGAGAAGAGCGCCCATGATAATGACGATGCGGCAATTCGACGGAGTGATCATTCGCCGTCCTCGTCTTCCTTAAGTGCTTCGTGGACGAGTTTTTGAAAACGTGTGAGCCCCTTCTTTGGCAAAGCGGGATATCGAGCCAGAAGTTCTTTGGAATCCAGTTTCATCGCGCGAACGTAAAGCGTGCTGCGCTCCACGGCGTCCCATTTTGAAGTGGCGGAGGTTAGGCCACTTTGGGTGAGCCATTCAGACATTTCTGCTTTGCTCGGAAGGGTCGTTTTTGAAGCGCGTTTGTTGGTGAGGGTTTCGTGGGTGTGAACAACCACGTCTTGTTGTTTGAAGTGTTCAACGGGAAATGAGGGATCGACTTGTTGGACGGTAAAGGGGTTGGGTGGCGCGGCCAGCGCGTGAAGGGAAATTCCGAAGGCGATCATAGCTAGTATAAGGAAGGAGCGCATACTCACCTAAAATTCTAGCATTGCGCCCCGGGATTTTCCAAACACTCGTTTCGAAGGATCAAAAACTGTGTGTTCAGAGGAGGTTGCACGATGGCTTTGTATTTTAGACATAGTTAGCTTAAACTACAAAGGCTATGCCTCATTACTGAGCTCACCACGCTTCGCATTTTAGCGTCGGAATCCGTTCAAACTCCCTGATGTTCCGTGTAACGGCGGTGAGTCGGTGGGCCTGTGCGATGGCCGCAATCATGAG
>CAIRTR010000139.1 GCA_903881565.1 Oligoflexia bacterium | reverse complement strand
GAAAAAGAATCGACGCTGTCTTTCATTGCCGGAAGCCGGCCTAAGGAGGACTCAAAACGCGCCAGCGCCTTTAGAAGTTTACCTTGAATCTCAGTGATGAGTAAATCAATAGGTCCTGGGTTCATAAAGCCACCCTATCGCAATGCCCCTCAAAAGTCACTGTCGTCCTCTATTTTGAACCTCGGTAACGTGCATGAATCGTGAGGCTCGTATTTCCAAAAAGCTGAGCTTTTGTCGCGGCAAAAGCTTCTTCGCGAGAATCGGCCGAAGTTGCCTTTTTACAAATATCACCCAAAACTCCATGCATCAAGTCCGCTTCCAAATCATCATTGGCTAACTTTACGGCGTCCTTAAGAGAATAACCATTGAGCCAACGGTCTTTAAACAAACTGACAAAAACGGGGGAACAGCTAATGCCGGGATGACCGATATAGGCGCCAATCCCGAGCTTCATATAGGCATCGCCCCCATGAGCATTCGTACATCCCGTGTTATAGACGAGCCGAATTTTCTTTCGAAGTTCCGCAGGAACCTTGGCCAAAGTCCGATCCATCGAATTGGTATGTCGCAAAACAATAATGTCGACGGCAGACTTCGAGCGAAGCTCCTGCTCGAGGCGTTCAAGAAACTTGGTTTCATACTGTGCGTAATCCTCAAAATCATCGATCTCAAAAATCGCGGACGACTCGTAAGTCCAGGCAGCGGGTTCAACCATTTCTTTAGCGAGATGATCCGATACGGGGTTCCCGGTCCCGATCACGACCAATATCGCCGCGTCCTTTACCATGACAGCAGGAGTGCCGTAACTATCAAAAAAGGCTTCGCTAGGGGTACTCGACCCCAGCGATAGCGCCCAGATCCCTGCACACAATCCGGCGGCGCTTAAGCCGCGCAAACTCCAGCGGTATAAAGATTTCCATTTTCTAGACATAAAAAAACCTCCGTGGGCGACCGACTAAGGTGACTCAAATGCAATTGAAATGCCTAGAAAAAACAGTGCCATCCTCGCCCTGCTCAGATAAAAGCTCATCTATTTTCGCTACTCGCGGATTTGAAACTAAATCGAAAAACAAATAGTCTCTCGACTTTTAGCCACTTGACCAAAACCTCGACAGTCCCGGCACCGCTTTTGCTACCCTCTTTTAGTTGGAGGATTTTATCATGAATCAAGTTACTCGCTTCGGAGAGGGTTTCGTTTCTTCTTTTAATTGGGGATGGAGCAACTTTATGGCCTTTTTGCCTACGTTGGTCGGCGCAGCGCTCATTCTCGGCATCGGCTGGTATCTCGCAACATGGGTCGGGCGCTTTGTCGAAAAGATTCTTGTCATGCTCAAACTCGAACGAGCCGCTCAGCATGCGGGGATTACGAGTTTCATCGCAAAAACAGGACTCACCGTCACTTCTTCGGGTATGCTGGCTGATCTGTCAAAGTGGTTTCTTCGCCTGATCTTCATTCAAGCGGCTGCGAACTTACTCGGAATGGCTCAACTAAGCACGATCATCAATAGCATTATTCTCTTCTTACCAAGACTTGCAGTGGCACTCGCCATCGTTGTTGTTGGAGCCTACCTGGCCGGCCTGCTTGCTAACTCAGTTCGAAACTCAGCGGCCGCCGTTCGCATGGGAAATGCCGATCTTTTCGCAACACTCACGCAATATTGCATTATGGGCTTCACGGTCATTGCAGCTGCAAGCCAGCTTGAAATTGCGCCCACGATCATCAACACGCTGTTCATAGGCCTTGTGGCTTCTCTGGCCCTTGCCATCGGATTGGCCTTTGGCTTAGGAGGTCAGAGCGTGGCGAGCAGTTTGATGAAGAATTGGTACGAAAAAAGCAGAACCAATATGCAGGAAGGTCCGCAGAGCACGATGGAGGTGAAGCCGCTCACTACGGAAGGTATCACCGAGAGCGAACGTAAAGTGCCCAAAACGGGGACTTTCGGCAATCGCTAGGAAAGCGTAGGACGAGCTGTGCCTCAATCGAGACCCGAGGCAGTGAAGATCTGAGCGCAAGAAACTGCGCCGGCTCCACTGCCTCGGAGTATTTCTTACTTCTTCAAAACACCTTCAATTTGTAACGAGACATCCACTTCATCGCCCAAGAGTAAACTTCCGGTATCCAGGGCTTTGTTCCAGGTAATGCCAAAGTCTTTCCGATTCAGTTTCGTAGAAGCCGTAAACCCTGCGCGGTGACCGCCCCAGGGGTCGTTACCTTCGCCGGTAAATTCAACGTCAAAGGTCACGGGTTTAGTCACTCCGTGCATCGTGAGATCGCCTTCGAGTTTGTATTTGTCTCCGCCCGCAGATTTGAGCTTCTTGCTGTCAAACTTCAAGGTGGCAAATTTTGCGACATCGAAAAAATCCGGAGACTTCAAGTGTCCATCCCGCTTTTCGTTATCGGTGTTAATGCTTGCTGATTTAATCGTAAAGTTCACTTTGGACGCTTCGGGTTTCTTTGCATCAAATTCAAAGCTTCCTTCATAGTCCTTAAAAGAACCACTCACCTTGCTCACAATATGACGGACCTTGAATTCGACGTTCGAGTGCGAAGCGTCGACCGAATAAGTCCCCGCCTGAGCGGAAAAGCTCAACGCAAATGCGCTTGTAACTAATGCGAGTACCTTAAAACATGCTTGTTTCTTCATAATTCTGTTCTCCTTTATTTCCAGTAAGCATAGCGCGTGCTAGGCTAGGAACGAAGTTAAGAGCTCAACATAGTTGCCGAAACAAAGGGGTTCAAATGGGTCACCTAGGACATCTCAAGCAAGAATACGTCGAATTAATTCAACGCCTCGAGGCGGGAACCGTAGGCCTGCCCGAACCTAAGACTGAAGACGCGCGAAAAGGATGGAAAGAGATCCTCGAAATCCTCTACACCCCCGAAGAGGCCGAGTTCGCCTCCCGCATGCCCACCATGCCCACGTCGTTGCGTGCGTTAGAGAAGCGCTACAAAATGACACAAGACACCCTCATCGCTCGCCTGGAGCCTATGTGCGACAAAGGCCTGATCATGGATCTCAAAAGCCCCCGCACTGGCAAAGTGAAGTATTTTCTAGCCCCACCCGTTGTGGGCTTCTTTGAGTTTTCGCTCATGCGCGCCCATGACATGATTCCGAAGAAGAAAATCGCCGAGGCCTTGAAGGCCTACACCCATCACGATGACACTTTCGCCCGCGAGGTTTTTGGAACCGAAACCACCATCGGTCGTGCCTTGGTTCACGAGCCCGCTATCGGGCCCGGCGCAAATGGCGATATGCCCGAGGTTTTGGATTGGGAGCGCGCGACTTCAATTATCAATCAAAGCAAAACCGCCGCCGTCTCTCTTTGCTATTGCCGCCACAAGCAAGAACACCTCGGCACGGCCTGTGACGCGCCCACTGAGGTTTGCCTCTCGCTCAATGCGGGTGCGGAGTTTGTGATTCGACGCAAATTTGGAAAAGAGATCACCAAAGAGCGCGCCTTGGAAATTCTTAACGAGTCTCGGGCCAAAGGCCTCGTGCAAATCGGTGATAACGTCATGAATCGCCCGACCTACATTTGCAACTGTTGCGGTTGCTGTTGTGGTCAGCTTCAGTCCATCAATGAGTATGGTCTTCATGGCGTAAGTCCCAGTGGCTTTAAACCTGTGCTCAAAGAAGAAGATTGCAAGGGCTGCTCTCGCTGCTCGCGCGCTTGTCCCATCGGCGCGATCGCCATGCAACCAAAACGCCTGGAAAACCAGCGTAAAAACGACATTCTTCCGGCCATTAACGAAGAAAACTGCATCGGCTGCGGGGTGTGCTCCACGACTTGTCGAAGCGACGCACTCCCCATGATTCGGCGAGCGAAGGTCAAGCATGTACCGGCTAACTCCATTGAAAAATCAATTCGCCAAGCGCTGGAACGCGGGCGACTCGCGCACCTTCTCATTGATCATGGCGCTGGAATGGGGCCCAGGTTCATGAACGAAGTCTTACGCATCCTCACGCGCCTGCCCGTTTCAAAGCAGCTTCTCGCGAATAAACAGCTGCAGTCTAGATTTATTAAAGCAGCGTTGAGCCAGGTTAAAGATCCTACGGAGTAGAGACCGCCGCGATCGGGGGAATTCTCATTTCGTGAGCATACACCCAGGCAAGGGCTCGAAGGCTTGCATCGACAGCGAGGCGAGCTTGGTCACGCTTAAAGGCGGCATAGGTTTGGCGAACCACTCTGAATCTCTCGCAACCTTGAAAAACATAGGGTGCACCAAACGAATTTCCAAACACACCGTAGTCGCCAAATTCTTCAGCACTCGAAGCTTTCCAAAATGCTTCCCAGGTAAACTTCGCTGGACTTCCATCAGCCTTGCGAACCGTTATCGGCGCGCGAGAACGATTCAAAGTCGTTTGAGCCGTCTCATAGAGAATTCGAAGGGGGCTATCCGTTGCTGAAGCGCGGGCAATTTTCAGGCAGGCCGACAAGGAGAAGCGCTCGGGGGGCGTCTCATCAGGTGTAAGAGCGAATTTCTCAAAACCATCCGAAAAACTGTGCATCACCGGCACCACGTGCCCAGGCGAGGTTGCGTCCTGCACCTGATGAAGGACATGTCCAAGTTCAGCCAACGCTTCAGCGTAGGTGGCAGAAGTTTTTTGTGAAATCAATTCATTGATTTCGCGCTCTAGATCCATCACCCGAACCGAAGACTCGTATCGCACCATATCGCGCAGTCTTTTTTCGGGATTATAAAAATGGGAGTAGGTCGTCCACTTGCGGAGGAGATTCGTATCTTCATCGCAGTCTTCGGCAACCAGAAGCGTGAGGATTTCGGGAGAAACTACATCCCCGAAACAAAAGTTGAATTCATTGACTGCCTGCCGAGTGATCTGCTCGTGCTCGGAGAGGCTTAGGGCAAAGGCGTTTGCACAAAAGACGAGGCCCAGGATCACGAAGCTGAGACGAGAAAAAAGGGGTCGAAAGAAGTTCATCACGGAGGATAACTTAACTGACATGACGCTATGAGTCAAGTATTCATTATCTAGAATCGCGCGCCTTCGCTAACTCAAGCCAGAACCGGAGATTCTGATCAGTTTCGCCATCATATGAGGGTTTTAGGTTCAAAGGCTGAGTACCTTCGAGCTTCGCGCGAACCTGTTTCACGCAGATCTGGGCCACCTTAAGAACCTGATCCTTGGACTCAGAAGTCAGGAGGTCCTTGACGGCAATCGAGGTCATGATCGCTGGAAGATCCTTAATGGGATCCAAGAAACAAATCGAATTCTTCTTCTGCGTGTAACAAGGCGCATGTGTCTTAAACGCAAACTGCTCGATGCGATCGCAGCTCACGGGATGCAAACGTTCATCAATCGCAAACGGCACCAGTTTTCGCTGCAGACACTGCATCGTTGAATCACGCCATTTTAGGCCTTTTTCGGTGAGCTCAGAGTCCAGATCCAAGAAAACATTGCAGTAGTGATATCCGTAGGCTAGCGCATAGCCTTCACTGCCACAGGAGGTATTAGCCTCAAGGCAATCCACATAAAAAGAGCAGGAATGCTTCTGGGGTTTTGAACAATAGGACCTCTCCTTTGCAAAGGTGGTAGAAGTCAAAACAAGGAAGGTTATCAAGAAGGTTATCGGAATAGCTTTCATGCGGGTGATTTATGTGCTTGCGCCACATCATGTCAAGAACCATCCCGAGGCTTTTTCTACTTTACACTAATGATGCGGCGTGCTACCGAGCGTTATGAAAAATTTTGCAAGGGTTGGTTTATTCGCAGTTCTGGCTTCTTTAGTAACACAGGGAGCATCATTCGCCGCTACTGATCCCGGCGCGACTTTTCGTTGCAGCACCGTAAACAATCAAGGCAGCTTTTCATTTATTTCAGGCACCATTAGTTCCGCCGTCCTGCAAGCCGACCTCAAACGGACGTTAACCGACGCCAATGGCAATCAAACCACAACCGAAATGCATGTCGTGGCTGAACCCGTTGAATCAAGCGAGCCCACATTGATTTCTTTTGAAGTGGCGGGCACGGTGATTGTTTCAAATTTCGTGGGCGGCTCGAGTTTTGCGAAGGCCACTTTTACGTTTGCCAAATCTGCTCTGGGCGCTGACCGCCGAGGGGGCATGACTGAAAAAGGAACTTATCTGTTGGGCGGTAAAGTAGTTGAATACAATTACACGTACAGCTGCGTTTTTCGCCAGTAGGCTTCAGAAGTAGAACAAATTGAGTTTCTAACAATTGTGTCTCAGGAGACGCATGTGTCATTCGCGGCACCTAGAATGCCGCATCATTAATACCCATAGCCGGCGGCCCAGAACCGACTTGCAATCAGTTCCATTTATGGCAAATATGAGGGCCAAAGAAGGTACTATGAAAAACACGATCCAGAATCTCGACGCATCCCAAGTAGCCCAAAAAGCCTACGAATACTATGTCCAGCGCGGCTGCAAACAAGGTAATGAACTCGACGATTGGCTGAGAGCCGAAGCAGAGTTGAGCGTCTCAAAATCGAAGACGACGAAGATGCCCGCCGCTGTGGCCAAGAACGTTCCCGTCTCGGCACCTAAGACAAAGAAGAATAAATAACGGATTTGCGGTTGTTTAAGCCGCCAAATTGTTTTAGTTCTTATATCCTGCTCGCGTGGTGAAATTGGTAGACACGCTGGTCTTAGGAACCAGTGGCGTAAGCCTTCGCGGTTCGAGTCCGCGCGCGAGCACCAATTTAATTCCCACTACAAAATCAAGCAGTTGATTCACCGCGCGACACTTCCTCTGTATCGCTAACTTCGTCCTGATTGGGCTCCGATACGCTGGCGATACAACCTGCAAGAAGATTGCTTGAGTGCTGCTTGGTCTTTTCTTGCAGCTGGGCATCTGTCATTCTACCCCGATAGTGCTGCATATTGACCACAGGGGTGTTCCCCATAATCTCTGAAGCCTCTTCCACCGTCAAACCGGACGCCTTCGCATGAGCACTCCAAGTTCTTCGTAGGTCATGCCTATGAAACGGAGGGGCACCTCTACCCAGTAGGGCTTCGGATTTAGGCGACCAAACTCCAGCAGCCTGAAGTAAGCTTGCCCATGCCGAGCGAACGTCATCAATCCTCCGCCAAGAAGCCTCCCTCCCGCCTTTGTCCTTCGTGACAAATATGAAGTTGGCTGGAACTGGATTAGGTTGGCCCATTATATAACCGACGGAGGGTATCTGGAACGAACTTTCTAATATTTGCTCGGAGAGGCCCATAAAGATCGCATCGTAACCTAAAATAAAAAATTGAAAGGACCTTTAAATGGTAACTGAATTAAAAATATGCCGAAGTTTACTGTATATTTCCCTGCGTGCTTTAGGATTGTTATCCGGCATAACAGCACTGACGTCAGTCGCATATTCCTCTAAATTCGAAATTCCTACGGAAACAAACGTAAAGGCGAAGGAAGCCTTTGGTGCATATTGTTCAGGTGAAAAGGCGACCAAACAGCTAACTTTTCATACCCTCGTAAGAGTTCCGAAGCTAAAGGGTGTTCTCATGGACCAGGCGGAAAAGTTTGAAACTCGATACGTCGATACAGCCCGGAAACTTATGACATCGAATCAGCCTGCTGTTGAAAGTGCCTCGGCAAACCACAAAAAAAGGCATTTCTCAACACATTTTGATTCTAGTGACGGCAGTTGGATCTTCATGTCCGAACAAGACCTCAACAATATTCGCTCACAGGACCCTGCCTATAGTCGATATAGTGCGCACCCGTTCACAAACGATGCTACTGAGATTCTAGCTCTGATTGAAGAAAATTACACAATGATTATTCCTTCAGAAATTCAAACGAAACTATTTCCTATCGGGGAATCTTTTCCAAAGCGCCGGCGAAACGAAAGAAACTTAAATCGGCTTCAAGTTCAGCGGAGAAACAGGCAGTGCGAAAAGAATTGAAAAAGCTTGACGAAGCATATCTAAAGAAAATGTCAGAACTGAGCACCCGTACTGACGAATTGGGAAAAAACCCAGTGACAGTATTTTCTCCAACAGCACTTATTGCGCAACATTCCGATTTTTGGTCATATTATCTTGAGAAATATAGCGTCCTGAAGGAGAGCCGAAAACAGGAAGATCCGAATATTTTGATATTTGACGGCACTATCGATCTAAAGGTGTTCTGCCAATATGGCCGCGAGTTAGGTGCGTTATTAACAAAGTGAATTCCTGCGGTCGCCTATGACGGTTCAGCTTTAGCGTTGAGTACCCCGTCCCAAAACCCTCAAGGTGAGTTTATTAGCGTGTCACAAGGTTTGTGGGTACCGGGAATAGAAACAGGCCCTATGAGGTTGTTAATGACTTGATTTTTGTCGGCCTGCGAGCCCGAAGTCCGTTTTAGCTGTGCAGAATGGGTTCGTTTTTACTGAGCGGCGACACTAAAGAAGCTGAAACTTGACTCTCGACATTAATAAGCTTAATAATCTTATTAAGAGGTACTGTTTTATGGGCTCAACAAGCAAAGCACGAATTGTATCAATTTCATTGCCGCCTGATATGACGAAAGAAGTTCAAAAACTTGCCCACGAAGAGCGACGTTCAGTGAGTGAAGTACTCAGAGAAGCCTTCCGCCAGTATGCAGCTAATAAGGCACTAAAGGATGTTCGTGCCGAAGCCCGAAAAATCGTGAAAAAGAAGGGGTTAAAGCCCGAAGACATCGTCAACATGGTTCGCGAGGGGCGAAAGTAGGAAACCACTGTGGTCAAAGTGTGCATTGATACCAACGTATGGTTGAGCGGTTTTGCGTTTTCCGGAGCGCCATCCGAAATCGTCAATTTAGCCATGAACAAGAAAATAGGCGTCGTGACCTCCGGCTTCATCCTAAAAGAGCTAGAGAGGAACCTCGTTTCAAAAATTGGCGTTCATCCCAAGAAGGCGGCGAACCTTTGTTTCCGTATCGCTCAGATTTCCGACGTGTACGAGCCAAAGGGTACGGTAAATGTGATTCAGGGAAACCATGGCGATAATCTGGTTTTGGAGACCGCCTGGATTGGACGGGCCAAGTACCTCGTCACTGGTGACAAAAAACACATTCTCCCAATCAAGATTTTCAGAAACATCAAAATTATCGAGCCCACAAAACTGCTTGAAGTGTTGAACCTTCGATAAATGAGGTGAATTTATGGCAAAAACCCCCACATCATCAAAAAAGGCGTCCCTGAAGCCTGGACAAGTCATTCAACTCAAAGTCAG
The DNA here is from genome assembly GCA_903881565.1 of Oligoflexia bacterium. Taxonomy (GTDB): domain Bacteria; phylum Bdellovibrionota; class UBA1018; order UBA1018; family UBA1018; genus CAIRTR01. The sequence goes on along the minus strand of CAIRTR010000139.1, from coordinate 10,698 downwards.
CCTGCGAGAATCTGATCCCCTGATATGGCGACGCTTCATTGTACCTGCCAACATGACTCTCGCCAAACTTCATGATGTTCTTCAAATCGTGATGGGTTGGCAGAACGCACACCTTTCTCGGTTTGAGGTAAATGGGGTCGATTATACAGACGATGAGCCTGAGTTCGAGGATGAACCTGAGGTCAAGCCGCTATCAACAAAGCTAGGTGAGATTGCCGAACTAGCCGAGACCTTCCTTTACCTTTACGACTACGGCGATGGTTGGGAACACGAAATCACCATAGAAAAAATTAGCAAAAAAGATGAGTGCCTTCACTATCCCATCTGCATTGGTGGCGAGAACGCCTGTCCGCCGGAAGATTGCGGTGGCATGGGTGGTTATTACGAAAAGCTTGAGGAGTATGCCGACGAAAACAACGAAGAGCACTCGTCGACCAAAATGTGGCTTGGCGGCTACTTCGATTCAACGACTTTTGATCCGAATAGAATCAATCGTGACATGCTCTGGGAAAAGAAATGGTGATGACGTTCGAATAATGCCGTTTCCGATACGCTGGCGATACAAACTCAAAGTAGCTCGAACGTGCGTCATGAGTAAGTTCAACGGCTTAACAACGTTGTATCGGAAGGCACTTTTCCCTACCTTGGAAAAAGCGTCTCCATGATTTAACTCATAATTACCGATACTTGCAACTAGTGCTCGCCGTATAAAATCAGCGTTTACGCTGGTCTTAGGAACCAGTGGCGTAAGCCTTCGCGGTTCGAGTCCGCGCGCGAGCACCAATTTAAAATCTCCCAACCAAATCAACCACTTGAATCACCAGGAGAAACGCCCGCTGTCTCGGCGCCTGAGAATTCGTATAAAATTGCCCCCAGCAGAATGAGCCCCATAGAACCATCCGGCTCTATAATATTAAGAGTCTATTTAGAAAGTGGGCATATCCCACTTTCCCCTTGTGGGATAGTGGGATAAAGGCGATAATGGAGTCTGAGGTGGTTTTATGCCAATTGCCAAAGCAAACAGAGAAACTCTAGTCAATGTGGACAGCAAAGGTCGCGTCGTTCTTCCCAGAAATGCGCGCAGGTCCGGGCTTTATGCTATTGAGGTGAATGACAACGACGAGATCATCCTTCGCCCACGAATTGCCGTGGACCCTAGGGAGATCATCAACAAGAAGACCTTGACGATTCTGGACGAGTCGATGAAAAACTTAGCCAAGGGCAAAGCGGGCAAGCCAATCGATTTGAGCGGCTTTGGTACTGAGGAAAAAAACGATGAGGAAAAGACCACGACTCGAAAAAAGACGCTCCACCGTCGCCGATAAACTCAAAACCTCTGCTTCAGGTCCACCGTTTACTATTCGGATGGGCCTGCCTCACATGGACGAATTGTGGTCGGACCTCAATTCCAAGCTGTCGACTGGACGACTAACCAAGAATGAGGAGCGGCTCTATAGGAAGTGGGGGAAAGCGTTGCAGCTTCTCTCCCTTAACCCATTTTACCCTGGCCTCAGTAGTCACGAAATCAGCAGTCTCACCCAGAAGTATGGAAAGAAGATTTTTGAATCCTATTTGGAAAATCGAACACCTGGTGCAGCGAGAATGTTTTGGACCTATGGCCCTGAACGAGCTGAAATCACGATCTTGGCTCTAGAGCCACATCCCGAAAATAATGAATACGGGAAGGTAAAGTTAGACGCCGAACCATGATCCCATAGAAAATTAATGACTGTCTTTGTCGCCAGGATAAGTTCCTTGCGTAATTTCGTCGATATTCTTCACGCCATCGCCATCAGAATCCAAACTCTCGATGGATTTGAAATCAAAATTAGCGGCTTTTGCAGCCTTGCCATAAAGATTGAGCGTGGGCATGGGGCCGGCCTTTTCGTGACAGATTGTGCATTGAGCTTTCATTCCAGTGCCGTACTTGGCCGCGGCATCAGGATAAAAGGCCATAAACTTATTTTTGTATTCCATCTTTGCAAACGCAGCGGATGATGAAACCAACGCGAAAACTGTTGCGAACAAAATGGTACTCTTCATAAAAACCTCCGGGGTTATTGTTTATATCCCCGGGGGTCTAGCACCATGAATGACGGGGGTCAACGCCCTATTCTTCTCCGCCCCCATGACAAGCCCCGCTCCCGGCCGGCCCCATATGACACCCATGGCAACCATGCTGCGTACTCTCTCTGAGGTCGCCCTGACCGCCCACTGCGAAGGCCGAAATCAATTTCCGGGTCTGTTTGCCCTGACATTTTGGGCATTTTCCCTGATCGGGATCATTGGATGAGGTGATTTGTTCAAACTTGGACTTGCATGAGTCACAAAAAAATTCGTAAAGCGCCATATCAACACCTTAACATAAGGAGCCAATTGAGTTAAACAGGATTACAGTGACTCCGTAGCTCAGCTGGATAGAGCAGGTGCCTTCTAAGCATCAGGTCGGAGGTTCGAACCCTCTCGGAGTCGCCACTTACTAATGCATGCCGCCACGACGTGACTTTTCAACGAAGTCGAACTCTTTACGTTTCGGTATTCCCCTCCCAGACCTTGAGTCTTCTAATTCCAAAACCCGCAGAAATTCCCCTCATCTCCTTCCGCCCACTTCCGATACATTGCTTAGTTCGGGGCAACTCGGGTCGGCGCAAAAGATTCCAAAAGACGCACGCTAGAAGTAAAAAAAAAAGGCAAACCTATGAGAATTATTTCGCTTTCAAAAAAGATAGGTCAACGTCTCATGTCGCGCCATATTGCCGCTGAATTGCGCAATGAACTCGTGCAAATCAATGAGCCGGTGCAACTTGATTTTTCAGGTATCAAGTGGCTGAGTCATACTTTTGCAGACGAACTACTTGGTATTCTTCACCAGGAACTAGGAGCAGAAGTTTTTAATTCCCGTATCCGAATGCGAAACGTTTCCCTGGAAATTCGCGGAGTCATCACCTTGACACTCGAAAAAGCAATGAATCCAGGCACCGCCGCAACCTCCAAAAGGGGCACTGCAAAGCGCGCCGCTTAATTTTTGGCACCCCCTCTGCAATCGTGTCTCCCTAATAAAGTGAGGAGTCACACGATGAGCACACCAGACGAAACCCCCAGCACAGGGCCCCAATCAGAACCGCGGAGAATTGTATGGGCAATCGACCCATTTGGTGACACCGACAAGAGCCACCAGCTCGACATCGATTTTCTCAGGCAATATGCCCAAAGAGTGCCTGTCACGATAGAGCCGGTTTACGTCTTAAGCCCAGTCGAAATCAATCTCTCTGCCGAACTCACAGCACCCGTACTGGCGGAGACCTATCGTTTTCGTCCGGCAGCCGAAAAAGCACTCGAAAAAGCACTCAGCGGTGTGGATATCCCTGGGCTGTTGAAGCCAAAAATTCTCGTCCAATATCTTGCCTCTCTTGCCCACGCCTCGCAGGTTCTCTCCGAATACGCCTGGAGTACTGGAGCGCACTTAATTCTCGCCAACACCCATGGTCGCTCGGGACTCAGACGGGCGTTCTTGGGCAGTTTTGCTGAAAGTCTTCTCAACCACTCCCACACGCCGCTCGTCACCATCGGGCCGACCGTAGACACGATCCGCTCATTTGACGCAATTCTTTTTCCAACTGACTTCAGAGAGGCGTCCCGAAAAACTCGATGCGTTTTCCGAAAACTCGTTCACTTCGCGTCGGAAATTCATTCTTCAGTAACGATCTACCACAGTATTTCCCATACGCTTGAAACGGCGATGCAATCCGGAGCCAGTCTCCTGGGTGGCGGATGGTTTCCCATTCAAGCGACTTTTTCAGATGAAGCCGAAAGGAAACAACGACGAGCGGACCTTTGGAGCGAATGGGCTAAGAACCAGGGAGTGAGCTCCGAGGCCTTGATTGAAATTCAATTCACCGGCATGCCGGACGCAATTTTACAGGCCTCAAAACTAAAGAACGTTGGGCTGATCGCGATGGAGCCTCAGAGTGGCCCTCTCATTTCGGCTCTGGTGGGAAGCACCCTTCGACAGGTCATTCGAAACGCCGATTGCCCCGTCTGGGTCTATCGACCTGACGAGAGCGAGGTCAAGAGCGCCACAACGCCGCTGGAGCTGTCCAAGGCCGCCTAAACAGGGCGCTGAAGATCAGCGCCCCTTTTTGATACACGCTGCGTCAACTCGGCAAAATTTTCCGGACGAAATTGCGCGCGTCTTAGGGTAGGCTCTCAGAGTGATGATTCGAACAAATTTCAGAAGAAGTATCCTCTCCGTTTTTTCACTCCTTACACTTTCCCTTCAGGCATCAAGCTGCGCACAGCAAGACCCGGCGCCCACGCCGACTCCTAGCCCCACAGCGGCAGCCTGCGCCGCCGCGGCTTCTGCCGTGATTGCCTCATCTACCGGGACCGCACGCGTTTTCTTACCCGACCCCATCGTCGCCTCCGGAAACTCTGCGCTTTCGCCCAAATCGACTAAGCTCGACGATTACCTCGCAACAGTCCCACTCAAAAATCTAAGCGGCAAAGGAATTCTCTCTGGAACATACGTCGACATTCGCAGCGGCGCCGCCTGTGGCGTGGGCTATGGCGCATTTGAGCCTGGAAACACATTCACCTACTCTCACTCAAACACTAACTTTCAAGAGGCGATGGCGTATTATTTTGGAGACCAGTACCGGGAGTTCCTGGATTCAACCGGTTCGCTTATGCCAGCAAATGCGGTCAAGATCGTCGCTCACTGCATGAACGACGACAATGCCTACTTCGTAAGATCCAAAGACGCCTCTACCGGGGCGACCATCGAAAAGGTTTGCCTGGGCGACTCCACACAAACCAAGGGCGCCTCGTATAGCGATGATGGCGTGGTCACGGTTCATGAACTTCAACACGCAACGACCGTTGACACTTACTCTCCAAGTGAATCTTTAAGTGGTGCTTTTTATGATGAAGCCGGCGCGATCAATGAAGCGATTTCTGATTTCATGGGTCTGCTCTATACCGCGCCTAACGTCATTGCTGCCTCTTTAGATCCCCGAATCTTCAGCCGTTGGGCCTTGGGCACCTTCATTCAAGGATCCTCGGGCATTCGCGGGGCTCATCGCTGCCCAACCTATGATTCGGATTACCCAAATTGTGGCGGCTTTCCTGGCTTTTCTGCAGACAAAAACACCATCAGTTACGTTTATCCGGACGGGATAGGATGGCCCTATGCCAACAACTTCGATTCCCCGGGTTATGCCGCAAGCGCCTTCATTAATTTCCGCAGCCAGGAAGAAATCCACAACGCCGGTGAAGTGTTTCTTGGAGCGCTGTGGGATGCCTTTGACTTGATTTCAAAAAACTACCCCGCTGACTTCGGCCATGCGCAAGCGCTCATGACAAAAATTGTGATGGAATCCCTGAAACATCTTCCCCATCGAACAGACCTGCCCGCTTCCCCAGTTAATATGAGGGTCTTTGCCTCCACGATGATCGAATGGGCCCCCGCCGTGGGGTTTTCATCAGCAGATAGCGCCGCTCTTACGCAAGCGCTCAGAGAGCGTGGTCTTTTTGAAGGAGCCCTGCTTCCCGCGACTTGGGCCGGGATTGGACCCGGCTCCTCTTCGACACCTGGCTTGCTGATTAAAGACAACCCCATTGAACTCAAGGCGTGGCTAGAACAAATTGGGGGCGATTCAACCGCAATTACTCAAACGATTTCAACCGGACTCAATGGCAAACTCGATCCCGGCGAAGTGGCCGCCATCTGGTTTGACCTGCAAAACAATTCGAGCATGACCGCAGGAGGGATTGTTCTGACCGTCACTTCTCTGGATCCGGAAGTCACGATGATGGATGGCCGAGAAGCCAATATCGCACCGATTTCTGCAACTCAAGCCCAAGTCATCTATCACAAAATAAATGGAACAGCCATCGTGAGTGCGCTTGCCTCCGCCAAGGCTACCTATCATGTCCCGACCGGAAATTCCTATTTTCAGACGAACAACTATTTTCATCGCGGACCAACCTCCACTCTTTTTGTCCGCGTCAGCAAGACGGCAGCGCATGGGAAAAAGGTTCGTTTCCAAGTGAAGGCGCAACCCTCAAACGGTGAAGCATCGGTTGTGACTTTTGAAACAACCATTAATTAATTTCACAGACCCTCTTTTATGAAACGACTTCTGATCGGACTGAGCATCATCCTCGCCATCGCCATCGTTGGCGCGAGTGTCAGTTTTGTTTGGAAAAAAGCTCGATCGGTTAGACAGGAACTTCGCGAGCATGCGGCAAGCGAAGAGGCTAAATTGCCCGCGGCCAGCCATTCTGCAATTCCTTCACCTGGCGCACCTAGCGTTGGCGGTTCCGCTACCGCCCCTGGAAAGTCGAGTCCTCCTTCGATACAGCGAGATCCAGAGTCTCTCTGGCGACCCTTCCAGCAGCTCTATGGCGAGAATCTAAAGGCGGAGTTCCTGCCTACGGGATTCCTCGCATCGCTAAAAGGCTCTCGCGGAAATGCGGGCGGCCCTCATGGAATTTTTAGAAATTTCAAACCCGAAGACAGCGTCATGGTCACCACCCGCGCGCAAGAGATTGTCGAAGCAGCGAGTAGCCTTTTAGGCATTCAACCTGAGTCACCTCTGGGAGCCCCCGTCGTCCGCGGAAACGAAATTTCAGCTCAGGTGACTTTTCACGAAATGCACAATGCTCTTCCCGTTTCCCCTGGCGGACTCCTCACGCTCGATTTGGGCGCGCAAGGAGAGATCATCGGACTCTACTCAAGCTATGTACACGACATCACCCTGCTGAATCACCGGGTACTCACCGAAGAACAAGCCCGTGAAAAAGCCAACACAGCCATCACCGAGAGCAAGACCGTCATCAACGTCGAACCCGGCACGCCGCTGATCTGGATTGCAAAAAAAGCCGAAGCCTCACAACCTGCTCAAGGCTATTTTGCATATGAATTCATCGTGCACGGGTTTCTCGTCATTGTGAATGCAGAGGATGGCTCAACTCTTCTGAAGCGCGATCAACGCCAGTACTGATGAGAAACCGCTCAGCGCGATGGCCGAAAGTTTCAACGGTGATGTCGCGCGCTCCCCGTTTGAGAAACTCCTGGCCCATCTGCTTTTGCCACTCCTGAGTTTGATCCCAGATGAACCGGCTCGCGCCCCCAGCGCTCAAATTGGCTTGCCAAAAAGAGCCCCAATCCAGCACACGAGGTTCCTCTATCTTCACTAACTGAGGCAACGACGAAAGGTGAGCGAGAACCCGAGAACTCGCGGCCGTTGCCGCCCCTCCCTCTACCCGCCGCAAATCAGCAGCGGCACTGGCCTCCTCCTGGGTCGGCCAAAACGAATGGACATAAAACGCCGGCCAACGTCCAGAAAGGCAAAGAGCCAGAACCACCGCGAACATCCAGGTTTTTCGTGGAATCCCATTCGCCAAGAGGCGCTCCACCCCCACCCAAAGCGCCATCGTGAGAAAGGGAAAAATCACCAAATCATAGTGAAACTCCATTGAGCGCTGAGTCCCCATACCCGAAAGCAGATTCATCGCAAGCCCCGGAAACACGGGCAAAAGCCAGACCCAGCCTCTTCGCGCAAAAAAGACAAAAGGCCCCAGTAACAGGACTAAATATTTGATCGCAAGAAAGTTAAAGAGTTTCGTCTTCAACAACATCCACCAAACGGCGGGGGAAAAAAGGATACGAGTAAGAACCTCTTGCGGGGTACTTCCCAACCCCGGAAACCGCCTCGGGATATCCATCACCTTTTCCATGGCACCTGAAAAATGAGGAATCAAAACGCGAAAGGAAAAGAAACCCCAAGCCACGCAAACACCCAACACAGCTCCCGCCAGTTTCCAGCGGCCAATCCGGGACAGCGTTATTTTCTTTTCCATCAAAATCGGAAAAACCAAGAACAGTGCGATCCAAGCGACATTTTCCTTCGAGAGGAGCGCCAAAACCAGGAAGACAATAAAATACAAGATCCGCGAAAAATAGAGCGAGAGACACGCACCTAATAAGAAAGCGAAAATAAGATGGTCTTCTCGAAAATCCCAAACCAAGCTATTGCGCAGAGAACGACTGCATAAAATAATAAAACCGACCCAGAACCAGGATTCGGGCCGTGCCTTCAGAGGCCCCCACTTAAATCCAATCAAAAGAGGAGCGGCCAAGAGGAGAACCTGAATCATAAAAACCAAGACATCGGACTGAAACCATCCGGTGACCAATCCTGGCAATCCTAATGAAAACGCAAGATGTGACCCCAAATAACTCCGGTCCGGGCAAAAATCACACTGAAAAATGGGATTGGAAAATGGGTAAAACAGTGCTTGATGAAGAAAAGTCATGTCAGACATATCTGTCCGAAAGCTCAAATGCTTGAGACAGTGGGCGAAAAAGAGGCCACCAAAAACTAACCCGAAAAACGCGACCAGCGCTCTACGAGATTGCGCGGGATTCAGAAACCATTCAATTGCGCGCCCCAAAAGCAAAGAGGCGCCGTGATTCTTCCCGTGAAAAAGCCACGAATAGAGCGCCACCAACAAAACACAGGCCCATGCCCAGAGATCCACTGACGAGAACTCCAGAACGACTCCTTGTGAAATCCTGACTCGACCGCCACCCGTAACAATCATCAGGCCGACGGCAAAAAACAGTATCCAAATCAAAGCACTGAGCCCCTTAGCAAAAAAGACTCTCACCAGTCCCCCAAAGTTCCATCTGCCAAATTCAATTGGATTTTAAGCCTCGTGTAGAGCGCGAGCAGCTCATCCCCAGAGGTCCGCCAGGACGGCAAAACCGGCAAGCGATCAAAACCCCGCTTGAGAATGCCTCGCGTTTCTGACTTGGAGAATGCACCCAATATCGTAGGAGGGCAGCGATACCAGGTTCCGCTCACCCAATTTTTTTCAACCAAATCCCCCCAAAAAGTGAGGGGAACATATTTTAGGACTCCCGAGGACAGCATTCTGCAACCCCGCTCTTCCCAGCCCGAATCCGGCTTATGCTGATGCAGAAGTATCACTGATTCTGCACTGCACTGGGGCTGGGCCTCAATCCAAATCAGAGGTCGAACTGCCAATTGCGGAAAGACGGGCTCGCGCCGCTCAGCGGGAAAATAGGCAAATGCGGGCAGAGGAACCCGATCGCCAGGCCCCGGAAGACTCAGCGAAATCGGTCGTCGCACGGAGACCACGGCACAAACACCCGGGTTTTCGCGCAAGTGTCGATTGACCTCGAAAAAGGTTTCATTAGCAATCCAGCGCTCACCCCACAACCCTCGAGCGAAAAACACCGCATTCAAAAGCAAACTCAAGCCCACGACTCCGCTGATCACCCGTCGAAACCAAGGACGTCTCCAAATCGACTCGGCCATGTCTCTCATGACGGGAACCGACGCGAGCATCACAAATCCCTGGAGTCCGGCCCATACCCAAAGATACTCGACGGGGATTATGAAACGTGACTCTTTATGGGGCACGCTCCAATGCGCCAACACGTAAAAAACCAATGCCAAAGCCCAAGGCTGCAGCTGTTTTAGTCCAAACCAAAGACCGGGAAGACACAAAGCAGCGATCGGGATCCCTACAAATGAAAGTGCCCCGCCCCAATGTCCCTTTAAGTAGTCCAGATAAATAACGCCCGATTGCGCGCCAAAGAAGCGGCTGCTTAAATCCGTGAAGACGTTAAAGAGCGAATACATCCAAAGGCTTTCCCAGGGGCGCCCATAAAAAACCCAATCCGCCAAACCGAAAACCAACCCACCCGCCGCCACTCCCAACAGGTATCGCACATAAAGTTTCAAAGAGTCCCGCTTCAAAATCCAGCGCAAACCCATCGTACAAAATATTCCGAGAGACAAAGTCCCAGCAGGATATTTGAAAGCGCCCACGGCAACACAAAAGAACCCGGCTACAGAATACCAATCCCGGCAAAGCGCTCCCAACGTGATCCAAAGTGCAATAGCACTCAAGTGCTCCTGGCTCGGCCTTAACGAGTCAACAGTCGCAAACCAGGGAAGCAAAACCAAGGCGGGAGTCCAAGGCAACCAGCCTTTCAACACCGGTGGAAAATCGCGCTGCTTCGACAAAGCCTGCAGGCACTGCCAGAATCCCCACACGATCCCCAAATCGAGAATCGCAGTAAAAATCTCTACGGCGTAAAACCGTGCCCCTACCCAATCGCTCCCCAGAAGTCGCGCTAAACTCAAAGGCAACGTGAGCAACGCCGGCCACGATAGATTGCGCATGTGAAGACTTATTTCGGAGGTGAAACTAGCGACCCCATTTAGCATGAGATTTGAAAACTCAACAGTCTGAAACCATTCATCTGGGTGATTCCAACGCGAATTACCGGAGGCTGCGACCACCCTCACCACGAAGGCGACAGCAAACCAAAGCCAAAGAGGAGATAACTTTTTCAGAAATCCCATCAGTGTTCCCCTTTCAGTGAAACCGCAGCCCAAAATGGGCCCCGCTGACACATATGAAGAGACCAACCCTTCATGATCGGATTAGCGGCCGAGTACTGCTTAAAGGGCATCCAAGGATAGTCCGTGAGATAGTAGAGGTCCTCACTGCGAGGAGCACCCCGAAACTCTATGCGGCTCATTGGAAGATCGAGCGGCAAGAAGAGGCTGTGAATGATCACCTCTCGCGAAAGCGCGTGCTTATCGATGAGAGCGTCGATATTTTGAAAGTCGACGGCGCGGGTATAATCTCGATCAG
>CAIRTR010000138.1 GCA_903881565.1 Oligoflexia bacterium | reverse complement strand
GTGCGGCACTTTCAAAATGTCGGCCTTAAGATTATTTACGCCATTATGCCCCGACTTCGTCAAATAGGCTCCGATGGGATCATTCAAATCCCCCGTAAACAACGCCCGAACCCCTGAATGTGTCAGAAGCAAAATGAGACTCATCCCATTAATATCGGTTTTCCCAACCGGAGTACTGACCCCATCAAAGGCATAGAGCGCCTCAAAACGGTTCCCATCTTTGTCGTAATACACATCGCCCGGCTTCACAGAGTGGACTGCTAAATGGCGCGCCCTCAACTCCTCAACTAGCGCCAACACATCCTGATAATCACAACCCCAGGGGTCCTCGCAATCCCCCGTAATGATCCTTATGGGGATGTGTAATAAAAACCTTATCTATCTGACGAAGCCCCTTCGACTGTAGAAAAGGCAGGAGCAATTTACCGCTTCTTCATTTGCCCCTGATCCAGAGCGGCATCAACGGCGCCCGATCCTGGCACCAGTTCCGTAAACTTATTAGAGGTTATTAGAGATTGTCTTGCCAAATGACATAAAGTGCTGTAGTTTCGAGATGTTGTTTTATGAAAAAAACTATAAATCACTGGATTAACCAGGTACAGAAGGCCTTTTCTAATCGGCGAGAGACCAACGAGGTCGATTTCAAGATCGCCCTTTCGGACAACACTGATCGACTGAAAGAGCACATAAACGCATTTGGAAATGCCGAAAACGGTGGGGTGTTTGTCTTTGGTGTTTCAAAAAATTTTGAGACAACGACAGATCCCTTGTCGCAGCAGGAGATGATCACCGGCGCAGTTTCCAATCTCGCTCGCGATACCCAAGTTCCACCGCTCACGGTAGAAAATTTTTCTGTCCCGCTCGGAGGGATAGAACATCTTTGCCTTTATATTCACCCCGGCAGTGAAGCACCTGTTTTTTTAAAGGACCGGAGTCCATTAGGTGGTTCAGGGTGTTTCAAGAGATCGGGGGCGAGCACCCTCCCGATGCCAATGAGTGAGATTAGGGAGCGCATTGCTCGGTCGAGGAACTTTTATTTCGACGAGACTCCGATTGAAGGACGACAATTTGATGATCTCGACCTAACGAAAATCGAACAAAATTTAAGAGACTTCCGCGCAGCGGATGGAGCGTCATCAAGAAATATCGGCGTATTGTTCGAAAATAACGTCCTCACGGGAGATCCTGGCCACTATTCGATCACACTTGCCGGTTGGCTTGTGTTTGCAAAAGATCCGCAAAGTTACCGGCAACTCCGCAACGCCCAAATCGAGTTTCAGCAGTTCCGAGGTACGACCCGAGAATTCCCCGTTAAAAAAATGAATATTACCGGGTCGCTGCCTTCACAAGTTGAGCAGGCTATTGATCTATTATTGCAGCATGTATGGGTTATGCCGACGATTCAAGGGAGTCGGCGGGTTGAAATACCTTCTTACGACAAGACGATGCTACGCGAAGTGATCGCCAACAGTGTTGTTCATCGCGACTACAGCAAAATGTACCAGCCCGTGAAAATCGCGATCTTCACTGATCGGATGGAAATCGAAAATCCTGGTGGTCTACTGCCGGGACTTACAACGTTCAATTTGATCCATAAGAGAGAGTGGAGAAACCCCTCACTTGCCCAGTTGCTTGAGAAATTCAGAATTGGTGAAATGGACGGCCAAGGGATCGACCGCCTCTATTCGGCGACCCGACGGATTAAACTTCCGGCGCCACAGTTTTTTGACAATCATTCGAGCTTCAAAGTGGTGCTTTCAGGACCGAAGAACTTTGACGAGTTCTCTCCCGAGGAAAAACGCTTATCAGTTTTGGTGATGCTCATTCTCGAAGACACGGTTGACAATGAGGGGGTCCGGAACGCATTCGACATTGATACACTCAGAGCGTCTACGCTTATCAAAGCCCTTGTCGAAGATGGCGTCATTAGATCGACAACGAGAAGCCGCAAGTACGCCCGATATCAGCTCAGTGAAGAATATAGACAGAGAGTTTTTGGATGATTATAAACATAGGCGCCTAATGTTTATTGACGCCTTAGACTCTCGAAAGCCGACATCGCGCAGCGAGTCTTACCCTCACTCCCTCTCCCCTTTCACCTCAAACCGCCCTGCCCCAATCGTCACCGTGACATGCCCGTGAATCCCATTCACATACGTCTTGGTTTTCCTAGACTCGAAATACTCTCTCGCCCGCTTGCACCGATCGCTCGACCACAGCCCACTAGGCGCGGGAACCAATGCTACACGAGGCCCAACGGAATCAAAAAAATCATTAGACGCCAGCGGATCCGCTCCATGGTGCGGCACTTTCAAAATGTCGGCCTTAAGATTATTTACGCCGTTATGCCCCGACTTCGCCAAATAGGCGCCGATGGGATCATTTAAGTCGCCCATAGTGGTCCTTATGGGGATGTGTAATAAAAACCTTGTCAATCTGACGAAGCCCCTTTGACTGTAGAAAAGGGAGGAGCAACCGCCCACTCATGCCGGTATCCACGAGGTACACCTGACCAAATCCTTGCGCTTATTGCGCCGGAAGTGCGATTTAGCTCCGCATGCAATGACCCGACCTCCATTGGGTTAAAGATCGGCGTCTTTTGCCGCTCGGGGATGTCTCAAACCTGCCTGAGAACTCGTAGTAGGTTTTTCATTAGCATCGAGCCCCTTTGCTTCGTCAGCAGTCCAAGCTTCAAAAACCAAGGTGTGTGAAGCAGCCATGCCGGGCGCTTCTTTTTCAAAAAGATCAGCCAGGAGCTTAAAGCGCTTAACCATGGGAACCGCGGAAAAGGCATCCGAAACCACTCGAATAGTCAGAGTGTCCTCGTCGAGGTCGAGGATTTTCAGGGACTCTGGTGTCAAAGTTTTAGTCACTTGTTTGATTATTGTATAAAATTTGCCCTGATCCATTGATAAACTCTCCTATAAAAACCCACTAGTTCCACCATTGAATCCTGCTCCAGGGGAACCTTACTATATCTATACTGCATTCGCCATGCCGACATCAACGCACTGAATAAAGGCCGAATCCGTGAATCTGATCGAACGGCGCTCATAATCGTGGTCCGCCCATCACTCCCGCTCCCCTTTCACCTCATACCGGCCTGCCCCAATCGTCACCGTGACATGCCCATGGATCCCGTTCACATACGTCCTAATTTTCCTGGACTCGAAATACTCTCTCGCCCGCTTGCACCGATCACTCAACCACAACCCACTAGGCGCAGGCACCAAGGCCACGCGAGCGCCAACGGAATCAAAAAAATCATTAGACGCCAGCGGATCCGCTCCATGGTGCGGCACTTTCAAAATGTCGGCCTTAAGATT
>CAIRTR010000137.1 GCA_903881565.1 Oligoflexia bacterium | reverse complement strand
GCGCCGAGCTCAGATTCGGTCCTCACAGGAACGATCTCTCCTGAATTCGCGACAACCGTTACGGGGTTCTTGGCTTCGCGTTCGTCAAAAATAAACACCTTACTCATCCGATTGGTGTTGGGGTCGACTTTATCGGCAAAGATCAAAAGATCAAAAAATCCGGAGTTAAAGGTCCCTTCACGAATATTGGCAACCGCTTTGGTATTGCTAACCTTGATCAAGGAGTTCTTGAAAGAGCGCTCGCCCCAGGGAACCCATTCGTTGTTCAGGAAAACCGACAACACCACGACAAGAAGCGAAAGCGCAAGAACGGGGGCCGAAAGTCTTAAGACACTCATCCCACTGGCTTTGAGGGCAACGAGTTCGCTATCGGAGGAGAGTCGGCCGAACGCGACAAGGATCGCGATCAAAAATGCCACGGGAAGCGCCGTGGGCATAAACGACAAAGCCAGTAGCGCAGTCATCTTGAGCAAGATCATTCCCGGAATGCCGTGCTTGATGAAAAGCTCCGCGAGCCGGAGCATTTGAAACATGAGGAAAATAAAAACAAAGAAGGCGACGCCTCCAAAGAAGGGACTGATGACTTCGCCCAAGACGTACCAGTCGATTTTAAGCGGAAGATAATAGCGCCAGAAAAATCGTTTAGTACGCATTCTTGTTAATAAATCCTTTCCAGAGCGTCATAACGAGGATTTTCCAGTCGAGCGCGTAGGACCAGTTTCGGATGTAATAAAGATCGCACTCGATGCGTCGATCCAGCGACGTGTTGCCTCTCCAGCCATGTATCTGGGCCCAGCCGGTGATGCCTGCCTTCACTTTGTGTCGGAGCATATAAAGAGGGATTTCTCCGCGAAACTGTTTTACGAAAACCGGGCGTTCGGGGCGCGGGCCCACGAGAGACATTTCGCCGACAAAAACATTCCAAAATTGGGGAAGCTCATCAAGACTCGTGGCGCGCAAGAAACTGCCAAAAGCCGTGCGACGGTTATCACCTTGGCTTGCCCAAACGGCGCCTGTTTCAGCCTCGGCATCTAGGCGCATCGAGCGAAACTTAAGCATGGAAAACGTGCGACCATCCAACCCCATTCGCTCTTGTCTATAAAGGACCGGGCCTCGTGAGGTGAGTTTAATGGCAAACGCCAGGAGCAGCAAAAGAGGAGAGAGTAGAAGCAGGGTTACACCCGAAACAACCGCGTCTGTGATTCTTTTACCCACCGCGCCCCAACCCGTCAGGGGTGAGTCGTTTAGCTTTACGATAGGCATGCCCTCGAAGTCTTCGATTTCACAACCGAGGGTGACGTATTCGTGAATATCGGGGACTAACATGAGATCCACTGTGGAATCTCGTAAATAGCCTAAAACACGATCCAGATCCCCAAACTGATGCCGGGGGAGCGAAACCAGAACCTGATCCACGCGCGTTTCGCGCACCGTTTTTGCGATATCAGCAAAGTGCCCCATCACGGGTTTCCCACAGACGGACTTCGTCAGGGAAGACTCATGAGTCACGACGCCCACGATGCGAAGCCCAAGCTCCGGAAATTTTTCGAGGCGTTGAATCACGGTTTCAATCGCGGGGCCTTCACCGACACCTAAGACGTGGCGAAGATTAAACCCGCGCCTGCGAATATTTCTCAGAGCGTTCCGAAGGGTGAGTCTGAAAGTGATTAACAAAACTCCGCCGAGCAGCCCAAAATATAACATCACCACGCGCGAATAGCGGTATTCGCTAAACAGGTAAGTAAGTGCGATGAAAAAAAGCATCGCCACCCCATGGGCTTTTAATAAAAGGTGAACTTCATGCGTGCGCCTGAGAATGCGCCTGGATTGGTAGACGCGCATTCCAGAAAAAACGGCCATCCATAAGATAATAATAAGCGGCGAGAGGGCTGCGTACTTCTCAAAAGGAGGAAACCCTTTGGTAACCACCACGAGCGGGAGATAAAACCGCGCCCAATAGGAGACGAGCCAAGAGGCGCCTATGACGCAGGCGTCGACAATTCGAAAGGTTCCTCCCACAATATGGTGATAGCGCTTCAACATGGTTCATCCCTATGTTAATGAAAGTCTTCGAAAAGGGCAAAAAATCAGGAGACCAAATTCATGGCTGCTTCCCCACTACTCAATCTTACCGTTTCACCATCCGGAATGTTCGCAGGACCGGGAAAAATAGGCTGCGAAGCCGTTTTCGTTTTCCAAGACTCGGGCAAAAAGGCGATCGCCCCTCAAGGGCGGTATAAGGCTTTGGGAGAGCGCTTGAGGAAAGATGCTGAGTTTTCTGCCGCCCTGGGCGCAGTCGAGTTTGTCCGCTTTGGCGGGAGTGATGCGGCTCACGATGTCGCTTTCGTAGGTCTTGGGCAACCATCGGAGCTGACTTTGGAGAAGATTCGTTCGGCAGGCGGGAGCCTTTGGACAAAACTCAAATCAGTGAAATCCGATTCTGCGGCCATTTGCCTAGATATGCTGCTTGGCGCCAAAGGCGTTTCGGCAGAGTTCAGCCATGCGCACCTGGCTCGTGCTCTTGCTGAAGGCTTGGTCTTGGGGGCCTATCAATTCTTAAAACATAAATCGAACAAGGGTAAATCAGGCTCTGATAGCGCGAACGCAGCCGGCCCTTCAAAACTCGTTTTGTCACTCACGATAAAAAACTCAAAGCCGAACTCGAAAAGGAATTTTCTGAAGTTGCCGCCATGGCACAGGCGGTCAATCTCACCCGAGACTGGACCAATGAACCCTCCAACTTTGGGACCCCAGAGTATTACGCCGCTGAAGCAAAGAAGCTGGCTCGCCTTCATGGTTTGAAGTGCCGGATTTTGACCGAGGCTGATGCTGCGCGTGAAAAAATGGGTCTTTTCCTTGGCGTGGGTCAGGGGGCAGAGCGCGAAGGCCGAGTGGTCGTGGTCGAGTACACTCCCAAAGCGGGGGCTAAAGGGAAGGCGGCGGCCCGAAATGCCTCTAAGACCATAGCGTTTGTGGGTAAGGGCGTCACGTTTGATAGCGGTGGAATTTCAATCAAGCCCTCGCTTCGTATGGAAAACATGAAAAACGACATGACGGGTGCTTCAACGGTCATGGGTGCCCTAGTGCTTGCGGCGCAGTGGAAAGTCCCCAATCGTGTGATCGGGATCATGGCCTTCACCGAAAACATGCCGGATGGAAAAGCGCTTCAACCAGGGAACGTGATCACTTCAAGATCGGGGAAAACAGTCGAAATTATCAATACCGATGCTGAAGGGCGCTTGGTATTGGCGGATGTTTTGGATTTTGCGCAAGACTTCAAGCCCGATGCGATCGTGGATGTCGCGACCCTTACGGGCGCAGTCACCATTGCCTTGGGAAAATTCTGTTGCGCCATTTTAGGAAACGAAACCGCCCTGATTGATTCTGTTCGTCGGGCAGGGGAGTCGCAAGGCGAGCGGATCTGGGAATTGCCTCTTTATGATGATTATTTTGAAGATCTCAAATCCGATTGCGCGGATATGAGAAACTCCGCAAATGATAGTTATGGTGGCACGATTCGCGGCGCGATTTTCTTGAAACAATTTATCCGCAAAGGCGTGTCGTGGGCACACCTGGATATCGCAGCGACAGCTTCAGATCTGACTCATCTATCTTACTATCCTAAAAAAGGAGCAAGCGGCGCGTATGTTCGAACGCTGGCTCGTTTTGCAGCGGATTTTTGAGCGGATGCGGAGTTTATTTCTAATCTTGCTGTTGGCAGTTAGCCCGGTTGCGGGCGCGGGCGAGCTGGTTTCCTTATTCGCAGGCGGCGGGGTTTTGAATTACCAGCGCAACCGATTGGCAAACGCGATCACAGGGGCGCCGACCACTTACGCTGTTCTTTTACCTCAGGTTTCCTTGGGCGCTGATTTTGGATTGCCCTCACTGGTTCCCGGAGGTTCCGTAATTTCCCAACTTACTTATACGCCGTTTGGCAGGACATCCCCGGACAAAGGTGAGAAGACAACGATGCTGGGCCTATCGGCACGATATAAACAAAGTTTTTACTTTGCCGATGTCAAAATGGGGCCCGGATTATTTATGTATCGGGTTGCTGGGGCAGGGGGCTCAGTGACTTTAGATAATGGTACTTCCAAAAGTGATTTTGCCGTTCCGGCCTACAGCTATAGTTCTTGGACGGGGTTTTGGGCTTTTGGAATTGGTGGAGGTTTGAGCTGGGTTCGATTAGACTTGGATGCTTGGGTGCATGACTTTCTCTCTTCTCAGCGCAGGAGCACCAGTGTGCTTGCTTCAGTGAGTTTCTTCTTTTTATGAAAAAATTAAATGTGTTTCTATTGGCATGCGGTTTCCTGGGTCTTCAAAATGCTCAGGCGTTTACGATGAACATCCCCAGCACGGCTTTGGGATGGGATACGAACACGCTTCAAGTGGATGTGGATTATACGGGCTGCTCGATTTCGCAAGACGCGCTCAATGCGGCGATTGATGAAGGGTTTGCCGTTTGGAACGCGGTTTCAACGAGTCGGCTTACGGTTAAACGGGGTGATGCGGTAACCTTGATAGCGTCTGATGTCTTCAATAAGGTCACGCCAGGGAATCCCGTGATTATTTGCGACGCTAATTTTTCAACCACCGCCGGATTTGATGGCAACTATGTTCCAGCCGTGACGATGGTCAATAAGATTGCTGAGGATACAAGTCGAATCGCTTTTGCCTTCATGCTCTTGAATGGTCAGGCCAAAAAAGCTGCTAATATCAAGAATCTCCCCGCGACTCTTTTAGCCGTCGTGATCGCCCACGAAATGGGTCACATTTTAGGCTTGGGGCATTCAGTGGATGTCAATGCGCTGATGTATTATGATGCAAGTGATAAAGCAGAAGTCCGGCTTTCGATGGATGATGTGGATGGGGTCACTTATCTTTATCCCCGGCAGGAGTTGTCGAATTCAAAACTTTTCGGGTGTGCGAGTGTTGCGGCCGTAAATGGATCAAACGGTTTGGGCGGTGGGCCCGGTGATTCTGGGACTTCAGCTATGGTGTCATTCTTGGCTTTGATTATTTTCAGTGCTTTGGTGACCAAGGGTTTTTCATTGATGCCAAAACCGTCACCGAGAGCATTACCAAATCGTTAACCAAGATTGTTAAAAGAAGGGACGTGAGTATGGAGCGTTTTTATATTCAGGATGCAGGCAAGTTTGACGGGCAGACGGTTACAATCAAAGGTTGGGTTTATAACAAACGAAGCTCAGGTAAGATCAAGTTTTTGATCATGCGCGACGGCAGTGGACTCATGCAGTGTGTGCTTTTCAAAGGGGAGTGCACCGAAGAATCGTTTGTCGAATTTGAAAAACTAACTCAAGAATCCGCAGTTGAAGTGACGGGGAAACTTCGCAAAGAGCCCCGCTCCATGGGCGGCTACGAGATGGGTGTTCAGTCGGTGAAAACCGTTTCGATTGCCGAGCCCTATCCGATCTCCTTGAAGGATCACGGGGTTGAGTTCTTGATGGAGAATCGCCATCTTTGGATTCGTAGCCAAAAACAATGGGCGACGCTCAGAGTGCGGGCTGAGATCATTCGCGCGATTCAGGAGTTTTTTGATAAGCAGGGGTTTATTCGCTTTGATGCGCCGATTTTGACTCCGAGTGCGTGTGAAGGAACCTCGACTCTTTTTTCGACGGCCTATTTTGATGAGAAGGCATTCTTAACGCAGTCCGGGCAACTCTATGGCGAAACGGGCGCCATGGCCTTTGGTCGTATTTATGTCTTTGGCCCGACTTTTCGCGCAGAAAAATCCAAAACTCGAAAACACCTGACTGAATTCTGGATGGTGGAGCCTGAAGTCGCTTTTAATGATTTGAATGACAATATGACGTTGGGTGAGCAGTTCATTGAGCACATTGTTCAATCCGTTCTTGCGAATCGCGGCGCTGAATTGAAAATTCTCGAGCGTGACCTGACGAAACTTGAAAGTATCAAGGGGCCTTTCCCTCGCATCTCTTACGACGAAGCGCTCAAGGTTCTTGAGAAACGCGGGGTGGGGATTCCTTGGGGTGAAGACTTTGGCGCCCCTCATGAAACCGCGTTGGGCGAAGAGTTTGGCAAGCCGGTGTTTGTGCATCACATGCCCGCTCAGATCAAGGCGTTCTACTTCAAGCAATCCGATGCCGTGGATGGTCCAGGTGTCACCGGCAACGGAAAATACGCATTGGGATGTGATCTGATTGCGCCTGATGGTTACGGTGAGATCATCGGTGGCGGTCAGCGTGAAGAAAGTGTCGATGTTCTCAAACGACGCATCGCAGAGCACGGCTTGAAAGAATCGGATTATTCTTGGTATCTAGATCTGCGCCGATATGGATCTGTGCCTCATTCGGGGTTTGGTTTGGGACTTGAGCGAACCGTGGCGTGGATGTCAGGTGCGGAACACGTTCGTGAGACGGTGCCTTATCCACGAATGCTTCAGACCTTGAGACCTTAGGCGGTCATGGATTTTAATTTTCACGTTGTCTTAGTCGAGCCCGAAATCCCGCAAAACACCGGCTCAATTGGGCGCCTTTGCCTTGCGACGGGTTGCACGCTTCATTTGATTGAGCCGCTGGGGTTTGAGATTACCCATGCGCGGTTGCGCCGCGCGGGTTTGGATTATTGGGAGCATCTTAAAGTCGAGCGGCATCCGGGGCTCAAAGAGTTTCTGGAATCAATTCCTGCCGACGCCCCCAAAGTGTTTCTCTCCAAGAAGTCGGGTAAAACTCTTTTCGAGCACAAGTTTGTGCCGGGGACGTACTTCTTTTTTGGCAAAGAGACGATGGGGTTGCCTGAATGGGTGATTGGGCAGTATCCGATGGACACGTTTCGCATCCCCATGTTTGATGCACGCGTGCGTTCGCTTAATCTTTCAAATGCGGTGAGTATTGCGGTTTACGAAGCGATCAGGCAGATTTCTACTTCTTAGGCGGCGCTTCGGCTAGGAGAGTTTCTACGTTATCTTCCGGTTTCTCTTCGGGCTTTTTCTTCTCAAGCGCGGCGATATCTTTGTCGGTGACGACTTCACGTTGAAGACGTTTTACAAGTTCATTTGTTTTTCGCAGCCGTTCAGCCAAAGCCGCCATGATGGTCTTCATGTAGGCGGGAATCCCTGCGTAGATCTTCTCCAAAGACGCAAAAGTGAGTTCCATGACTTCAACATCCGTCAGTGCCACTGCAGACGCGCTTCGCGGTTGACGATCGAAGAAGGTAAGCTCGCCCAGGACTTCATTTTGATGAACTTTGCCAAGTTCGACATAACCACCGGCTTTGCGTTTATGAATTCCGATGGAACCCTTTTTTATGATGAAAAGACTCTTGGATTGATCCCCTTCGTGAAACAGGTATTCGCCGGCTTTGAATTTTCGGAGGATCGGTTGGGGGTTACCCCCGCCGGCTGCTGGTTGAGGAAGAGGACTCATCGTATATTTATGGTGCCACGGGATTTGCGTTTAGGGGAGAGTATTGTTGATGGGCGCAGTGCATTAGGGGGCTAGGATTTTTTTGCCCGCTCAAGCGCTCGCTCCATGAGGCCGCGTGCGACTCCTCTGAACGGGTCTAGGTCAAAGAGCTTCTCTTTTCCAAAACGCTTTGAGAGCGCTTCGCGCAGCCAAGGAACTCTGGCAGTTCCACCGGTACAAAGAACGCGATCGATTTGGGTGGTTTTGATTTGCCCTGCTCGGAAGGTTTCATCTAAAGAGGCTGAGATTGCTTCAAGCGAGTCGGAGGCGTACTCCTCGAATTCGGGCCGCGAAATTCTCTCCGAGATCTCCACCTCTGGGTAAGAGAACTCTAGCAAAGTATTAGGAGATGCTGAGAGCTCTCGTTTCGCAAGCTCCACTTTCTCAAAGAGCGGTAAACCGAGTTGGTCATTAAGAAGAATGAATAGGCGATCCACTTTGTCACGGTCGTCTTGGGTAAGCGCCCACTGTTTTACGTTTCGGAAAAATTCGAGGGTGTCTTGTTTTCTCAAGAGCGAAATTTCTCCCGGATGGCAGATGCGCTCCATGAGATAGACTGGCATTGTCAGTATGTTCGAACCAAAAGGCACTTGATAGCGGACGCCTGTTCCAAAGTACGGTGAAATGCGCTTGCGCATCAACGCTGAATCCAAGGCATCGCCCGCAACTGAAACCCCGCCCATCGCAATCACGTCAGAGGAGCTGAATTTTTGCGAGCTCAATTTGTAGATTGTGAAGTCTGAAGTCCCACCGCCGAAGTCGGCTGCGAGCACCGTTTCAGTGTGGCCCGCTCCTTCACCACGGCCGTAGCCAAATGCTGCGGCAACGGGCTCCGGAAAGAACTCAATGTCTGTGAATCCTGCAATGCGTGCGGCACGCTCCAGGCGGCGTTCCGCATATTGGTCGTCGTCATCACTTTGCGCAAAACGTGCGGGACGACCGAGAACGACCCGGGTGACGTCTTCATTATAGTGAAGGTTTGCGCGACGCCTAAGTTCGCCCAAATAGAGTCCGATGAGATCTTCGAGATTAAATGGGCGATTGTCGACAAAGGTTCCAACAAAATGTCGGCTGGGAAGTTGCTTCTTGATGGATCGAATAAGGCGGCCAGCATGGTCGTGGGCGGCGAATTCTTGAAGGGCTTTGGCGCCGTAGAAGACGTTTGCGGCATTGGGAAAATAGAGAAGGCTTCTGAGTACCGCAGGGTCGGCGGCGTCGGGATCAAGTGGCGCAAAACCGCGCAGGCCGTTTTCATCGGCGGCGCCTAAAAGCGAGTTTGAGGTTCCAAAGTCGATGGCGTAGGTGAGCATGTCGTAAGGATGATGATACCTGCTTTTGTGGGGGGGCGGGGGAGAAATTAGCGCCAAGGGATTGACGAGAGGTGAAACCTCGCTGGCGAGGTTTGGAATGACCTTGCTGATCATTAACTTTTTAACCCGCTCCACCGAAAAGAAAGGAGATGCGCTACTTAGTTCCCATTCTCGGGTTCATCGCCGCGGTTTTTGCAGGTACTGAATTGAGGTTCAGTCGTACGCCCAATGTGCAGTCGATTGAGGAAAAGCCCCAAGTGGCGAGTGTGCCTGAGACTTTTTTGCAAACTGTTGCGGAACCCGAAGCCGCCATAACTCAGGAACAGCCTGCCCAAATCGCAAAATCAAACGACGAAGCTCTAACTCATCTGTTCTCTCACGATCCTAGCGGCGAGAAGTTAAAATCCTTTGTCCTACGCCACCGTGGCAATCTAAACCACCAAGACCACGCACTCGAAAATGATCCAGATCTTCAGGATCTGCAAAAAGACGCTGCCGCAGCGATGGAAGAAATTCGTCGCGTCCTTGATCAAATGCCCAACGACCGGTTTGCGGATGAAAAACTTCTCTTGATTGAGGCCTCGGCAAAATTGCCTGGAAACGAAGATAGTGCCGGTGCGCTTGCCCTGGATCTTGCGCTCGGCAGAACGCATGCAATTCCTAAAGAGGGAAGCCCCTTTGAAACCTTTGCGCTCCCCATGGGTTCGTTTGAGGTTTTCATCAATACAACGTCCGATGAATCCGCGTTGTTGGATGGCGCCGTTCAAGTGATTGGCGCGCAGGAGAACGAGGCCTCCCGCCGAATGCTTCGTAAACTATTCATCGCGTTGCGGCCTGAAATGGCTGATGAATTGAGCAATCTGATATGAAATTTCTGTTGGCACTTCTCATTCTGCTCCCTCTGCCTTCAGCGTTTGCTGAGCCGTTGACTTCCCACGCAGGAGGACTTTTTCAGCATTGTGTATCACGTCCTGATAAGGGGTTTGGTCCGCCGCGCATTTGTTACCCGAATCGTAGTTCCTCGGATGTTTCTCCTTATGGAGAAGTGCAGCTCCCCACTTATCGCCCAGGCTCCACGGTGCTTGAAGTATTGAAGGAAAGTGTTGCGACGCTAAAAGCCTGCAAGAACAAGAATTATCATGATTTTCTTTCGGCTCATTTTTCGGAACTGGCCAAAGACCCCGACCTCAGTCTTTCGTGGGCGTCCACCGTAGTGTTTTCGAAGTGGAAGGTGATTCCGCATCTAGAAATAAACATGCTACCCCGAAAAAAAGGCTCAAAGACTCGCGACGATTTGGTGGTGGTTCTCCCGGATCCTTCGGATTGGTGCAAAAACGAACAGCGCATCCTTCATGGATTTCAGTTGGTGGCTGCAGAGTTTCGGGCGCTTAAACGCGACGCACAGCTCGCTCAGGCGATGATGGAGGATAGGAAAGCAGTGTATCGTTATTGGCTCGATCCGCGTGGGCAGTGTCAGGTTTCGGCGATTCAAAGACCGCAGGCACCGGCGAAGCTGGGCGAGTGGCCTGTTTCGCAGGCGCCTCTAGAGCCAACCGCCCCAAGCATGGATATTCTGGGCCTTTCGATGCCCGAACATTTTGATGACGAAGGGGACGTCCGTAGTAACAAACAAATCGAAAGCGACCTCTTAGCAGAGCTCAAGAATCAAGGGGTTGAGGTCGTTGGAAATGGGATTAGAACCAAGAATCGACGATTCACCTTTATGGAGTACGTGGAATTTCGCCAGCAGGCGCTGTCCGAGTTAGATGTCGAGTTTACAGCTTTAAAAGTCAAAAAGGCACGAGGTGAAATTTCTGCTGGGGATGAGATGAACTTGGCCATGGCGATGTCCCAAAGAATTGAAAACACCAAGGCTCATGAGCTTGGCATTACGGCAGGCGCATTAGAGAAGATCGATGATTTGGCGGGCATGCGGGGATTTATTGTAGATCCAGATTAGGGCAGTACTGTCAATATTCCGTCGCACCCAAACTCATCCCACACAAAATTTATGTTTTCCCCCAGACTTCCGATGAGAAGTTGAAGGAGGATGTCTCTTGGTTAAATCATCGCCCCCACTTACAGCTAAAAAGCCCTCGAAGTCACCCTTCGCAGACCTAATTACCGACCAAAAAGTTTTGGTGGTGAGTCCGAATAACTTGATTCGAAGCTCGCTGACGAGTGTCTTCATGTCGATGGGTGCGCGCTTGAGTCAGCTCATTGTTGTATCCAACGTTTTGGTAGCGCGCGATGAGATTCGTAAACGAAAACCCCGGATGATCGTCACCGATTATCGATTGGGCACGGTCTATGGCACGGAACTGTGGGTTGATGAAAAGGGTAAGTCGTTTATTCCGTCTGAAACCTTAACGGTGATCGTGACTGAAGATGGATCGGACGCGACGATTGGGCGCATTTTTGAAAAGCATGTCGATCTTTGCATGCTCTATCCGTTTACGCCTGAGCGGTTGCGAAAAGGCATCTTGGATGCCATTGAGCAAAAAACAAAGGCCCGGAGTTTCATCAAGTCCAAGACTCCCGAAGAACCGATTCATGACGAGCGCCTGATCAATGCTATCCGAAAACTCGAACTGGCTCGTGTTCAAGAGGCGCGTGCTCGCATTGAACGCGAAGCGCAGCTTGCCAAACAAGAAGAGGCGCGCAAGGCCTTGATCCCGACGGTCTCCCAGATTCTTGAAGCCGTAAAAAGTGACGATGATTTTACAAAAGCCGCGGCGACCAAAGCCGTAGAAATTCCAGCCGCGACTGCGACCCAGATTCCTACGAACCTAGAAGGCCCCGCGCGAGCCGGCTTCATTGCCGAAGTTTTCGATATGTTGGTTCGCCAAAAACGCTACGATGAAGCCTACGAGATGGCTCGCAAGATCTTGCCGCATTTTTTCAAAAAGCCCGAGAGAGCCGAGGAACTTTTCAAGCTTGCGGTTCTGACCCGTCACTATGATCACGTTGCAGAGTACTTTGAAGTACTGCCGGCAATGGATTCGAAAACGCCCCAGCTGCTCTATACGGTTTCAGGCGCCCTCATTGTGGGTGGCAAAGATCAGCTTAAGAAGAAGAATTTGAATTCCGCAGTCGCGTTCTTTTCGAAATCGATCATGGCCTCGCCTCGCGAGCCCCGGATCTTGAGAGAAGCGATCATCGCACTTGTGGAAGCCGGATTCATCGATCAAGGCCGGCGATTCTTGGATCGCTTTCCGCCCGATGTCCGCGATGATGACGATTTTGCGACGATGGAATATTACTTGCTCGAGAAAACCGAGGTAGATGATGTTGTCATCCCGCGGGGGTGGCAACTTCTGCGAGATCGCGTTTTTGATCCGATCGTTTTTCAGATTATGATTAGGCGGTTGATGGCTCGCGGAAAGCGCGATTCAGCCGAACACTTGGTCCATGACGCAGCCCAGCGCTGGCCTCATCTCTCAAAGACTTTCCTCGACTATATTGGCGTACAAGCAAGCAGCAAAGATAGCCCGCGAATTGGCGAGATTTTGCGCCCTTTGATCTAACGCCGGCTTGACTTTAGCGCGCCCAACCACTAGTAAATCCTTAGTAATTTCCTCCCCTCATTACAACTGACGGACATATTAAGGAGACCCTCGTGGCTCAAAATAAGAATCAAATTTTCGCGACCCTACAACGTGTGGGGCAATCGCTCATGGTTCCCGTATCTGTACTCCCTGCGGCAGGCTTGTTGGTGGCCGTGGGGCGAATGATTCAAAAGTTTGCGGAGAATAAAATCCTGCATGGCTTTGGTGATATCTGCTTCACCGGCGGGATCGCGATTTTTGAACAGCTCCCTGTCGTGTTTGCCATCGGCGTGGCTATCGGATTCACGGGTGGCGCGGCTGTGGCTGGGCTGGCGTCGGTTGTGGGTTATTTTACGTTGGTCAACGTTTTGAAGGCGGTCGGTGATGCGCGCGAGCTTTCGATGGCGATCAATACCGGCGTTTTCGGTGGGATCATCATTGGTCTGCTTTCGGCGACACTTTACAAAAGGTTTCATCAAATTAAATTGCATCCGGTGTTTGGCTTCTTTGCCGGCAAGCGCTTTGTCCCGATTGTGACGGCGGGAGCGTCGATCGTGGTCGCGATTATTTTGGGCTTTGTGTGGCCTCCCATTCAAAGTGGAATCAACTCTTTTGGTATCTCCGTCATGGCCTCTGAGTACGGCCCGGCTTTTTACGCGGCCGTAAAGCGGTTACTGATTCCGGTGGGTTTGCACCATGTTTACTATCCACCGTTTTTGTATCAGTTCGGGGAATTTGTGACTGACTCGGGCAAAGTCCTTCACGGGGAAACCGCTCGCTATTTTGCGGGCGATCCGACTGCAGGTCGCTTCATGGCTTCTGAGTTTCCGATGATGTTGTTTGGCCTGCCCGCAGCTGCTTATGCGATGTACCTGCGCGCGGACGCTTCACGCAAAAAAGCGGTAGCCGGAATCATGCTCTCAGCTGCGCTGACTTCGATCGTCACCGGCATCACCGAGCCGATTGAGTTTGCGTTTATTTTCGTGGCCCCGATTCTATTTGTGTTTCACGTTTTAGCCGCGTTCGCTTCAGGCGTGCTCACGGGGATGCTCGACATCCACTTGGGCTATACGTTTTCGGCGTCCGTGATCGATTTTGGACTGGGTTTCTTTAATTCGAAGAACAGTCTTTATTTGTTTACCATCGTGGGACCCTTGATCGGTTTAACCTATTTTAGCGTGTTTTACACCTTGATCGGCTGGCTCAATCTTAAGACGCCAGGGCGTGAGGATATTGAAGATCAGGCGTTGGCTATAGTAGAAGGCGGAGCGCGCGCGGGCGAGATTTTGATCGCACTCGGTGGCGCTGAAAACATCCGCGATTTGGACGCTTGCATTACGCGTCTCAGGCTTCAGGTTGGCGATACGGCCAAAGTGGATCAGGCGCGACTCAAACAGTTGGGCGCAGCGGGGATTATGAATGCCGGGGGCGGTAGTCTCCAGGTTGTCTTTGGGACTGAGTCGGATCAGATCAAAGAAGAGATTCGCGCACTCATGGCTAGTGGCGTGAAGCTTGGCTCACACATCTTTTTACGCTCGCCTCTATCGGGAAGACTTCTTCCGTTGTCGGAGGTTCCCGATGAAACGTTTTCCCCAGAAGATTTTGGGAGATGGATTTGCGGTGGAGCCTACCGACGGCATTGTTTATTCGCCGGTGGATGGCGAAGTG
>CAIRTR010000136.1 GCA_903881565.1 Oligoflexia bacterium | reverse complement strand
GGACTCATGGACACGAACGCAAAGATGATTCGAGCAGGGGCTGTTTGGTTGGGCGTAGTATTCGCGTATACCATCGCGATGGGAGTGGTTGGGGGTTGCGGCAAAAAGGCTGCGGATCCTGCGGCTGCAGCGCCAGCGGCGAGTGCGTCGCCTGATGCGAGCGGGACTCCATCGGGGACACCATCTGAGACCGCCTCGTCAACCCCATCTCCGTATCCAACGATCGCTTATGCAGCGAGCTCCACTTCATTTAAATTCGCTGCCGATGGAGATTATCTCTCAGTTGCCGATGCCACGAATTTGAATTTTGATTCCGGAGACGCGTTTTCGGTTTCGTTTTGGTACAAGCCGACGAGTTTTCCTGCGAACAATCAATGGATTTTTTCTAAATTGGCCGGAACGACTAATACAGATCTGCAAGGGTTCGCGATCGCCGTTGGGAACGATAAGAAGCTCTATTGTAATTTGATTCAAGCGGGATCCAGTGGGGGATTGCGAATTGGATCAACGTCACTTCTTACCACCAGTTCTTGGACCCACGTAACGTTTACTTATGATGGATCTAAGACGGCGGCAGGAGTTAAGATGTACTTCAATGGCGCCGATGCGGTAGCTACCGTTACATCCGGAACTTTTCCTACGACAACCTTTTCTTCGGCTGGCGGGATCATTCGAATCGGCGGCGGCGGAACAGCTCTTTCAGGACCCGCCGATGTCGGTGGGGGGGCTGTAGCAGGGAATCTTGACGAAGTTGCGCTTTGGAGCGCGGCACTTTCGGATACCGAGATTGCAAGTCTTTACAATTCTGGTGCCGTAAAGGATTTGAGCACACACACGAAAGCTTCGAAACTAGTTGGTTGGTGGAGAGGCGAAGGCGATACGGCTCCGACTATCTTGGATCATGCGGGTCTTGCAACTCGCAACAACGGGACACTCGTTGGAAACGTTAGTCTTGATACCGATGTTGTTGGCTACGTTCCGCCTCCCGTTGTTTTCACCTCAGACTCTTTTGACTCCGTGGGGGGGCGCTCAACTTTTGGGACGACTTTGGATGCGCTTGTTGGTGGGACCACAAAAACATGGGTTCAGCAACCAGGTGAATCGGATACGTGGAATATTGGAGCGGGCTTAGGACTTGTTCAGATTTATGCCTCTCAAGGTCCGGCAAATATGTTGTTGAATCTTGGTTCAGCTCCAAGTACCTGCACAGTGCGAATGAAACTAGCCGTAGCGCCCCAAAGCGGTAAATTCGCAGGAATCCATTTTCGAACCGATAATGCTGGTGCTCAAATTTTTTACTTTGTCTATGACAATGGTCAAATCGAGAATGGGGTTGCTGGTTATAAAGTTTTCTATTCTTCTGGTGGCGGTGGCGGCGGCGGCATGCCAGTACTTCAGGTATTGCCCACGCCATTGCCTACTGCCGCTGTGAGTAATGATGAAATGAAGGTTGTGTTTACCCAGGCAGGGTATATCGCAACCGTGACGCCTAGTGGTGGCGCTGCGGTTTCAAGTTCTTTCAAGGCTGATACGAATGGCATTGCCAATAGGAATGTTGGAATCTCGACTACTTCCACTACGGCTCGATTCGATGACTTCATCGTTCAAGACTGTCAGTAGTTCGTTTTAGAAAACTCAGTTAGTTATAAGGCAGATCAGGATTGAAACCTTGATCTGCCTTTTTCTTTTGCTTCAAGCCTTCATCTCATACGTATCTTTGATCGTCTCCACGTGATTGCGCCAGATGCGCTCAGCGCGCTCAGGATTGATTACGGGCTTTTTGATCATTTGCATGCATAGGACCTGTTGCAGCTTCGTGCTGCTGGTTTTCGAATAAAGCTGGAGTGCAAATTTTGAAAAATCCCTGATCATGAAATCAAAAATCTGATCTAAGAGTTCGCCGTCCACTTTTTGGATCTTCGCACTCTCAATGATGAGCTGGCCATAAGCCACAAGCGTGAAGAGTTCGCCCAAGATCAGCAGAAAATCAAAATCCTCGGTTTGCTTCTTGCTGGGCTTTGCCAAGAGCAGGAACGTCTTCAGGATGCGGATCTG
>CAIRTR010000135.1 GCA_903881565.1 Oligoflexia bacterium | reverse complement strand
GGAATGTCAATTTTTAGGACGTTGAGACGGTAATAGAGATCCTCACGAAACTTGCCTTCCCTGACGAGCAGCTCCAGATCCTTGTGCGTGGCTGCGATGATTCGAACATCCACCTTAATCGGTGCATTCGATCCGACAGGTTCAACCATTCTCTCCTGAAGCACTCTCAAAAGTTTAACTTGAAGATCCAGGGATAGATCCCCGATTTCGTCCAAAAATAGAGTGCTGTGGTTTGCCAAAACAAATTTCCCAACCTGACTCCTAATCGCCCCCGTGAATGACCCTTTTTCATGACCAAACAGGGTGGATTCGAGCAGGTTTTCCGGAATGGCTGCGCAATTGAGTCCGATGAAGGAGTTATGAGCGCGCGGGCTTAATTGATGAATGGCTTTCGCCACGACTTCCTTGCCTGTGCCCGTCTCTCCGGTAATGAGCACAGTTTGATTTTCGGCTGCGTACTTGCCAATGGTCTTTTTCACTTTAGCCATCTCGCTGGAAGTGCCAATCAGGCCAAGGATCTTTTTGCTCTCTTCGGGTGCCACTGGCTCAACTTCAATTAGTTTTGTGGTGCGCTCATACTTTTCGCACAACCCTTGGACGCGCTCTAAAAGCCTATCAGAAGGGAGATCTTTTTCGATGTAGTCTGAAATGCCGACGCGCATGGCTTCTTTAACAAGATCCTTGGCGTCGTCACAAGAGTACATCGTGATGAGCTGGTCGGGATTAAGAGCCAAAACCGCTTTAGCCGTTTCAATTCCATTTAGCTCAGGCATGAAGTAGTCCATCAAAATGAGGGCGTACCGGCTGTCGTTCTTATGAAGCATTTCAAGCGCGGATTTTCCAGACGTCGCGCCATCTACACGATAACCTTGCGCCTCCAAATAGAGTTTGGTGGAAGTGATGTTGGCTTTGTCGTCATCAACGATCAAGATTCGGTAACTCATAGGTGGTCTCCTGTTTCAGCTGGGTTAGTCGATTTAAAAAGGACGCTAAATTCGGAGCCATGGCCCACTTGGCTTGAAAAATCGATTCTGGCTCCATTTTTTTCACAAAGATATTTCACCGTCGGAAGTCCAAGCCCCGTCCCGCGGCCAGCTTTTGTGGTAAAATCTGCGTCGAAAATTTTGCCTCGGATTCCATCCGGAACTCCAGATCCCTCATCGCACACGGTCACGATGGGACCCGCTTCATTTGCTCCAAGTTCGAGCGTGATCGTGCTGCCGGGGCGAGAGGCATGGGCAGCATTTCGGATCAAATTATTAAAAATTCTCTGACAGTCTTCAGGTAGTACCGTCGCCATGAGCGATCTCTTTGTTTTGATGCTGATTTTGATTTGGCGACCTTTGATCTCTTCATCATAGGTTTCAAGGTCGTAAACTAATTGCGCAAGCTCTGATGAAAGATTGCATTGAGCGGAGGGGCGCGAAACGCTTGTTTCTCCCGAATTCGCTTCGTTACTGCTCTTTAGCGCCTTAGTCTGTTTGGCAATGTTTGAAATCTTAGACAAAGAGCGATTTATTTCGCCGATGAGATCCGGTGATATCGGCTGCTCCTTCTTAATCAGAAGTCCCAACGTTGCAATCAGACGATCCAGTTGAGAAACAGGTGACAAAATGTCGTGAGCGATGCCGCGAATT
>CAIRTR010000134.1 GCA_903881565.1 Oligoflexia bacterium | reverse complement strand
CGGGAAACAACGTGTTCTCGATCGGCACCTATGGATCATGGACCTGGGCTTCTGAAGGCCAAGCCGGAATGTGGACTCACACCAATAATTGGAAAACCTGGTTCAACACCAATTCTCCACAAACCGAGTCGTTCCTTTACCACATCGATGAGTCTGTGAATTATGCGCAAACTCAGCAGTGGGCACAGTGGATGAAAACAAACCCAGGCGTTGGAAAAACGCTCTCCTCTTTTGCGACGATCAATCTGCTGGACGCCGTTAGCCAGGTTCCGGCGCTTGATAATGCGGCTCACTGGTTTAATGTCGGCGATACGGCTGCTTGGAATACGGCGATGAGCTCTTTCCTTTCGACGCCTAGCCATAAACTTTACTTCTACAATGGCAAACGCCCTTCAAACGGCTCCTTTGCGATTGAAGATGATGGGGTGGCACTACGAGAACTCCCGTGGGCGCAATATAAGAAAAACGCCTCACGCTGGTTCTTCTGGAGCGCGACCTACTATAACGACTATCAAGGGGGACGCGGGCAAACAGACGTGTTCAACAACGCGCAAACCTTTGGGGGATCCCCTACTTCTGATCCCGTACTCGGGATGACCGGTTGGAACTACACCAACGGCGACGGCGTGATGATGTATCCAGGTACTGACCAAGTTTTCCCCGCAAACTCCTATAGCCTGCAGGGCCCGATGGCGAGTCTGCGACTCAAAACCTGGCGCCGCGGGATCCAAGACGTCGATTACATCAGTCTTGCAGCGGCCATTAATCCGAGTGCAACTCAAGCTATTGTGAATCAAATGGTTCCCAAAGTGGCTTGGGATTATGGCGTCGCAAGCCAGCTCGATCCAACTTATGTCTACACCGACATCAGCTGGTCCACACGTCCGGACGATTGGGAAGCCGCACGCGCAAGTCTTGCCAGGATTATTGAGACAGGGTCTCCGTAAACCTAAGTAGGCAAGCTCAGTGCAGCTTCAAGAAGCCGTTGAACTGTTCGCCAGTTCATCTGCAACATTGCAAGAGATGCAGAAGTGCCTAAGCCTGTTCTCGGGTGCACCCCTCAGTGCGCCCGCAAACTCTGCACTTCTACATCGGCTCAAAGCCTCGCTGAAACGCCTGCCTGGGGTGGAACTTTATCTGCGACGTCGCTATGAGAAGGCTTTTGCGGAGCTTCCGCAGGCAAACCTCTTTAGAGGAATTTTTGCCTCTTTTCCCGACGCCCTACACTCTGCGCCCCCTACAAAATCTCTGGGTTATGACCATGAAGCCCCCGCAACCATGTATCGGGATCTTTTAAGTGAAGTGTTTCCGCGCGATTATCCGGCCTTGCTCTGGATCGCGCATTTATTATCAGAGACAAACAGCCTCTTTGATTTTGGCGGGCACATCGGAGTCTCCTATTATTCATTCCAGCAGTTCATCAAGTTTCCGATGGGCTTGCGCTGGCGGGTCTGGGACGTCCCCGCCGTAATTCAGCAGGGAAACGCTTTAGCGGGTGAGAAACAAGAGAGCCGGCTCTCATTTACGAATGAAATCTCGGACGCCGATGGGTTCGACATTTTCTACGCCGGTGGGTCATTGCAGTACAGCGAAGCAACGCTGACCCAGCTTTTGTCCAAACTAAGGGCAAAACCCAAGCACCTGCTCATCGCAAAACTTCCCATGACCGATGCTAAAGCTTGCGTAACACTCCAGTCAATCGGTACGGCATTTTGTCCCTATCGGATATTTAATCGAGCGGAGTTTATGCAGGAGTTGGCACAATTAGGATACGCTTTGGTCGATCAATGGATCACGCCCGAGTTGTGCTGCGAAATTCCGTTTCACTCTGACTACCACCGCATCCCTTATGCGGGCTTCTATTTTCGCTTAGCCTAAGAACTTTTGTTTAAGCCAGCGATTCACGCGCTCTTTCATCACTTTGCGATCGCGAGGGTCCGTGTAGGTGTGTCCTGATCCCTCATAATACTCGAGCTCAACCCGAGACCCCGGGACGTTGGCTTTCGCTTTCGGAAAATTCTCATCAAACTGGGACGCGTGATTAAAATAGTAAAAAACGCCTCCCGTATAAAGATAAAGCAGCTCAGTGCCTCTCTGGGCCATCGCCACGATCTCATCTTGAATTTGCTCCTGGGGGCGAAAAACTCGCTCAAAAGTTTCTTCTCGGTCACCGCCTACTTCCGAGACTGAGCTTGAAGTTAGCTTTTGAGTCGCAAGCTTTGCGGCCGTTTTCCAAGATTGAAGCCTAGTCACCTTAGAAGCATAATGTTTGAGCTTATACTGAGCATTGGGATAGCCCGGGCCATCCATCATGACCGCCCCCACTAATCTCGCATCTGCAACGCCCACGTCGTGCGCCTGATCAGCCCCAGAGCAAAGCCCGATGCTCACCATACGCTTAAGTCCAAATTCCCGACCCAGAAAATCAAAAGCATCTTTAGTATCCAATACGGCGCGCTCCATCTCGGGGAGAGTTGAATCTCTGCTGTCACTCTCCCCCAATCCCGAAAGATCAAAGCGAAATGACGTAATCCCCATCTCAGCCAGCTCCCGGGCCCACTCTACATACGTCCGGTACGGACCCACGCGATGAAGCAGGCCGGCATTAAAAAAGACCACACAAAGATCGCGCGCTTTTGGATGAACTTGCGCAGGCTTTGACAAAATTCCAAAAAGAATCTTCTGGGGTCCAAACGTATGGGCGGTCTCAACAAAACTCATATAGCTGAAACCTCTTTTTTGATCGTCTCGACAATCGCCCGCACCACTTCGCCTGCGATAATGGAGTGTTGCCAATAATAAAGCCCATTCCAGTGAACGCCTTGGGTGGATTGCTCACTTAAAATAAGCCGTCTCGGACGATCAGTACTCTCTGGAGTCTTCGCCAGCTTCAAAGCCGAGAGTTCGGCACGAAGAGCGGGCGAATACTCAAATCCCAAGCGCTCGCACTCATGCATCGGCCGCTCAGGCGAGGCGGACTCCTTAATCGTGAGGTGTTGTAACTCATCTAGCTCTTCAAAATATTTTTTACCAACCTCAATCGGATCCCACAAAACTCGAAGCCCAGGCGTATTCGCCTGGGCGGCCATCAAAGCACCCATGCGAACCGCTAGAAAAACAACCTTAGTGACACCCGTCAAATCCTTCAAATGCTGGGCCGCTTGATCCGTATCTTTTGTCCATTGAGCAAACCCACCACTCAGGGTCTCCCCTGCCGAATCACCGCACCCCGTATAATCAAACCGCAGAGTGGGATAGCCCGCTCTCGCCAATTGGGTTGCGCACTGTCTTAGTATCCAATGCGTTCTCATATAATCCTGTCCCAGGGGTGCGCATATCAATACACCTGTTGCGGCAGGTTTTTCCACAGGGTGCAAAACGCCAAATAACGGCTGCGTTCCGAAAAACATCGGAGCCGTCTCGCGACTCGAATCACTGGGGCCTTCTTTGGGCTTCGAATGGGGAGCCGGCATCTTCAATTGCGCCGCCACCTGCGCCAACGAATTGAGCAAGATGATCCTCGGACTTAATCGCTGTCCCGTCTCACGCTCAATACGCGCGAGCATCTGCATCGAAAGAAGGGAGTGCCCGCCAATATTGAAGAAGTTGTCTTTACGGTCCACTTTATCCACTCGAAGCAACTCTTTCCAAAGGGCCGTCAAATATTCTTCGGACGACTCTCGATCCTGTTTCAAAGGAGTGGTTATCTCTTCGCGCTGATCTTTCCTAAATTCCTGCACTTTTCTATCCGGTTGGGCCATGCCCTCTTCAAGAATCTCCCGATAAAACCGATGCCATCGGTCAATCGTCGAGTTGTCAAAGAGATCACTATTGTAATCAATCGCACCCACAATTGAGGTTTCACTCACCTTAACCCAAAAAACGATATCCGTCGGGCAGACATGGTTCTTGACGTGAAACTGACTCATCGGCAGATCCGCAATTTGGGTCCGGCGATTCGTCACGTCCTGATAACTGAAGAAGGCCTGATAGATCGGAGTCCGACTCATATCGCGTGGCGGTTTTAGTTCCTCCACCAACGTTTCAAAGGGAATATCCTGATATTCATACGCATCCAAGAAGGTCTCGCGTGTTTGCCCAAGCACCTCAGCGAAACTCATGGCGCCTTCGATGTTGTTACGCAGAACCAAGGTATTTACAAAAAAACCTATTACGTCTTCAACCTCCTGGCGGCTCCTGCCTTGAATTGGGGAGCCCACCAGAATGTCATTCAGACCACTGAGACGTTGCAAAAGAATCTCATAGGTCGCCAATAGCACCATTTGAACGGTTGTGCCTTGAGCGCGCGCAAACTGCGTAACTCTTGAAAGCAGGTCCCCATGCCATGCAAATTCAAACATCTCTCCGCGAAAGCTCATGACCTCTGGCCGCGGGTGGTCAGCGGGAAGTTCCAAAAGCGGAAGTTTTCCACTCAAGCGTTTCAGCCAATACTGCTTTTCACGCGCCATAACTTCTTTGGACTCGATTCGTTGCCGATGCCAAACTGAATAATCGGCATAATCTACACTTAAAGGCACGAGTCGGTGAGCTCGGTTTTCAAACTTTGCTTCGTATAGCTCCTTAAGCTCACGCAGAAACAGATCAAAGCACCAACCATCCCAAATCGAATGATGGACGACAAAATACAGCACATGATCCTCAGGACCCAGCTCAAAGAGTTTAGCTCGCAACAAAGGAGCCCTCTGCAGGTCAAACGGCACCATCGAATCCGAATCGGCCAGGACCTGAACTTCTTCTTCCCGACATTTCAGCAATGGGAGCTCACACTCCACCACGGCTGCGATCTTCTGGACGGGATACCCGTCTTGTATATCAAAACAGGTCCGCAAAGCCGAATGCCGGGCGAAAATAGCGCTCCAACACTCCCGCAATACAGGCAGATTGAGTTTACCTTTAAATCGAAAAGCCGCTGGCAAATGATAAAGGGCCAAGCCCGGCGTAATTTGCTCCATGTACCAAAGTCGCTGTTGCTGAAGCGACATTGGTGCAACTGACGAATCAGGTCGTTTGGGAATGAGTCCCTGGCCTGCGCCGCCCCCTACTCTCTTTTCGCTTTGCCTTTGATCCATCCAGCGGGCAAGTTTTCGAACGGTGGGCATCATGAACAATTCTCGAAAAGTAGGTGCGGGTGCGTTCTGCTTCTTTATCCGCGCTATGAGCTGCGTGACCAACAAGGAGTGTCCACCGGATTCGAAAAAGTCATCATCAATTCCAAATCCTTGCTTTTTCAATACTTCTTCGAAAAGTCGATAAACGAGCTTCTCACTTTCGGACTCCGGTTTTGGAGATTGCGCAGGCGTCGTTGTACCTAAAGATTCCGTCAACTGCGCAGGATGAGGCAGGGCCTTGCGATCGAGCTTCAAATTAAGTGTCCTGGGAAGGGAATCCATCACAACCCAGTGCTGAGGAATCATGTACGCCGGCAGTGAGCCCTGAGCCGTTTCGCGAAGCCTGGTTTCATCGGCACTCCGATTGGCGGAGGCTCCAGTCTTTGCGACAAAATAGGCAACCAATCGCTGATCCCCAGGCGAATCTTCACGCACAATCACGGCCACATCTCGGATAAGATTTGAACTCATGAGCACAGTTTCGATTTCACCCAATTCAATGCGATAGCCCCGAACCTTCACTTGCCCGTCGTTTCGGCCAAGACACACGACGGTGCCATCGGGCTTCCACTTTGCGGTATCGCCCGTGCGATACATCCGCTTTTCGGTATTGCCAGCTGCCGCAAACGGATTAGGGACGAACCGCTCGGCTGTGAGGTCCTCGCGATTCAGATAGCCTTTGGCCACGCCCTCTCCGGCGATAAAGAGCTCACCGCTTACGCCAATCGGTTGGGGCGAACCCATCTCATTCAAAACAAAAAGCTGCGTGTTGTCGATCGGCTTTCCAATACTAATCCCCTGTCCGGGTTCCACGACCTGCATGCAAGTCGACCAAACGGTCGTTTCAGTAGGGCCATACATATTCCAAAGCTCATTAACCTTTGGAAGCAATTGATCCGCCAAGCTCTGCGGTAGAGCCTCGCCTCCGCACAGCGCCCGGAGTGGATGGCGCTTGTCGGCCCATGAAGTTTCAAGCAACATTCGCCAAGTTGCTGGCGTTGCCTGCATCACGGTAGCGCCGGTTCGATGCAAAAGTGCTGCAAGCTCTATTGGATCCAAAACCGTATCACGACTTGCGATCACCACTTTTGCTCCAACGCAAAGGGGTAGAAACAGCTCCAAAACTGCAATATCAAACGAAAGCGTCGTCACTGCAACCAAAACATCCCGCGCGCTTAGGCCGGGCTTCTGGCTCATCGTCTCAAGAAAATTGGTCAGACCGCGATGATAGACTTCTACGCCTTTAGGCTTGCCTGTAGAACCTGAAGTAAAAATCACGTAGGCAACGTCCAAAGGTTCGAGTGTGGGTAGTGTCCCCGTAGTCTGCGCAGAAAGACCCTTGAAGTTCTCCCAACTCAACCATTTTATGGAACCGCGTCCAAACTCCGCCGGATGCCGCTCTCTTAAATGTGAGTGAATCAAAACAAACCGAGCGTCGGATACCTCAAGCATAGTCGCCAAACGATCAGAAGGATATTCGGGATCCATCGGAATATAACTAGCGCCCGCCTTGAGAATACCCAACAAACCAACCATCATCGAGGCACTTCGCTCCATCATGATGCCCACGCGCGTTCCGCGGCGCACCCCTTGCGCGATGAGATATTGAGCCAGTTTCGTGCTCTCCTGATCCAACTGTGCGTAGGTCAGTGACTCGTCACACTCCACTGCAATTGCATGTGGAGTCGAAGCCGCTTGACGCATGAACTTCTGTGGCAGCGATTCTTCGGGAGGAAAGGGCGTGATTGTCTGATTGAATTCGATGAGCACCTGCTTCTTTTGCTGCGCAGTGAGCAGCTCCAATTGACCGATACCTTTGGAGGGATTCTCGACCAGACTCTTCAGAAGTTGCGCAAAACACTCAAAATAGGAACGAATAGAGGAGGCATCAAAAAGGTCAGAATTGTATTGGACCTCAAGAACCATGCGCCCGGGAACTTCAATCGTATCTTCAACTGCATTGACGAACAGTTCAAAGTTTTCAAATTTCCTGGCAATCGAACCATATGAAACGCGCAAACCCTTAAAACCCAGGCCATTCGGATCGATGGTCTGGTCTAAATTAAAAAGAACATCCACTAAGGGAAGCCGCGCTGGGTTGCGTGGAAGTTTGAGCTCGCGCACTAAATTGCCAAACGTGAAATTCTGACGATCCTGAGCATCCAAAACCGTCTTCTTGGTCTTCTTAAGAATCTCACCAAAAGGGGCCGCAAGATCCAGCTCGCCACGAATCGGGAGCGCATTTACGCAATGACCCACCAGATCAGTAGCGCCTTCGGCCGCTTGCCCCGCCGATGCAATCCCTATGATTAACTCACTTTGCCCCGAGAGCCTAACCATCAAAACCTGAAACGCCGTAAAAAGAGTCGCAAAAAAACTGGAACTATACTTAGCCCCAAGTTTCTTCACATCTCGAATGAGCTGCGGATCCAAAACAATATCCTCACGGGCCGAGCGGAATGTCTTTTGGGCAGGCCGAGCGCGATCCAAAGGGAGTTCCAACGGATCCACGCTTTTTTCGAGCGCCTTCATCCAATAGGCAAGATCAGATCCCGTGTCACGCTCTTGCTGTCGGATTGAATACTCACTGAATTTTACAGCATCTGGAAGCACTTGGCCCTGATAAAGAGCACCCAGCTCCTTCAAAATCACTCCA
Source organism: Oligoflexia bacterium (assembly GCA_903881565.1). Lineage (GTDB taxonomy): Bacteria > Bdellovibrionota > UBA1018 > UBA1018 > UBA1018 > CAIRTR01. The sequence continues at coordinate 7,267 of CAIRTR010000134.1, read as the reverse complement.
AAAGACCATCCATCACAGACAATATGATGCGCGGAAAAAATCAGGATATGGGTACTCGAACTCATTTTTAAGAGACTCGCCCTGAAAAGCGGACCTTTGAGCAGATCAAAAGGAGATGAAACGGCCTCGTCAAGTTCCTGCCTGAAACGAACTTCACCCCTTGCGGTATCCCCACTAAGGTCAAGCTCCTGAATTTGAATCGCCTCAAAAGCGGAAACATAAAAGTTCAAACCATCCGGACTAAAAGTCGACCGCAACGACTCATGGCGCTCGACGATTTTTTGAATCGCCGCTTTGAGAACGGGTAAATTGAGCTCTCCTGAAAAACGAAGATACAACCCTTCGTTGTATGCGAGATTGGCGTCTTGGCCCATCTGAACCGCATTCCAAACCTCTCGCTGGCTTTCCGTCGTTGATCCGACAAAAACGATGGCAGGGCCCGAGAACGGATTAAATTCCACGGCCACGCCCGCAGCATCACCGCTGTTGTTTGTAACCTTATCTTTGGAGCGCACCATGAATCAGGTCCCCAACTGTAAAAATTTACCGGGGCGTGCTGGATCGGGAATAAACCAAGCAGGGTTACCGCTCGGATCGCGCCCTAAACGCCCTCCTGCCACTGCGGAGGACCCTGCGGTAGGGATCCCTTGCGTGACCAGCCCTGGAAATACTCTCGCTTCTTCAACGCTTGTGTTTTTGGCTGAATTGCCGGGCATAAATCCGGCACTTTGCATTTCGATAACCGCTTGCTTAAAGACAGAGATCGAAAACGCAATATCTTCATCCGAATGCGCCGTTGTTAAGAAACAAGGAAACCCATCCCAAATATGAATCCCCTTTTCTCGCATGATCATGAAAAGCAATTCGCCGTAAGCCAGTTCCTGAGTGTAACCCAACTTAAAGAGCGAAGCAAAATGTGCGATATGAATCGGTGCACCCACGCTCTTAAACCATCCGTTTAACTCATTCACCAATGCTGATGTCTTCGCACTGAGGTTCTTCTGAAGCTTTGGCCCCTCTTCTTTAAGCTTCTTCAGAACAGCCAAAGCAGAAGCCAGCGCCAACGGATGCCGTACATAGGTGCCTGCAAAATAAGTTACCCCCACCTGTGGGCTCGAAGTATCCCCATAACTCCAAGAGCCGCCATCCAAGGCGTCCATCCACTTTTTCCTTCCAGCCACTACACCCATGGGGAGACCACCGCCAATCACTTTTCCATAGGTCGCGATATCGGCTCGAATCCCAAAATACTCTTGGGCGCCTCCGGGAGCCGTACGAAAGCCGGTGATCACTTCATCAAAGATCATGGCTGTTCCCGTCTCCTCCGTAATTTTTCGCACCTCTAGGAGAAACTCTTTAGGCTGCAAATCCGAATTACGACTCTGAACCGTCTCACAAAGCACTGCAGCTAATTCATTCGCCTGTGCTTTTTTACGGATGATTTCCAAGGACTCCGGGGTGCCGTAATCGAGAACCAAGATATTTTGAACGACATCGCTCATGATCCCCGAAGCAGCCGGCAGCGTCCGTAGCTTCTTGGTGCCGCGCACGACCACTTCATCGAAAATTCCGTGATAGGAACCTGCAAAAGTAACGATCGTGCTTCGGCCAGTAACCGTCCGTGCAAGCCTCATGGAGCAAAGAACTGCTTCAGACCCCGTTGAGCAGAAAGCAACGCGTTCCGTCTTCGTCATTTCGCAAAAGAGGGCTGCTACTTCAGCGGCTAGCGGATGCTGAGGCCCAATCTCAACACCTTTATTGATTTGGTCATGCAAAGCTTCTTGTATAAAATCCGGCACATTTCCGAAGAAATTTGTACCGAAGCCACAACTCAAATCGATGAACTCGTTTCCGTCAACATCCCAAAGTCTGCTGCCTTTGGAGCGATTGACATGAAGAGGATAAACGACTTCTTTTAATATCGGTCTGAACCCTGACACGACACGGGGATCCGCCATATATGCGCGACTTTCCTGTGCCATTCGCTTGGATTCTTTCGTACGCTCCAGGTAGCGCTTTGACATTCTTGCAAATGCATCTCTTTGGGTCTCGGACATCGCTTCGCAGGAATTTAGGCTAATTCGAGCTGCAGCTCCAAATGGTTTTGTGATCTTTTCCGCCTCGTCGGGTGACGCCACCTTCGCATGAGTAGGGGCTTGGGGCGTGACACTAATAGGTGCCGCGAGAGGTATAGTGATAGGCGCCAAAACGGGCAACGCCTGAGCCACCGCTGTACTTCTGCCAGAGAGCAGATCCATCTGACGATTCATGAGTTCCAACTGCTGGGAGACGAGTTGAACAATCGAGTCATTGGACCCATTAGATGTATTAGATGCGCTAGTAGAAAACGCGCTGGTCCGAATCGGTAGTTGAATCGGTAGTTGAATCGGCGAAGGCGATACTCTTGTTTGCGCTATCGCAGACGCAGTCACGACAGGCGCGGCAGGCGCTGCAGCCGCGACACTCTGTGAAGGCAGCGCGGAGGGAGGCGCCGTCGCAATGAGCCTGTCAGCCAACTCAGTCAAGTTGGTCGCTTCCTCCATGAGTTGTCGAAACGAAATCTTAATCTGAAACTTCTTCCCGATCGAAGTCGCCACTTGAGTGAGGAAAAGCGAATCCATGCCCATTTCACAAAAAGTTGCCGAATTATCAAACTCAGCCATTTCGATGCCCGAGGTGTCCTCCAGAAGCGCTCGAAGTGACACGATCACTTGGTCCCGCATTTGATTTGAGTTGGCCATAATTTTTTCTCCTTCGATAATCGGTTGTGAATAGATCTGACTGTTTTCCTGTAAACTTGTTTTCGGACGATCCGCCCAACATCGTTTCTTTTCAAACGGATAGGTCGGAAGCGAGACCCTTCTCCTGCTTTCAAAGCGGTGAACGCCGTTCCAATCCACTTCGACTCCGGCACTCCATAGGGTCCCCAAAGCCTGCAATACTGCCCGGTACTCGGCAGAATCTCCCGCGCTTTCAGATCCTAAGGCAGCCGCGGCAACCGCTTGCGGGGCTTGTTGGCGAATGAGAGTCGCCAATGTCGCTCGCGGCCCTAGTTCCAAAAATATCTGATTCGAGTCTGGGCCCCCAAGCTTCGAGACCGCCGAAGAGAATTCAACTGTTTTTCGCAAATGAGTGGCCCAATAAGCTGGATCACACGCTTCGGCATCCGTCATCCACTGCCCTGTCACGGTTGACAAAACCCGAAGCTTTGGCGCTGACAACTTCTTTTGAGCCACGACTTCCCTGAAGGGTTCCACCACTGGATCCATCATGGAAGAATGAAAAGCGTGCGAAGTTTGAAGGAGACGACACGCCACACCCTGCTCTTCCAAAAGTTTCTGATAAGCGGCGACCGCATCTTTGGGACCCGCGACTACGCAAAGTGTGGGGCTGTTTACGGAGGCGATATCAATTCCTGCGGGGAGAGTTTGTTTCACTTTTTCAACCGCCAAGCGAATTGAAAGCATAGATCCCGAAGGGAGTGATTGCATCCACTTGCCTCTGAGCGCCACCAGATTCATGGCATCTTCTAAACTCAGGATTTCGGCGATTGCCGCACAAACAAATTCACCCACACTATGCCCGACTAACGCCGAAGGCGATACTCCCCAGCTCATCCACAATCGTGCCAACGCATACCCTACCGCAAAAATAGCGGGTTGAGTAAAGGAGGTTTCTCGCAAGAGTGCCGCACTTCTGACGGCAGCCTCTTCGGAGTCCGGGTACAAAACATTCTTCAAATCCTCAGGTAACACTGCATTTGCAAGGGCCGCGCACCGATCAAACGCTTCTTTGAATACAGGTTCCGATTCGTAGAGACTGCGGCCCATGTTTACGGTTTGGGATCCCTGACCCGGGAATAAAAATACGACTTCGGGGTTGCGTTTCTTTAACTCTCGCGAAACCGGATTCTTGACTTCGGCAGGTGATTTGGAGTCACAAACCCAAGCTCGCCGAAAAGCAAACCCTTTGCGCCCCGTTTGCAAAGTAAACGCAATATTTGCAAGAGCCTCTGGCGTTTGCATCTCGCCCGCGATTTTCGCCAATAGGAGTTCACTCTGCCGCTCCAAAGCGGAGGCAGTCTTGGCCGATAGGATCAGAAGCTGCTGAGGGTGCGCGGGCGCAAGCGCTTTTTCCAAAGGCGGTTCTTCCAAAATGATGTGGGCATTCGTTCCTCCCACGCCAAAACCACTCACTCCTGCAATACGGGGTTTATCACCCCGGGGCCAAGGGAGTGTTTCGGCTACAACCTTAAAAGGGGTTTGCGTGAAATCAATTTTTGGATTTGGCTTCTCAAAGTGAAGCGTCCCAGGCAGAATCTCATTTTTCAGAGCCAAAGCCGTTTTAATGAATCCCGCGACGCCTGCTGCGATAGTCAAATGTCCGACATTGCTCTTGACCGAACCCAAAATACAACTCTGTGAGCCCGCCCCCTCTTTGCCGAAGGCTTGAAGAAGTCCTTCAACTTCTATGGGGTCGCCCATGGGTGTCGCCGTTCCGTGGGCTTCGACGTAAGAAATTTCATGAGGCTTCACCTTTGCTTTTCGGTGAGCCGCGCGAACCACTTGTGCCTGCCCCTCGACATTCGGGGCCGAAAAGCTCATACGATGCGCGCCATCGTTATTGACTGCAGCACCGCGAATAACCGCATCAACTCGATCGCCATCGCGAAGAGCATCTTTCAAGCGTTTTAGAACCACAGCGCCCACGCCGTCACTAAAGACGGTTCCCGCCGCTTTTGCATCAAAGGGACGACAATGACCATCTGCCGAGAGCATAGAGCCCTCTTGATAGAGGTGCCCGATTTTTTGAGGTACTGTCACGGCAGCACCGCCGGCCAATGCGATTTCACACTGCTGCGTGATTAAGGCAAAATAGGCCTGCGCAATTGCCACCAAAGAGGTTGAACACGCCGAATGAACGCTCACACTGGGGCCCATCAGGTTGAGTTTATGGGAAACTCTTGTCGTCACAAAATCCTTCTCCAAACCCAGCATCGTCTGAAAGCTGCCGGCCTTCTTTATCAGATCGGGGCGATGAACAACTTGGGCCGCATGATAAGTGTTGTTATAGACACCCGCAAAAACACCAATAGCGCCACTGCGCTGAGTCGCAAAAGAATCCGGGGCGTAGCCTGCGTCCTCAAGCGCTTCCCAGGCGGTTTCAAGAAACACCCGCTGTTGAGGATCGATAACCTGTGCTTCGGCAGTTTGAATGCCAAAGAAGCTGGCGTCAAAATTCTCCACGCCTTCTATGATTCCGCGTGCCGGAACGTATTGAGGATCCTGGCGCTCTTCTTGAGAAACGCTTTCATCCAGCTCAGAATCTTTAAAGAAGGTCGTGGATTCTGCGCCTTTTACAATATTCTGCCAATATTCACTGACGGATCGTGCCCCGGGAAACTGCCCAGCCATTCCAATCACCGCCACGCGATCATCGTTTGGATCTGATTCTTGCAGCGCTTGGGATTCTTCCGTCACTTGCGACTTTTGAATCGCTGAGTGAGTCTGCTTCTGGCGAGATTCCAAATGGGAAGCCAGATCCGCGATGCAAGGATACTCAAAAACCTTAACGACTGAAAGCTCCAGACCCAGCTCACCCTTTAGGCGCGCGATCATTTGATTGCAAAGAAGCGAACTTCCCCCTAACTCGAAAAAATTATCCTCAACGCCTACGCGGTCAAGCTTAAGCAAAGACATCCAAAGTTTCGCCAGCTTCTTCTCTCCATCGTTTCGGGGCGCCAAATAGGCGTGAGACATCTCCCCCCGAATCTGCTCAGGCTTTGGCAGCCCTGAGCGATCCAGCTTTCCGCTCGGAGACAACGGGAGCTTTTCAATCTCCGTAAAAGTGGACGGGACCATATAATCGGGAAGTTTTTCAGAAAGCACTTTCCTCAGGGCCGACACATTCAGGACAACCCCATGGGCAGCTTCTCTCTCGGAAACCCAATACCCTGCGAGATATTTTTCTCCAGGAACATCTTCTCTCAGCGCAACTGCCGCATCCATGACCCCAGGTTGAAGCCTCATGACGGCTTCAATTTCGCCCAATTCGATTCTAAATCCACCCAGTTTGACTTGCTGATCGATGCGCCCCAAAAACTCCAACTCGCCGTTCTCTAGAATCCTTCCCAAATCTCCGCTGCGATACAGGCGTTCTCCCAATTCAGGCCGGAGCGAATTGGTAATAAACTTTTCGGCCGTCAATTCGGGCCGATTCAGATAACCGCGCGCCAATCCTGGCCCACCGATTAGAATTTCTCCGGCTTCCCCTGGGGCGACCGTTTTTAAGAGTCCTGCCTCGTTGGGCATCGCCAAGGTGACCGAAAGATCTGAAACGGCGTGGCCCAGAATACTGGCAGAAGCGGTGAGATCACTTTCGGAGATCAGTTTAAAGGTCGTGATAATCGTGACTTCAGTTGGACCATACGCATTGACCAAACGAGGCTTATTAAACCCATGGCGACTAAACCAAGGAAGAAGTGCGGAAAAATTCAAGGACTCCCCGCCCAAAATGATGAAGCGCAGACTGCCCGTATCCTGCTGTGGATTTAGGACGAGGTCTTGATCGATTCTCATCAACTGAAAAAATGAAGAAGGAATCTGGTTCAGCACGGTCACTTCTTGTGAGCGCACAAGTTGGTAATAATCCTCGGGTGAACGACTTATCCAATGAGGCACAATCACCAACGTCCCGCCAAAAAGCAGTGCGCCCCAGATCTCCCAAACTGAAAAATCAAACGCATAAGAGTGGAAAAGCGTCCAAGTATCTTGCGCATTAAATCCGTAAATCGAATCCGACGCATTAAAGAGTCGAACCACATTTTGGTGTTCAATAAGCACGCCTTTGGGTTTTCCCGTCGAACCCGAAGTGTAGATGATATAGGCTAGGTTGTCGGCCTTAACGACCGAGGGATTCGGGGCCTGAGCCAGCGAAGCCTCTTTTGGATTGGCCGCACAACCCTCGAGTTCAAAAATCTGAACTCCAACGGGTAGGGAGAGGTCTTTTCTCAGTTTAGATGTTGTAACGACAAACTTTGCCTGTGAATCTGTCAAAATATCCTGTAGCCGCTCCTCCGGATAATCCGGATCCAGCGGCACATAAGCGCCTCCGGCCTTCATGATTGCCAAGATCCCGATAACAAGCTCCAAAGAGCGCTCAACACAAAGGCCCACAAGACACTCAGGTCCAACCCCCATCTTGCGCAGCTGCTGAGCAACGCGATTGGCGGCAGCATTGAGTTCACCATAGGTCATGGTCTGCGTAT
>CAIRTR010000133.1 GCA_903881565.1 Oligoflexia bacterium | reverse complement strand
CACCCCGAAACTCTATGCGGCTCATTGGAAGATCGAGCGGCAAGAAGAGGCTGTGAATGATCACCTCTCGCGAAAGCGCGTGCTTATCGATGAGAGCGTCGATATTTTGAAAGTCGACGGCGCGGGTATAATCTCGATCAGAATTTTTCCCAGCAAGCTGGACCAGTACATCGGGCCAATGCGGCTGCCAAATCTTGGTCCGCGATCCGATCGTTGAATCAATGCAATCGACCCAAGACTCGTACCGATCCCAGGAATAATGCCCAACCGCTCCCCGCCACTGAACGACAGCGACACCTACGTGCAGAACCAAAAGCAGACTCAAGACAAAAGTCCAAATCTGCTTTAGACGTAGACTCACCCCACTCAAGGCAAAAACAAACAGCACCCAAAGTGCGAGGTGAATCATCGCAGTAAACCAAGTTTCAGGCTTGGTCATCCAAAGATAAAATGTCCCGCATAGCGCAGCGACGCTCGCTAAAGCGGTTGGCCGGACCCGAGGATCCTGCCACGCGCGCTCCAACCCACGGCAGATACCAAATGCGATCATGACCCAGGTAATGATTTTTGCGAGATTGAAAAACTTTGGAAAACTTACGGGATTACCCAGCTCCATAAAAAGAGAATGGAAAAAACTGTGAACGGAGGTGATGTAAGGGTGATGCGAATGCAGACGCCCGAACTGAGTGTTCATTTGAATCCAAAAAACATCCCAATTCAGCAGGACATAAATGAGCCAGGGGATCAAAAAAACAAAGGTTCTTACAAAAACGCCCTTGAGGTTTCTCACCCCCTGAGCGACCCCGCCCTTTGTTGAGAAAAGCCCCAATGCCACCGGTACAATCCACAAGAAGGCCTCAAAATGGATGTAGGCCGCGCAGGCAAGGAGAAACGAAATCCGCCACAGCTTTACGCGATCGGATAGAATTTCGAGCACAAGAAGAAGCCAAATCAGGCCCTGCCAAATTTCGGGTCTGACCACCATTGCCCCCCAGCGAATCGAAGGAGAGAACAGGGCGCAGAGCGTGACCAAAAAGGTCAGGCCCCAGCCTAGACCGAGCCGCCTTGAAAAAACGGCAAGGGCAAAGGTCCACAATCCAAATACCGCCACACCGAATAACCGAAGAGCGTGACTCGTGCTCACCCCGAGCTGATGGGCGACGCCAAAAAGAAACGGCAACGCGGGCATTGTATTGAAGTTTGCCTGATCGTAAGTCGGGACAAAGGGGGCCTGCGCATGCATCAAATATCGAGGGGAAGAACTGATCCACTGAATTCCAGGGAGATAAAAAGCAGAATCATCGGGCCAGGGAACAGGAAAAAACGAAAGCACCGAGCCCCAGAAAAAACAGAGCACTCCAAAAATAACAGCGCCAAGCCCACCCCAAAGGCTCAAATCTGTTTTCGCTTTAAAAACAGTAAGTTTCATGAACTTACACGTTCTTTCGAGCGTCGGATTTTGTCAAATATAAAGTCTAACCCAAAACCTCTTTAAGCTGGTCAGCTACATATTCGGCCATCGCAAGACTTGAGGTGAGCCCAGGGGATTCAATTCCAAAAAGATTCACCAAACCCATTACCCCATGCTCCTCAACACCCTCGATTCTAAAATCGACCGTATCGGTCCCCGGGGGATGAATTTTCGGCCGAATGCCCGAAAAATCTGGACTCAGCGCGTCCTCTCGAACTGCCGGAAAATACCTCCGAACTGATTCAAAAAAAACTGACCTTTTCGAGGGATTTACCCCGTAATTCTCTTCATCAATATACTCAATATCTGGCCCGAAACGTACTCGCCCCGCTAAATCGACTACTGAGTGAATCCCTAAAGCTCCT
>CAIRTR010000132.1 GCA_903881565.1 Oligoflexia bacterium | reverse complement strand
TGCATCACGGGAGTCTAGATCAAGTTCCTGAGGATGGTGAAGAAGTTCCTACGGAAATTTCTCAACCTTCAGCAGGGAGTTCGACACAGGCAGATTCAGCCGCCCCAATAGTGCCTGTTATTGCCTCGGCTGAGCCTGTAGTAGCTGAACCTGTTCTTCCAATAGGCCCCAATGTTGGGGCTGCTCCGAGTTCTCCCAGTTCTCAAAGCTTAGCTGTGCGCGAAGGAAATTTTGAGGCGCAAGCTAAGACTCGGCCGTGGTCGGCGTGGTGGTATCCTATTCGAGAGAAGATTTTGTTTGAGAATGGCAAGGTCGGAAACTCTGCGCTTGAAAAGTGGGATCGATATGTAGCGCTTTCCACTCCTGCGTCTCCGCTGCCTTTACCACCTTCCGCCGCCATGTATGAAAGAGAAAATATCTATGACCCTAACGCCGTAGGGTGGGAAGGGTTGTGCAATTCCTGGGCTCTGGCCTCTGTCCTTGAGCCTGAGCCGACTTCGGCGGTTTCGTATCGAAACATTCGCTTTGATGTGGGTGATTTAAAGGGGTTGCTGATCAAGAGTTACGAAAGGGCGGAGGGTCTCACTTATATCGGGCAACGGTATGATGGGGATCGAGATAGCGATTTTGATGATATGGCGCCGCAGCTTTTTCACCAGGCTCTAAAAAACGAAATCTTTGATAAACATAAACCCATTATCATGGACAAGGATCCGGGGATCCCGGTCTGGAATACTCCTGTATGGAAAGCGCAGTTTCTTATTTCTGCGGATCCAGCCAACGCTCATGTCATGCACGTCGTTGCTTGGATAGGGGGAGTGAGTCCGTTTGTTAAGGAGCTTGATTTCGTCGGAACTCTGGGCGTTAATTTTCAATATACCTACGATCTTTTTGGGGATTACACCTTGGACGGCAGCTTTAATGTGACCGGGGGAGCTTGGACGGGCGCCTCAGTCGACGATCACCCCGATTTTGTCACCCTTGTTCCGGATGCGAAACCCACGCGAAAGAGCCGCAATCCCTATATTGAGCCTAAGCGCGTTGACGAGCTCATGGCACTTCAGCGCGGAACGTGATAGCGCTTAAGAGGTAATGGTCTATCTGCAAATTTTTCTGATCGGTGCCTGGGTCGCTTTCGCCTGTCTTCTGGGTTGCTTGATGCGATTGTTTTTTTGGGGCACCGATCTTAATTACTACGTCTCAAAATGGATCTGGCGCGGGATGATGGGCCTTTTGCACGTTCGCGTTCGGGTTGAGAATTTTGAGGGGATTCCCCGTTCACCCTGTGTCTTGGTCGCTAATCATCAAAGTGCACTTGATCTTGGGGTATTTGGAAAGATGATCCCTCACCGAACGCTCGTCATCGCTAAGCGAGAGCTCCGGTGGGTGCCTTTTCTTGGATGGGCCCTCTGGATGGGTGGGAACGTCTTTATCCATCGAAAGCGTCGGACGAAAGCTTTGGCCGGGATGGAAGTCGCTCTGAAGAAACTCAAAGAGAGCCAAACTCGTATTTGGATTTTCCCTGAGGGCACCCGGCGTCGCTCTCGCGACGTTCGTCTTTTGCCCTTTAAGAAAGGGGCTTTTCATCTCGCAATTGATGCTCAAGTTCCGATTGTTCCGATCGTGGCCGAGTCCTTTGAACACATCGTCGATTGGCGCTTGAAAAGGGCCTTTCATTCAGGTGTTATTCGTATTCGGGTGCTTGACCCCGTGGCAACTTCAGGCCTGGGAGCGGCAGATGTCGCGACACTCGCGGAGACGGTCCGGCAGAAAATGCTACATGCGCTTGACGAATTTTCGAATCAAGGGTGATCGCATCCTTCTTTATCTGCAATCAGCACAATTTGATTAAACAGCAGCAGCAGGTCTTTCGCAAAAACACTGTCTTTTAGCAAAGAGCAGGCTTCGTAGTAGCCCTTTGCTTCAAATGCCATTTTCGTTTCGGTTCCAAGTTGTACTTCAACGGTGCCGTCCATGCTTGCCCGAGTTGTGTGAGGGGGTTCGTAGCATTGCGCCAAGGTGCCCCACTCTGCCGTTACCAATTGGTTCATCTTGGTTGCAAATTCGTTCCAAAAGGTGATTTCAAGGGAGCCATATTCTTCAAGGCCACAGGCGTTGCGGGTTGTGGTGAAGTGCCCGAGAAAATCCACGGTTGTTTTGGCGTAATTTGCCACAATCGTGATCCCTTTCCAGCCTTTGGGATAGACCATTTCGGTCGATGGTGACGGTGCACTCGTTGGAATTGAAGAGGGGGCCGGAGAAGGTGTGGGCGTAGCGACTGGCGCTGCGGCTGCTAGCGGGCTGGGCGTTGTCGCGGGTTGCTCGTTTCGGGTCGGCGGCTCAGTGGGCAGAGAGGGCGGGGTCGCAGCAGGCTTTGGGGGTGAGTTTGTCGGCTGAGCTGACTCTTGGGTGCAGGTGGTGCATGCGAAAATCAGAAATATCCCTGTAGCAAGCCTGGAAGAGTTCAGCATAGATTGAGTTCCTTTTGCGGTAAATATGCCAATAGGGGCTTAAGATGCCCAAAATGAAGATGCCGTGGCGACTGTTTCGCCACCACGGCATCTCGAGAGTTTAGTGAGAGAGTGTCTTAAAGCTAGTGCCTAATAATGAATCGATGGATTGATTTTACACACCCCCGCGCTACAGACCGGAGGCGCTTCTGATGACTGAAACCCAGTGAGGCCAAGGCAGGAATTTCGGATGATACTGTCTCCACAGGTTAGCTGTGCCTTATCCAGCGCAGATTGCAGTTTGGATTGCGCCGCCGCAACAAGGCGTGCATTTCCAACGGCCAGAGGCGTGACGAGACTGCAATTGTCCACGATGACATACTGAAGGTTGTAACTGGGAATCGTATCAAACGAGTTGTTGATGTAGGCGCAGTCCGCATCAGAATTACAGCTCGTGAGTTGTGGATAGATCGCTTGAGCCGCGTCAGCTGCGTCTTGGCAAAGGTTCGGAAACGGCAGGGCGTAGTATCGGTCTGCCAAGGCACGCAGAGACTGGTGGAGCTGCGCTGCCGTAATGGGCGAGGCCGTGCTAAAGCAGAGTTCTTCTTGTTGTCTGCGTAAGAGGGTTTGAGTTTTGCCAAAAGCGTTTAGGATCAGAGTATCATCGGGAAGGGTCGGGTCCAGTTCCGCCATTCGGGCGTCTTCGTACGAAAGACAGCGTTCCGTCGTTGAGTTCTGGGCTTCGAAATCCGCCAAGATTTGGACGAGTCCTGCTTGAAGGAGTTTGAGCTCATTTTCGCTAATTTTCCCTGATTTTGTTTGCCCCTCGGGTGTTGGACCCATCGTGTAAACGCCCGAAGATGCGACCGAGAATTTATAGGCGCCGACACATTGATCAAGTGCGGTGTCTGTGCAGGGATTTTGCAGTGAAAAACTCCAAGACCGGTCAATCGTGGGCGGAGCGGGGTCCACGGTGACAGGCGTGTCAGGCGTTGGATTTGCCACGACAACCTCCGGGGTTTTTGGGATTTCCAATGAAGGTTGCGTATTGATTTCCGTGGGCTGGGTTGTGGCTTGAACCTGGGGCGCAGCAGCGGGCGTTTCGTCCTCAGATTTTGAATTGCAGGCCACAAGTCCAAGGGCCAAGATCAGACACGAAGTTAGTAGCAAATGGGTTCTCATAAATTCCTCCTTAAAAGGTTGAAGCCCCGCTCGAATGCGGAGCATGATGTCCGGCCAGGTGTGCAATCCATGTGCCGCTTGTTTTGCGCGCTGCTTACGGTCTAAGATGAGTGGATGCGTGTATCCTTGATCGCTATGTCATGGTTCTTCTGTGTCGTTTTAGGGGCGCAGCTGGGTTGTGTCTCGGGCTCGACTCCTGGAATCAGCGGTGCTGAGCGAAAGCGAAATGAGCATTTTATTCACAAGCTTGTTGCGCAAAATATGAGTGTGCGTCGACCGGGCGTTCGGGGTGCTCTTCCAAAAGCCGAAAAAGGAGAAGCGGGGTATTTAAGTGAAACGCTCCCCAATGCGAAGCTTGATTGTGTGACCCTGAAAGAGTTGTTTAAAGAGATTAAAGTCAAAGAAGTTCGTCAATGTATTGCGAATCTTTTTGAGGCACCAAAATCAAGCCCTTCTCCGGGCGCCGGTGAGCTTATTGATCTAGAAGAGGCGCCCGAACGCCCGCTTTCGTATACACTTTATTATGTTTTAGATCGCACCTTTAGTCCGTCGCTTGTGCTTGAAGATGATTCAGAACTCCCTCCTTGTATCAAAGAGGTTTTGCCTCGGATTCCCGTGCCTCGGGAAATATTTTTTCAGAGTACCGAAGAGGGGAAGTTGCAATGCTATAGTGCAAGACTCAACGTCGAAGCCAATCAAATGGCCGAGGTGAGGTTGCCCATGGCTAAAGTGAAATTAAAAATCGTCCTGCCCCTAAAGCCTACTCCTTCAACAGATGAAGAGTGGATGATGCAGCTGGCTGCCTGGGTTTTAACGCCGTTTTTTGATTCCTCAAAAAAGACACTCCGCTGCGTGATCGTACCCGATGGTTTTTGCATGGCCTGTCTGGGTGAGCGTAACGTGATTAAAGCCACCGATCCGCCTCCGGTTCTCTGGCCGTGAACTCAGGGCTAGCGAAGCTCGAAAAATCGAGGTAAGAAGAGAGCACTATGACATTTTGGATGATTCTAAGTTGGGTGTTTGTTCTGCTTTTAACCGGCGTGAATATTTTTGTTTTTTGGAAATTGAAGTCGGCCTCTGAGCAAATGCTTAAGATGGCTTTTCCGGGCGCAAAGAATATGCAAGAAGCGGTTTCGAAAATGCAGGGCATGATGGGTGGCGCAGGCGGCCCAGGAGGAAAGAAACCCGGCGGAGCAGGCGCACCTTCCAAAGAAGCCCAGCTTCGCGCGGCGATGCAGATGCTTCAGAATAAGCGCAAGCGCTAGGCTTTCGGAGCCGACTTCGGTTTCCCTTTGAATTTGTCTTTATACTCCACGAGGAACTCGGAGAAAATGCTTCGCAATGCTGCCGAAGTTTCCTTGGACTCTCCCAAGGCTTGCAAGACTTCTGCGATGCTTTCAATCGTGGAGAGGCATTCGCGTCGGGGTTCCTTGCGGAGCTTTCCGTATAGAGAGGCGGCGGTAGGGTTGAGAATGATGCGATGGCATTTGAGCAGCCATGCGTTTCTCCACCAGAGGGTCTTGGCTTGACTCCAAGTTCCGTCTAAAACGATCACACCCTTGAGCTCGCTGACTTTCGGTTTTTTCCCGTAATCGAGGGGTTGCCCTTTGTTTCCACAAAACATCATTGGAGCGGTGAACACTTTTCCTTCGGGGAGCTGGGCGCCACTGCCGAGATAAACCACGGCCCATTCTTTAGGGAGCGAAGGCGCACCGACCGCCTTGGATAGGTTCGGCCACGAAAGTCCAATCTGAAGTTTGCAGTTCGCTAGATGGCTCAGCGCAAGTTTAGCGGTGCCGATTTCTTTGTCCGGCTCTTGTGGGTGTTGCAGGATTAATATCTGTAAGCGGTTCGACAAAAGGACTTCTTTTTTCGGGGGTGTTGTAGTGCTCATAAGAAGCCTCAATCTTTAGCGTGATTAGTCATTTTAAGCGAGGGTTAGTTTCGAGTTCGACTCGGTTCGAATAAAATGGGAGTCGCCCGCTGTGACAATGGCGTGGCCGAACAGCTTGATTCCGAACAATGCGGCCGTTTTCTGGACCTCTTCGGTGAGTCGCCTGTCCTCATAGGAGGGGATCAAAGAGCCTGAAGGATGGTTGTGAAATAAGTAAAAACCCACGGGCCTCAGGCACAGGAGACGGGCAAAAAGTTCGGCGGGATCGATGTTGACATGGGTCTTTACCCCACGCTCAACGAGACAAAATTCGCCTAAAGTTTGCTGGGTGTAAACCGGGACAAATCCCAGCCACTCTTTTGGAGAATGGCGTAAAAAGAGTGGAACGCGCTTGAGAGCTTCAGATTGGGGGGCGAAGGGGGTAGCGGGAGTTTGCTCGTGATTCCGGATACTTTTGAAGAGCAGGTATCGCCGTGAGAGTTCAAAAGCGCAGAGAAGGCGAGCTTTTGCTGTGGGACTCAAGCGGGGCAGGTCCGTCAGGATGGCTTCATGGGAGAGGTCGAGTGCCTGGAAAAAAGCACGGTGTTTTTCTCCTTCAGGAAGGTCGGATCCTAGGCGTCCGAGGATCTGATGGCTCACTCGTTTTGTGCCTAAGAGGATCTCGAGACATGCTTCGAGGCTTAGGCTTTCGGTCGGCAGTTGGGCAGAATAGTTCATGACTTTACTTAAACAAACCCTGTGCCACTTTGGGGGTCTTGCGGTAGGTATGACCCAATGAATGCCAAGTCGCAAATTCGGATGCTTTTGTTAGGTGGCGTCCTCCCCGTGGTGGCCTTCACGGTCATTGAAGAAGTCTACGGCACGATCGCGGGACTGCTTGCGGGGATGGTCTTTGGGGTGGGCGAGATTATTTGGGAGTGGCACACTCAGAGGCGTGTCGATCCGATCACCTGGGGCGGCAACGGAATGCTCTTACTTTTGGGGGGCGTCTCACTGCTCACCAACGAGGGGCTATGGTTTAAGCTTCAGCCCGGGATTCTAGAGGCGGTGATGGGCGCGGTTTTGTTTGGGTCGGTCGCGCTTGGGCGTCCTTTGCTTTTGGCTTTGGCCGAAAAACAAGGGGTGATGAATCAGTTTCCGCCGCATCTGCTGCCCGTGATTGCCCCGGTTTTTAAGTCCGCGATGAAGGGGATGTGCCTGCGCATCGGCGTGTTCTTGTGGGGACATGCGATCGTCTCGACTTGGGCCGCGCTCTATGCCTCGACGGCCGTGTGGGCGATGCTCAAGGGTGTGGGGTTTACCGTGACTTTTATCGCGTATGTATTGCTTGAGGGAATTTGGTTGCGGAGGCGGATTCAGGGGGCGGTGAGAGGGTAGGGATTTAGGGCTTAGGATCAAATTGCTTTAGATATTGATGAAGTTGCGCCTCGCTACAAACCTTGCCTCCGCACTTAAACGGTATAGCGACTTTGTAGCTCGATTTGGAGTTTCCGTTCGCGTCAGCCACGTTATGGATCTCGATGTTGAAGTGAGCGCCTTTGTTGGGGTCATAATCCAGGCGCACGACGGCGACCTCGCCTTTTTCGTTACTCATTTTCCATCCGGCACGTTTTCCTTGGAGCATGCGGGAGTAAAAAGGCTCAGCTTTCGTATAGTCCCCAAAACTAAAGCCCATCCCTTCGGGAAGTTTGAAAGCCAAGTTTCGTGCTTGCTCAAACGTCTCTGGGAAGCGAAACCCCGCAGGAAGAGTAGCTCCGTTCGCAGCGATCACGAGTTCTTTGTTTCTTCCCGCTTGCAGAATGGCCCGCAGGACTCGAGTTTCCGTGACCGCCGGTACATCAAAGTGCGCTTTAGCATCACCCCCAAAGCCAGCGGGAACGCGCGACGCGGGTAGATCCACCGCCGTATCCGCAAACTCTGCTTTCTTGATCTTGCGCGCAGGTGTCGCTCGGGGGTCACCTGCGATGGTCTTGGATAGCAGGCCAGCGTCTTCAATCGAATCGCGAGCGCGCTTTTGAATTTCGAGACTTTGTTCAAGCGCTCTTTGGAAAAACGCACGTGCTTCGTCGGCGGTACCACCAAATGCTCTACCAAAAATACTTCGATATTGGGCTGAGCTAAAGAGGACTTGCGGTCCGTCTTTGACCTTAATCAAGTAGTCGCTTTGAGCGCGGCTGTCGGCGCCGGGCATTCGGTTGATCTCGAATTCGCCGCGAACAATGTGGGAATAGATATTCTCCTGTACCTCTGTAAAGGCGAGGGCTTTTTTTGCAGAGGTTTCCAGTGCGGAAATCTGGCCTCGAACGTCATTCAAATCATATTTAGCGGGGGCGGCCTGCCATTCTTGCAGAGATTTTCGGGCAAGCTGATACTCGTGTCTCGACTGCTTGAGGTGGGCAAAGGCTTCATCTGATGCGTGAATGACTTCGAGATAGGGTTTTATGAGAGCCGCTGTGTCCTCGGGGATAAATCCTTTAGGAATGGCCACAAATCGCGCGTCTACGATTCGTGTTTCGCCCGCGTGAGGAGCGATCCCTTTGACATCTCGATCAAGATCTCTGGAGGCTTTGCCGTGAGCGTTCTCGTGAGTTTCAAGCGGCGTCGTTCTAATTTCGTCCAGAACTTCCCAGCTGAGAGAATATTTTTTGGTCGTGGGATTGAACATCGCCCCAAGATGGTCCGCTACGTTTTGAGTTTCAAACTCAAGGGTAAACCCTTCTTTTTGGGCGGCA
This sequence comes from Oligoflexia bacterium, assembly GCA_903881565.1. Lineage (GTDB taxonomy): Bacteria > Bdellovibrionota > UBA1018 > UBA1018 > UBA1018 > CAIRTR01. The sequence continues at coordinate 28,523 of CAIRTR010000132.1, read as the reverse complement.
AGCGCTCTCTTGTTTAACCAGTGTGCGGGGGTTCCATCAGAGAGATGCGAGAGCGGCTCAATTTGAATTATACAGTTGGACCCTTGACAAGCGGCCTTTGCAACGCGAACGCCCGCTTTTTCCAATGTCTGCTTTGCAGTCGTCATCAGGGCTTCGTGTTTTTTGACATCGAAGCTACCGCGCACGTGTTCCTTGGCAATCAGGATCTGTAAATCATGCGAGAGACATCCGGCCGCAAAAGCGGATGGAGTTTGAATCGTGATCAGGGAGCAAACCAGTGCCCAAGTTGCGGCTCGAAAGCCGGAATAAAAAGTTGAGATCATCTCAGACACTTATCGGTTAATCCGGCGATGAATATGAGGTTTTGGGATTCTTTTGCGCTCAGGCATTGAACTTGCTCTAGGCCCTTCGCCAAACCGAGCAGAAGTAGACGGAACTACCTCCCTTCTTCGTGAAAAGAAAGGAGGTGATCCCAATGAAAAATATTAGACTAACAACCTATTATTCTCATCGGATCGCGCTAGAGAACCTTAAGCAAAAAACCTGGATTTTCTTCATCTTGGCCAGGATTTTGTGTTTTCTGGCGAATCTTGTTGATCACTACTTGAGATGAGCGTGAGGAGCGTTTTGGGTACAGCGTTAACCCAAGGGCATTTCATGAAGAGAGCTGCTTGGTTTGGTTTTTAGGGGTTCCCATTGGAGTCCGATTCCCGAACGACAATCCAAGAATCAGTCAATCCTTTGACGTCCGTAACATGCCGCGACCTCGCCGGGGAGGTGGAAAATCGTATCTACCCTGTCGGTCCGCCAAAACACAGGCCGCAATCAGGACACTCGGTCTTGATTGTTGAGAAGACCGTTCCACAGGCAGGGCAAGTCGCATCGGATTTTTCAGAATCAAAAACGGCCCCATGAATCTCGTGATTCACTTCGAGGCCTTCCAAAGAGCGAAGGTGTTCTTTTTCAAAAAACTCACGAATGATCGGAAGGTCTTTGTCGCGAGTGTAGACTTGCGCCGTGGGTTTGCAACCTTTCGAGCCGCAGTTATCTACTTCCGTGCGAAGCTGAAAGACCACGCCCTGATCTTCCAGAATCGAGCGAATTCGTTTAGCTTCGGCAAAGTCTAGTTGCCCTAATAGAATCAGTTCTTCTTGTGCATTGATTGGCATGTTCATCAAACCCTCGCTCTAATAATAAATTGACGCGCAAATAGATCAAGAATAAACATGCCGACATGACTAATCTCAATCCGAATGTCGTCTTACCCAAACATGCGCGCGTCGTCGTCGTTGGCGGAGGGGTGATCGGGTGCTCGGTCGCCTATCACTTGGCGCACATGGGCTGGAAAGACGTTGTTCTTCTTGAGCGCGATCGGATCACTTCGGGTACCACCTGGCATGCGGCAGGCCTTATGGTGACCTTTGGGTCAACCTCCGAAACCTCAACCGAAATGCGCAAATACACGCGCGACCTTTACAATCGGCTCGAAGCTGAGACGGGGCAAGCCACGGGTTTTAAGCCCGTGGGTTTTATCGAAGTCGCTGCGGATCGCGACCGTTTGGAAGAGTATCGGCGAATTTCGGCGTTTAATCGTCATTGCGGCGTGGATGTTCATGAGATTTCTCCAGCCGAAATTCTAAAGCTGTTTCCACTTGCGCGCGTGGATGATGTGCTCGCAGGTTTCTACGTTAAAGAAGACGGACGCGTGAATCCCGTGGATTGCACGATGGCGCTGGCAAAAGGTGCGCGCATGCAAGGGGTACGCATCATCGAAGAAGTGGCCGCCACCGGAATTCTGAAAAAGAACGGACGCGTTACCGGAGTCTGCACAAAACACGGCAATATCGAAGCCGAATACGTCGTCAATTGCGCAGGCATGTGGGCGCGCCAGTTTGGGGATTTGGCTGGAGTGAATGTTCCCAATCAAGCGGCGGAACACTACTACCTGATCACCGAAGAGATCCCAGGGCTTAAAGAGATGAGTGACACGATGCCGGTCCTCGAAGATCCTTCTTGCTACGGCTATTACCGCGAAGAAGTGGGCGGTCTCATGGTGGGCTTGTTTGAGCCGCTTTGTGCCCCTTGGAAAATCAAGGGTATCCCTGAGGATTTTTCGTTTGGCGAGATTCCTCCGGATTGGGATCGGATGACCCCTTACCTTGAAAAGGCGATGAGTCGTGTGCCGCAATCGCTCAAGGTCGGTATCAAAAAATTCTTTTGCGGCCCCGAAAGTTTCACCCCTGATCTGCGCCCGATTGTGGGTGAGGCACCGGAGCTTAAGAATTATTTTGTGGCCGCGGGATTAAATTCCATTGGTATTCTAACCGGCGGAGGCCTGGGGCGAGTGCTGGCTCATTGGATTATTAATGGCACTCCCGATGTTGATGTGACGGGTTTCAATATCGATCGGTTGCATCGCTACCAAGCTAACCCCGAGTATCGCAAGGAGCGCACGGTGGAGTCGCTTGGGATGGTTTACAAATGTCATTATCCCACGATGAGTGCGCAAACCGCACGGGGGGCAAAAAAATCAGCAATTCATGATCGCCTTGCGACAGCTGGCGCGTACTTTAGAGATGTCAGTGGTTGGGAAGGCGTGGATTGGTTTGCTCCTCAAGGGATTGAGCCTAAAGTCGAAAAACTTTCCTGGGGACGCCAAAATTGGTTTCTGTATTGGGAGGCTGAGCATAAGGCTGCACGTGAGGGCGTGATCTTGATGGACATGTCGTTTATGTCCAAGTTCATGGTTCAGGGCCGTGATGCGGGACGAGTACTTAACTGGCTCTCTGTGAATCAAGTCGATGGCGCTTCTGGACTGATCACCTACACGCAGTGGCTGAATGAAACGGGTAAACTTGAAGCCGATCTCACCGTGACGAAGCTTGAAGACGACAAGTTCTTTGTGGTGGTGACCGATACGATGCATCGCCACGCCGAAGCCTGGATGAAGAGACACATTAAAGAGAGTGATCATGCATTTGTCACCGATGTGACTTCGGGGTATGCACAACTCAATGTCCAGGGGCCAAAATCTCGGGAGCTTCTACAAACGCTAACTTCGATGGATCTATCCAATGAAGCATTTCCCTTTAGAACGGCACGAGAAATCGATTTAGGCTACGCGCGTGCGTTGTGTGTACGGATCACCTATCTTGGGGAACTGGGCTATGAGTTGTATGTCCCTACGGAACAAGCGACGCATGTTTACGATCAAATTGTGGCCGCGGGGTCTCGCTTTGGTTTGCGACACGCGGGGCTTAAGGCCTTGGCGAGTTTGCGCATGGAAAAAGGGTATCGCGATTACGGCCACGATATCGACAACATGGATAATGTGTTTGAAACGGGCTTAAGCTTCACCGTGGACTTTGAAAAAACTGGCGGATTCTTAGGGCGCGATGCGGCTCTCAAGCAAAAGGCGGCTGGGCCTCTCAAAAAACGAATGGTACAAGTTCTGATTAAGGACCCCGAGCCCTTCTTGTTTCATGCGGAGATTGTCAGGCGAAACGGCAAGGCAGTGGGCTATGTGCGCGCAGGCTCCTATGGTTTTACGTTGGGCGGGGCCGTGGGGCTTGCGATGATTGAGGCAGAAGTGCCAATTGATTCCGAGTATCTGGGGCAGGGAGGGTGGGAGGTCGAGATCGCCGGGAAAAATTATCCCGCGGAGCTTTCGCTAAAACCTTTTTATGATCCGCGGATGAAAAGGATTAAGGGGTAAGGGGTTATGGCGGCGCAAATCCTGCGGCCCGAAGGGAGTTCAAAACCTTGCCCAGAATTGCGCCATCAATTCCGCGCGCGATCCCAAATGATTCCAAGAAGTTCTTGGTAAAATACTTTGCGAGCGCATTGAACTCGCGCCCCCAAGTCACGAGGCGTGAATAAGGGCGTCTGTCCCAAAAACCGTCATTGGTATCAGGGCTGCGAAATGCCGCCCCCTTTTTTGCACCCGTAATCTGAAAGGCTATTTCACCGGCAAGACGCCTGAGGAAACTGCGAAACTCTTGTTGTGCGATCGAATATTGCTTCGTCTCTGTTTTGACAAGCAGATGAAGGTGATTGCCGACGTTTATCTGGCGATAGATCTTGATGTGGTAAATTCTAGCGCAATTTTCGAGGATCTTCTCAACGCGAGTCTTGTTCTTGGGCGTGAGAAACGACCACGCTCCTTTGGCCTGCGTAGATCTTAAGACGAGATGAATCGCATTTTTGTGAGAAAATGGGCGCGCTTCCTTGCGCTTATCCTTAAGGATAGCTCCTCCATGATCAATGCGAAGTTTGGGCAGAAAAGAAGTCTGCTTCACGAGGTTGAGCGTAGCTTACGTGATGTCGGTGGGCAAGTGAAAAAAATGAGTGTTTGCTAAAGTATGTTGTTGGGCTATGGTATTTTGTTTGCACACAACAACAATAGTACAGCTGGTTGCGCACCGCCACTTCACTCCTTTCCTCCTCTGTCTCTCTTGTCCGGCTATGGGTGTTAATGCTTGTGCATTCGCACCCAGGCTTGATGTGATACTTCGATTTGGGGGATGGACTTTCATTTTCACTAGTTCTATTCTCAAGCCCATGAAACGGACTTCACGTTGGATTGGCATTGTCGGGGTATTTATTCTTGGCGGCATCTTTAACAACGCTCAAGCAGATGATCGTTCGGTCGCTTGGGGCATCGCGCATCAATCATTACTGAAGAATATTATTTCGGTTTCTAATCCAGTTGCTGCTCTGGGAAAATAATATCTGGTCGCAGGCAGCCATCAATTTAAAAACGTCTGGATCCGGGATCACGGAATGTCCGTGGGTGGGGCGATGGCCATGGAACTGTATCGCGCAGCTTTTGGTTCTGTAGGATTTACCTTTGATTTTAAGGCGCCGCTTAAAGGGTGGTATAAAACTGAAAACGGCGTGCTGGTGATCGACGGCGATGGAGCGCGCCGAATAGTACCTGTTGCGCGAAATCGATGTGACCGCGCGTTTTCTCGATTTTTTCTAAGATAATGAGCGCAAAGTGCTGCGGAACTTCGAGGGCGGCTGCTCTCAAATGAAGTCTGAGTAACTTTTCAAGCCTCGTACTTGGCTAAATTCTTCAGAAGGAGGGGAATATCGATCGGCTTTTTGAGGACTTCAACTTTAGCACCCAGTTGTGTCAATTTGGTGTCATCTAGAGCTGAAACGACAAGGATGGGAATATCTGCGAACTGGGGGAGCCGCTTTATCTCAGTCATGAACTCCCAGCCGTTCATGACGGGCATCATGAGATCCAGCAGTATCAGTTTCGGTTTCTCAGAAGTTTTCAGCAGCATCTCGAGCGCGTCTTTGCCGTGAATTGCCGACTGCACGTTATGGCCTGACATTTTAATGAGCTCTGCGATCGCCTCTCGACGGTCGTTATCGTCGTCTACAACGAGAATCATGGGCGCTCCAAATCAGCGGAAAATTTAAGGGGCAATGAAACTCGAAAAGACGCCCCGTCCTGGTAGTTCGGATCGACAAGAATGGTTCCTTTGTGGGCCTCTACAATGTGTTTCGTGATGTAAAGCCCCAGGCCCAGGCCTGCGACTGAGAGGTCAGCATTTCCTCGGTCGTAACGGTCGAAGATTTTCTCACGATGCTCCGCAGGTACTCCGGGACCGTGATCCCGCACTTCAATCATTATCTGATCCTTGACTTGCTTGGTAAAAACTTCGATTGGCTTCTGGGGTGCATATTTGATGGCATTTGCAAACAAGTTGCTCAGAACCTGCTCGATTCGCATTCGATCCCATTGGCCTGTAACCTCAGGGGCGAGGCGGAGTGTCAAGTGCATCCCGGCGTCTTTGAGTTGAGCGGAGTAGCGTTCCCCAACTTCGTCGATGAGCGCGTTCAATTGGACTTCACTGGTTTCCAGTTGGATTTTGCCGCTCGCGATTCTGGAAAGGTCCAGCATGTCTTTTACGAGCCGAAGGAGTCGCTCGATCTGCCCCTCGTTTTTTTGCACAAACTTCCTAACGATATTCTGGTGCTCGGCGCTATCGGATTTTTCGATCGATTCTTTGAGCAGCCAGGCTTGCAGTTGCATGATGGTGATCGGCGTTTTGAGTTCATGGGAGGCGATCGAAATAAACTCATCGCGTGCGTGAAGGGCTTGGGTGACTTGGCGGTTGATGGCTTGTTGGGATTCCAGCTCAACAAGTTGGCGAAACGATTCGCGCCGGAGCTGGTCCGAAAGCCAGGCGCCCCAAATAGCAATGAGACAGCTGCCGCTTAGAAACGCAATGTTGTTGGTATAGGCGACGGTGTTTTCGATTTTGAAATGAGCAGCCACAGTAACGCTTACAAGGTAAGTGAGGGAAATAAAAAGGACCCATTTTGCCACTCTTCCGGGACCCCACGAAAAAAGAAGTGAAACGCAAAAAACCACGAGACTCATCCCAAAGTGAAAAGAACTTTCATAACCTTGAGTGAGCACCGCAAAAAGAGTTAAGGAAAAGGCCAAAACCAAGATCAATGCGTCAGGTATCCATTTTGGAGGTTCGGGGCGTCTTACCCAAATGAATGCGGTGCTGAGAACAGCGATCGCTGCTGCTCGAACGTAGAGAAGTTTTAGAAAAAGCTCGTGGGTTTGGAGCACAAAGTCCACACTCGCAAAAAGGGCAAAGAAGGGAATCATGACCAAGAGAATGGTTCGATAGGAACTCGCGGATTCGCGTTCGAGTTTTTCTTGAAAACGAGATTCGAGGGTGGCGTCCCATTGGATTGACATTGATTTACTACTTTAAAGGAAAATAATTTGATTGTCATGCGTTAGGTTGGTGGGTTGCGCTGGGGCAGCTGATTCAATGGTGGCGGAGATCCGGCTTTGGCCTGGCTCTGTGAGGCAGGGGAGCAGAGAGAGTATACGTGTTTTAATCCGAGTGCTGTGAGATTGATTTGACGATTTTCCTCGACGGATAAAAATAAGATTCTCGGAAGTGACGCCGAAAGTGGCTTAAAATTCACTGTATTTGCTCACAACTAGGTTCTGTTGAACGATCTCTATGCCCAATTGCCGGGCTTGTTCCTGAGCCTCAGCGGCCAGAGAAGTCACGCGCGATCTCAGATACCCATACCGAAATTCGCTTCACGGCCCATCATGATCTGATGATCAAATTTGAAAAGCTCAAGGCTCTTCTCTCACATCGGAACCCCAAACTTTCGTATGCCGAGCTCTTTGAGCTACTCGCTGAACTTGCTCTCAAAAAGCTCGATCCTGAGCAAAAAATTGAAAGCGGCAAAAACGGAAAGGCGGCGGGTAAGAAGGAAGACAGCTCGCCCAGTAAAATTTATCAGTGCGAAAAGTTCCCCGTTTCGACTCCGCCGGCGGAGTCGGACTCACATACAGAAAAGAGTCGGCACATTTCCCGGTCTCTAAGGAGTGCTGTCTGGAAACGTGATCAGGGTAAATGTACTTATGTAAACGACCAAACAGGGGTTTGCTGCGAGTCTACGCGATTGCTCGAAGTCCATCACCGAGAAGACTTTTCATTAGGAGGTGAGCATACGATGGAGAACTTGACTCTGCGGTGTCGCACTCATAACCTTCACGCGGCAGTGCAGACATTTGGTATTAAGTTGATGAATCACTATCTGCGAGAATAAGATGCCGCCGAAAAAGCCAGGCATCATTCCGTGATGTGCAAGTCACTTCTTTTTGGGCTAGGATGCAATTAATGATCGGGGCAAATGTTTCATATAAATGGGTCCACGCTTTGGTATTGGCGCTTTTGACCCATAGTGTCCTTTGCCCTTCTCGAGTCAGTGCCAATCCCCCCGAACTCGTCATCTATGCCTACGACAGCTTTGCCTCCCCTAAAGGCGCTGGTTCCAAGATTGTCCCGCTCTTCGAAAAGCAATGTGGTTGCACGGTTCGCTTGCTTGGCTGCGGAAATGGCGGGCAGCTCCTGACTCGTCTGCAGTTGGATGAAAAGCGCGGAAAATCCGATGCACACCTCGTCCTAGGTCTTGATCAACAAACATGGTTACAGGCGAAACATTATACTGAGCCCTGGGGGAATTGGGTTCCGAAGGGTTACCCTGAACTTCTTGCTGAATCAAAAGTAGGCGAGGGGTTCGTGCCCTTTGATTACGGGGTTTTTTCGCTCATCTCCGATCAGGCCGAACTCACAAGGCTCAAATTGGGCGTTCCACAATCGCTTAAGGATCTCCTAAAACCCGCATACCGAAGAAACGTTATTTTAGAAGACCCCCGAACCTCGACGCCTGGAATGGCTTTTCTCCTGTTGACCCATGCTGTTTTTGGGGCAGATTTCATGGCCTTCTGGCATTCTTTTAAAACTCAGTGGCTGACCCTCACCCCAGGCTGGGATGGCGCTTATGGACTTTTTCTGCGCCGCGAAGCCCCTCTGGTCTGGAGTTACACGACAAGCCAGGCGTATCACGAGGAGCATGGCGATATTAAAGGAGACGGGAGGCGCTATCGGGCTCTCCTTTTTCAAGAAGGACAGCCGATGCAAGTCGAAGGAGCCGCGATGATCAGGAGATCATTGCGTGGCGGCGCGCCGGGAGCTCCCCTAAGCGCTCCCAATGACGAAGTCGAAAGGCTTTCAAAGGCTTTTTTGGAATTCTTGATCTCCCCCGAAATTCAGACCTTGATTGCCCATACCAACTGGATGCTTCCCGTTCGAGTCGGCGTAGAACTCCCCGAAAGCTATCGAGCATTGCCTACGGCTAAGAAATTATTGCGGCTTGAAAAAGATTCAGACGAGTTGTCGCAGATCTTGGGGCGCTGGCAAAGAGAAGTGGAGCATCCCTAATCCATGAAACCTTCACGGGTTCCCGCAAATATAGGGTGGGTCGCGCTGGCGCTGACGCTTGGATTTTTGACCCTTTCGACTTTTTGGCCGCTCGCTGTTTTGATCACGCGCTTTCTGGGCAGCTCTCAAACTGTTTTGACAACTTTCTTCGATGTTTTTCCGGTGGTTCGGGCAACGCTCTCTCAAGCCATGTGGAGTACGGCCGTTTCCGCAGTCCTGGGGCTTGGACTTGGCCTTTGGGCGGGGCGACTCGCAAGTGTCGCTCAAGACAAACACTCGCAAAAGTGCGTTTCAAAATGCATATCCTTGGGGCATTTTTTCCTTTCGATTCCCTACGGCGTTCCTACGATTGTCGCCGCAACGGCCTGGATCAGCTGGCTGGGGCGACACGGGTATTTTGCACAAATTGGAATTCCTTTGGAAATCTCCTATCGTTTTCAAGCCGTCATTCTGGCCCATGTTTTTTTTAACGCACCTTGGGTTGCTTATTGGGTTTCACAGGCGCGCACAGAGATTCCACAAGAAGAATTGGATGCCGCTCAAAGCCTGGGGGCCGGGGTTTTGTGTCGTTTTCGTTTCGTGATTTTCCCTCGCATCAAATGGACCTTCTTCAGCGCCACCCTGCAAGTCTTCATGCTTTGCGTGATGAGTTTTGCTTTGGTTTTGATTTTAGGAGGGGGACCGCCCGTTCAAACACTTGAAACGGCACTGTACTCGCGTATGCGGTATGGTTCGCTTGATATGCCGGGCGCGATGGCATGTGGACTTTGGCAGCTTTTGGTGACCGGTGTGCCCTGGCTTGCGCTGCTGTGGTTTCAGAAAAAAAAGGCGCTCAATCCTTCGAGAAACTCGAACGAATCGTTTCGGGTAGCCCAGGCGTCTTCGCGTTCGCTGATTCAATCGGCAGTTTTTCTATGGGTCGCCGCCCTTTTTGTTATTCCCTATGTTGCGGTATTTTCGGGAGGCAAAGCCTTATCCTTGCTCACGGCGCGCTATTTGAGTGAAATTTCATTACCGCTTTTGATTTCATTTAAGCTTGCTTTAGGTACTGCGGCGGGCGCGTGTGTTGTTGCCCTTCTTGCAGTCCTGGCGATCTCTTTTGTTCAGGGACGCACTTCGTGCGCTTCGCGCGCCTCTACCTTATTGGGGTTTGTCGTGAGTCTGCCTTCGAGTATTTCGGTTTTAGTTTTGGGTCTGGGTTTTTGGATTGCCTACGCCGATTGGATTGATCCGTTTGAGGGAAGTTTTGTGGCGATGCTGATCCTTCAAGTCACTCTTTTCATGCCCGTCGCTTTTCGGGTATTTTGGCCCATTGCCCAAAATACAGCGCATTTTCGGCTCAGCGCCGCCGAAACGCTAGGGGCCTCGCCTCTGACGGCCTTTCGATATGTTGAGTTTCCTCGTTGGCGCGCGCCAGTGCTCCGGGTTTTTGCAATGATTGCCGCAGGGGCCTTAGGCGAAGTGGCAGCGGTGAGTCTTTTTTATAGTGAGAAACTTGTGCCGCTTCCGCTCGTGATTTCGCGTTGGATGGGGCAATACCGTTTTGAAGAGGCGCAAGCGCTCTCTGCATTTTTGCTCGCAGCTTCGGTTGCGGTCATGGCAGGGGTACAGATTTTAGGGGGAAAAAACCGTGATGTCATCAGGTAAAGAAGGCTTGCAGGTCCGTGGATTCTTCAAGAAAATGGACGGATTTGATCTCCGCGCGGATTTTGAAATCCCGCAAGGGGTGCGCGCCGTACTCTTAGGAAAAAGCGGGAGCGGGAAGACCACGCTTCTTCGAGTGCTTGCCGGAATCGAAAAAGCGGATGCAGGGAGTGTTGTTTTGGGCGGGAAAGAGATTTCACAGGTGTCTCCAAAAGATCGCGATATCGGGGTTGTGTTTCAGGAGCAGGCCCTTTTCCCAGCGTTGGATGTCATGGAGAATGCTACTTTTGGTCTTCGGATGCGTGGAGTTTCTCGCGATGAGCGCGTGGCCCTTGCAGATCCTTGGCTGAAGCGACTGGGATTGCACAAGCAAAGTTTTGCTGCCGTCACTCAATTGTCTGGCGGGGAGCGCCAAAGGGTGGCGTTTATTCGGGCGTTGATCTGGAAACCAAAACTCCTTCTTTTAGATGAGCCATTTTCGGCTCTGGATGCCGAACTTCGGCAGACTCTGAGATTGGAGCTGCTGGATCTTCACAAACAGTGGCCGGTGCCAGTGCTTCTTGTGACTCATGATGCCGAGGATGCGCAGGCTCTCGCCACCGTCAAATTTCAGATTGAGACGAGCCGTGCTGCGGAAGGTCGCGAGCAAAGAGTAGTTACTCAGGCGTTTTCTTCTTGATCTCCCTCTCCTTTCCGGGCGATTAGTTAAAGAGTTCATTTTAACTTAAATGCTTAGGGAGGCATTCCGAATATGGCTCAGGCTCCGCAGTTCAAAAAACTTACCGCACCGAAAACTGGCGAAACAATCACTATTACAAATGGAAAACTCAAGGTCCCGAATCACCCGGTGATTCCGTTCATTGAAGGCGATGGCACCGGCCGTGATATTTGGCGCTCTTCCCAAAAAGTCATTGATGCTGCTGTTGCAAAAGCTTACGGCGGCGATCGCAAGATCGAGTGGTTCGAAGTTTATGCCGGCGAAAAAGCCTTCACGCAATTTAACGACTGGCTCCCCGAAGATACGATCACGGCCATGCGCCATTATCTCGTATCGATCAAGGGTCCTCTCACCACCCCAATCGGCGGTGGAATTCGTTCCCTAAACGTCGCGCTGAGACAGATGCTTGATCTGTACGTTTGTCTTCGTCCCGTGCGTTGGTTCAAAGGTGTTCCTTCTCCCGTGAAGGCGCCCCACAAAGTGAACATGGTCATTTTCCGCGAGAATACTGAAGACATCTATTGCGGCATTGAGTTTGAAATGGGCAGTGATGGCGCGAAGAAAATGCTGAATTTCTTAAAAGAAACCTTTCCGAAGGATTACGCCAAAATTCGTTTCCCAGAAACCACGGGACTTGGCATCAAGCCTGTGTCGCAAGAAGGAACCGAAAGACTCTTCCGCTCCGCCATTCAATACGCAGTGGTCAATAAGAGCAAGTCGGTGACGATTGTCCACAAGGGCAACATCATGAAATACACCGAAGGCGCATTCCGTAACTGGGCGTATGCCTTGGCTGAGCGCGAATTCCCAAATCAGACCTACACCTGGGATCAGTGGGAACGCACGAAAAAAGAAAAGGGCGAAGCCGCTGCAAACGCTGAGCAAAAAGAACAACTCGCCTCTGGCAAAATCCTGATTAAAGATGCGATTGCCGATATCACGCTTCAGCAAGTGCTGACACGTCCTGAAGAGTTTGACGTCATTGCGACGCTTAACCTCAATGGCGATTATCTTTCGGATGCTTTGGCTGCTCAAATCGGTGGAATCGGAATTGCTCCCGGCGGAAACGCGAACTACATCACGGGTCATGCCGTGTTTGAAGCCACGCACGGAACCGCTCCAAAGTACGCAGATCTCGATAAAGTCAATCCAGGTTCTGTCATCCTCTCGGCTGAGATGATGCTCAGATATTTGGGCTGGAACGAAGCTGCTGATCTGATTATTAAAGGCATGGATGGCGCTATCGGTGCCGGTCGCGTGACTTACGATTTTGCTCGCTTGATGAAAGAAGAAGGCAAAACGAACGTTGTTGAAGTGAAGTGTTCTGAGTTCGGGCAAGAAGTTATTGCTCATATGAAATAGTGGGTGGGTAAATAGGCATCTAAATAGATGGTAAACAAATTTCCGCTCATTATTAGCGGAGAAAGGTGATTCATATGGCTACTCGTCGTGCAAAAATTTCCGTCATCGGAGCTGGATTCGTAGGTTCAACCTGCGCTCACTGGGCTGCGTCTCGTGAGTTGGGTGATGTGGTCCTCATTGATATCAATGGAGATGCGGCAAAAGGTCGCGCTCTGGATCTTCACGAATCTTCGCCTGTTGAAGGCTTTGATTCGAATATCACGGGCGGCAGCGATTATGCGCTGACCCAGGATTCGGATGTGGTGATCATCACGGCTGGACTTCCTCGTAAACCAGGGATGTCTCGTGACGATTTGCTCTCCACCAACGCAAAGATCGTGAAAGAGTGCGCTGAGCAATCGGCAAAGTTCTCTCCGCATTCTGTCCTCATCATCGTGAGTAATCCTCTGGATGCGATGTGCCACGTTGCGATGAAGGCGTCAGGCTTTCCTCGTGAGCGCGTGCTCGGGATGGCTGGCGTGCTTGATGGCGCTCGTTTCCGTAGCTTCATCGCTCGCGAACTGGATGTGAGCGTCGAAGACGTTCAAGCATTCGTGTTCGGTGGCCATGGCGATACGATGGTTCCAATGCCTCGTTACGTGACTGTGGGCGGGATCCCTCTGGAGCAATTGCTCTCTAAAGAGAAAATCGATGCGATCGTGGACCGTACCCGTAAAGGTGGCGCTGAAATCGTGAACCTCCTTAAAACAGGTTCGGCATATTACGCGCCTTCGGCTGCAGCTGTTCAAATGGCTGAAGCGATCATTAAAGACAAGAAACGCTATCTTCCATGCGCCGTGCTTTTGCAGGGCGAATATGGAACGAAAGATCTCTTTTGCGGCGTCGTAGCGAAACTCGGTGCAAAGGGCTTGGAAAGCATTCCAACCTTGAGCTTAAACAGCGAAGAAAAGGCCATGTTCGAAAAATCCGCAGCCTCCGTGAAGGAGCTTGTGGAAGCGATGGCTAAATTAGGCGTTTAATCAATCAGTATAAGTCAGGTGGGGACGTGGCTGCTGCCACGGCATACGCCACGCCCCGCCCGACTGTCTTTTCTTATTTGGAGAATATCGAATGAACATTCATGAGTATCAGGCCAAACAGCTATTGAAAAAATTCAACGTGCGCGTGCCTGAAGGACGTCTGGTTGAAGAAGGTGCCGATGTTGCTGGGCGCGCTGAAAAAGCGGCGCAGGACTTGGCCAAAGAGCGCGGAAACGCGGTTTGGGTTGTGAAGGCTCAGATTCATGCTGGAGGCCGAGGTAAGGCTGGCGGCGTGAAAGTCTGTAAAGATCTCTCAGGAGTCAAAGCAGCCGCTCAGGAAATCATGGGAAAAACCCTGGTTACACCGCAGACTGGCGCTGAAGGTAAAAAAGTTCATAAATTGTGGATTGAAGAAGGCTCCGAAATTGCTCGCGAGCTTTACTTTGGGATTGTCATCGATCGCGCCCTTTCGAGCGTCGTGATGATGGCATCAACCGAAGGTGGGATGGAGATTGAAGAAGTCGCCCACAAGTCTCCCGAAAAAATTTGCAAAGTCGCGGTGAGTCCCGTGACCGGTTATCAGCCGTTTCATGGCCGGAAACTTGCGAAGTCCTTGGGATTGACGCCTGAGCAAACCAAAGAGGCGGTCGGATTTTTTAGAGGAATCTATAACTGCTTCGTGCAGAGTGATTGCTCCCAGGTCGAAATCAATCCGCTAATTTTGACCAAAAGTGGTGCATTATTGGCGCTCGATGCAAAAATTAATTTTGATGACAATGCGATGTTTCGCCATCCCGAAGTTGTTGAGATGCGTGATCTTCTCGAAGAGAATGCCGCAGATGTCGAAGCTTCCAAGTACGACCTCTCCTATATTGCCTTGAGTGGCAATATCGGTTGCCTTGTCAATGGCGCAGGCCTTGCGATGGCGACGATGGACATCATCAAGCTTCATGGGGGTGACCCTGCAAACTTCTTGGATGTGGGCGGCGGCGCAACCAAAGAAAAAGTTTCGGCGGCGTTTAAGATTATTCTTAAAGACCCGGCTGTGAAGGCGATTCTTGTGAATATCTTCGGCGGCATCATGAAGTGTGATGTGATCGCTGAGGGGATTATCGCCGCGGCTCGTGAGCTCTCGCTTAAGGTCCCATTGGTGGTCAGACTTGAAGGCACGAATGTCGAGAAGGGCAAAGAGCTTCTCGCAAATTCAGGGCTTAAGATTAATGCAGCAACAGAACTTACGGATGCGGCTAAAAAAGTCGTAGCAGCCGCTAAAGGCAATTAAGGAGTTACGATCATGTCAATTTGGGTTGGAAAAAATACAAAGTTGATTTGCCAGGGCCTCACTGGCTCACAAGGAACCTATCACTCCATCGGATGTCGTGACTATGGCACGCAGGTCGTGGGCGGAGTTACCCCGGGCCGTGGGGGACAGACTCACGAAGGCTTTCCTGTTTTCGATACGGTTGAAGAAGCGGTCAAGAAGACGGGCGCCAATGCCACGATGATTTTCGTGCCTCCTCCAGGCGCCGCAGACGCGATTTGCGAAGCCATCGATGCGGGGATTGAATTGATTACCTGTATCACCGAAGGGATCCCTGTTCGCGATATGTTGGCCGTTAAGCGTCAGCTTCAGAACAGCAAATCAAGACTCATTGGTCCTAATTGCCCCGGAATCATCACCCCCGGTCAGTGCAAAATCGGGATTATGCCAGGACACATTCATAAGGCTGGAAACATTGGCGTGGTTTCACGCTCGGGAACTTTGACCTATGAAGCGGTGTTTCAGCTGACTCAGCTTGGGATCGGTCAGAGTACCTGTGTTGGTATCGGAGGAGATCCGATCAACGGAACGAATTTCATTGATGTGCTCGAAGCTTTCAATCGAGACTCTGATACCCATGGCGTGGTGATGATCGGTGAAATCGGTGGAACCGCCGAAGAAGAAGCAGCAGACTATATCAAGCGTGAATTTAAAAAACCTGTGGTAGGATTCATCGGCGGTGCTTCGGCTCCTGCCGGCAAGCGCATGGGGCATGCTGGGGCCATTATTTCGGGTGGCAAGGGAACAGCTGCTGAGAAATTTGCTGCGCTGGAAGCCGCCGGTGTGCATATTTCCAGAAGTCCCGCTGATCTTGGCTCTACCATGGCTAAGGCCTTGAAAAAGTAGGACTCGCAATCTATAGAGATTTGAGCTAATCAGTCGGACAAACGTTAACGGAGGGATTTTAGATGGCTATTGAGAAAACTTTTTCGATCGTAAAACCAAACGCTGTGGCAAAAAACGTCGTAGGCGAAATTTTGACCCGTTTTGAAAAACGGGGTCTTCGCATTGCGGCTGCCAAGTTTACGCGTCTTTCGCGTGAAAAAGCCGAAGGCTTTTACATTGAACACAAAGAACGCCCTTTTTATCAGAGTCTTGTTCAGTTCATGACCAGTGGTCCTGTATTGTTGTTTTGCCTAGAAGGTGAAAACGCGGTTGCTTTGGGGCGTGAAATCATGGGCGCTACGGATCCTGCGAAGGCGCTTCCAGGGACGATTCGCAAGGATTTTGCTGATAGCTTAGAAGCCAATGCCTGTCATGGCTCTGATAGCCTGCAATCTGCAGAGCGTGAAATCGCATACTTCTTCGATAAAGCTGAGCTACAAAAGCGCTTCTAATCTGAATAGGATGAAAAACCTTTGAAAATCGCAATCGCTCAGATCGATCCAGTTATTGGGGCGTTTGAGGCGAATGTTAAGAAAATCAAAGAAGCCTATAAACGGGCCTGCTCAAAACAGGCCCGTTTGCTTTTGACCCCCGAGCTTGCGGTTTGTGGGTATCCACCTCTTGATCTCATTGAGCGCCCCGAAATTTTCGAGCGAAACGAAGCCGCTATTGAGGACCTGCTCAATGCCACAAAGGGGCAGACTTGTGCGCTTGTCGTGGGACATATTTCGAAAAACCCCTCGGATGAGGGAAAACCCGCTCAAAACGTCATAACTGTTCTCCAAGACGGCAAGCGGGTGTTTCGCCAAGCCAAGACCCTGCTTCCCACCTATGATGTATTCGATGAAGCGCGCTACTTTGAGCCGGCAAAAGAAAACGCCCTTTGGGAGTGCGAGGGGCATCTCATTGCCTTTGCGATCTGTGAGGACCTTTGGGGGAATGATACGGCCTTTGGGCGCAAGCTCTACGGTCGTGATCCTTTGGAGAGTTATCGCCGCGAGCGCGCCGAAATCATCATTTCACTCTCGGCCAGTCCCTATGTGATGGAGAAGAGTGTTCATCGCGAAAGCCTTCATAAAGATGCCGCTCGGATGTTGAAGGCGCCCTTGGTTTACGTCAATCAAGTGGGCGCGACAGATGAAATCCTGTTTGATGGTGGTTCTTTTGCTCTCAATGCCAGTGGTGAGTTATCAGGTCGGCTGCCGTATTTTAAGAATTCATTTGGTGTCCTTGAAGTCGATTTTGAGTCAGGCAGTTGCCTCTGGGAATCGCCTGAAACGCCTGCAAGGGAAGATGAGAGGCCCAGTGAGCTTGAAATTCTAGGCCGTGCCTTGGTGACGGGGGTGCGCGAGTATTTCCTGCGAACGGGGTTTAAGACTGCCGTAATGGGGCTTAGCGGAGGAATTGATTCTGCCGTAGTGGCCGTGCTTGCAGCTAAGGCGTTGGGTCCGCAAAACGTTTTGGGTTTGGCGATGCCCTCTCAGGTTTCTTCGAGTCATAGCCTTGAAGACGCGGAGATTTTGGCTACGAACCTCGGCATGCGCTTTGAGGTGCGGCCCATTAAGTTTTTGTTTTCCGCAATGAGTCGCGAAATTGCCGAGCCTCGGGGGGGGGTACTTGCTCCCCTGGCGCTTGAGAATCTACAATCCAGGCTTCGAGGGGTCATCCTCATGACGCTTGCCAATCATTATAACGCTTTGACGCTTACGACGGGCAATAAGTCGGAAACTGCCATGGGATATTGCACACTTTATGGGGATATGGCTGGCGCGCTTGCTCCGATCGGGGATTTGCTCAAAACTCGGGTGTATGAGTTAGCGAAGCATTTAAACGCTCTGTACGATAATCCGATCCCTAATCGCAGCATTACCAAGGCTCCTTCGGCGGAATTGCGGCCTAACCAAACTGATCAAGATACACTTCCCCCTTATGATCTTTTGGATGAGGTGCTTTTTGAGTACATTGAAAAAGGCACGGCAGTCTCTGCAATTGAGAGCAAAATGGCGCAAAAGGCGAAGTCACAAAAGCCGGGGTGGGTGAGAGATGTCCTGCGCACCGTGGAGCGAAGCGAATACAAGCGACGGCAAGCCGCCCCGGTTTTGAAAGTGAGTTCCAAGGCTTTTGGCGTAGGGCGTAGAATTCCGATCGCAAAGCACTGGGAAACTTGAATTGCGGCAGCCCGCAAAAAATGCTATTTCTAACTGAGCCTCTTTTTGGGCCATAACTTTTTGTCGAAACGGGTATCAGGATGAAGAAAGGAATTATTGGAATTATGAATACAGAACTCAGTAAAGTTGTCGAGAATCTTAAAGCAGCACAGGGACGTCTTCAGAGTCTGGTCAAGAACAAAGGCTGGATTGATGAAGCCCGTAAATATGCTGAAAAACAGGGCAAAGAAGTGAAGAAGCTTCTTTCGGCTGATGTGGGCAAAGTGCGAACCTTCTTGGAAACTGAGCGCAAAGAACTGGCGCGTTTTCAGAAGTCCCTCCCAGCAGAAGTGAATAAGCTTCGTAAGCTGGTCGTGGCTCAACGCAAAGAGTTTGAAACTCTTCTGAAAAAAGTGAAAAAAGCGGCAAAAGCGGGTGGAAAACCTGCCAAGAAGGCCGCTCCACGTAAAAAAGTGGCCAAAACGTCTTCCAAGAAGGCCAAAAGTTCAACCCACGCAGCCTCTTCTGCGAATTAATAAATAAAGGAACAAAGGTTTAGGGATCCTAAGCGCCTTTCTCACGAAGGGGGCTTAGGGTCACTTGACACAAGGACAGACCTTCGGTATTCCTTTAGCGGAATAGGAGGTTTTTTCACAAAAAACGAATGAATTTTTCACCACCCTCTGGACCCCCAGGACCATCTTTTCCACGCCCTCGCTTTCCGCGAGCACCGTTAGTAAATCCAAATAAAGACGAACATCGTATTAATGAGCGCATTCGTGTGCCTCAAGTTCGCTTGATCGACGAAGTCGGCGGTCAGGTGGGCGTTGTCCCTACGTTTGAAGCGCTGCAAATGGCGCGCGACAAGGGTTTGGATCTCATGGAAGTTTCTCCAAATGCTTCCCCTCCCGTTTGTAAAATCTGCGATTACGGCAAATTTAAGTACGAAAAGAAGAAAAAAGAGCATATTGCCAAGAAAAAGCAGACAGTCATCAAGGTAAAAGAAGTTCAGCTTCGTCCTCAGACTGATATTCACGATCTTGATTATAAGTTCAAAAATGTTCGCCAGTTCCTCATTGACGGGGACAAGGCGAAGATTACGATCATGTTCCGCGGTCGTGAGATCACTTATGTGGATCAGGGCTTTAGAATGATGAATCAGCTTGTCGATCTCGTGAAGGACGTGGGGTGCATCGAAGCTCCTCCTAAGCTTGAAGGCAAGAAGCTCATTATGGTATTGGCTCCTGGGACCGCTAAGAAGACGGGAACGATTACGGTGGGTCCAAGGATTATCATTACGCCGAAGAAGGACCCTTCGGCCGAAGGGTAAGGCCTGGATAAGGCCCCAAGGATAAGTTACAAGAAA
Organism: Oligoflexia bacterium; assembly: GCA_903881565.1. GTDB lineage: Bacteria > Bdellovibrionota > UBA1018 > UBA1018 > UBA1018 > CAIRTR01. Next base: position 9,278 of record CAIRTR010000132.1, on the reverse strand, counting down.
ATTACAAGATAAGAAGTTTTTTTAGCACAAATTCTTGACGTGAGGGGGGCGGCTAGAGTACGTTCCTTACCTTACAGAATCTAATAGGGGCTTTTACAATGAAGATGAAGACTAAGAAGGCTGCCGCAAAGCGCTTTTCTTTTACAGCAACAGGTAAAATCAAATTCAAGCGCACACACAAGCGCCATAATTTGGGTAACAAAAGTTCCGCTCGAAAGTTGAAATTGAGAGCGGGCGGGTATGTTTTCTCCGGCGACGTCAAACACGTCGAGGAGTGCTTGCCTTACGGATCGCGATAATAAGGAGTACACATGCCTCGCGCAAAACGTGGTTTTAAACGTCGTCGTCGTCATAATAAGGTTCTCGAAAAGGCTAAAGGTTTCGTCCTAGGCCGTAAGAATAAATTCAAACGTACTGCTGAAGCAGTCGATCGCGCTGGCATTTATGCCTATCGTGATCGCAAGGCAAAAAAGCGTGATTTCCGTCAGTTGTGGATTGCGCGCCTTTCGGCTGCCTCTTCCGCAAACGGCATCAGCTATAGTCGGCTTGTCTGCGCTTTGAAAAAAGCTTCGATTCGTTTGGATCGTAAGGTTCTTTCGGACATCGCGATTGTGGATCCTTCGGGGTTTGCCTCAATCGTTGAGCAGGTTCGCACTTTAGCACCAGCCCAATAAATATGCCCTCTTCTGGGGCGGTTTTATTGTAGAATCGAGCCACAGATGATCATAGAAAATCTGAAACTAATCGGAGAGAAAACTCTTACCGAGGTGGCGGAGGCGTCTACGCTTGCCACTTTGGATGAGGTTCGTGTTCGTGTCCTTGGCAAAAAGGGCGCTTTAAGCGAAATTCTCAAAGGTCTTGGATCCGCATCTCCCGCAGAGCGTCCTGTCATAGGGGCGGCTGCCAATGAATGGAAAAAGAAGCTTGAAACGGCCTTGGATGAGCGCAAGGTGTCGCTCGAGCAAATTGTACTCGACGCGAAGATTCGAGATGAGCGATCGGATGTTTCGCTTCCTTCTCGGATGCCTCATCGGGGGAGTTTGCATCCCATCACTCAGACGACTCGTAAGCTCGTAAAAATTTTTTCTCGGATCGGATTTGATTTAAATACCGGGCCTGAGATTGAATCCGAGTATCTGAATTTTGATGCGGTCAATATTCCGGCCGATCATCCTGCGCGCGACATGCAAGACACGTTTTTTGCTGGTCCGGGCGTCGTTCTCCGTACCCACACCACTCCTGTGCAGATTCGCACGATGAAATCAGAAAAATGGCCCGTTCGTATTTTGAGTCCCGGTGCAGTTTATCGAAACGATAGTGATGCAACCCATTCCCCGATGTTTCATCAGATTGAGGGGCTTTGGATTGATCGTGGAGTTACGATGAGTGATCTCAAAGGGACGCTGAGCTTTTTCGCCCGCGAGCTTTTTGGATCCGAAACGAAGATCAGACTTCGTCCCAGTTATTTTCCCTTTGTTGAGCCAGGTGCTGAAGTTGATGTGAGCTGTTTCTTATGCCGATTGAAAATTTCACCGACTTGTAAGGTTTGCCGCGGCAGTGGTTGGATTGAGATCTTGGGTGCGGGCATGGTTCATCCTAGGCTTTTTGAGGCCGTCGGATATGGCGATGCTTATTTGCGAGAGGGACTCACAGGGTTTGCTTTTGGAATTGGCATTGAGCGGGTTGCGATGTTGTTGCACGAGATTCCGGATCTACGATTGATGTATGACGGGGACGTTCGTTTCTTGTCCCAGTTTTGAGAAAATTATGAAAATTTCCTTTAATTGGCTTAGCGAATTGGTGGATCTTTCAACGCTTGGGGCGACTCCAGCTGTGCGGGCGGAAAAGCTTGCAGAGCTTCTGACTCGTCGGGGACTCGAAGTCGAGGCTGTTGAGCGGCAAGACACAGGCTTTGAAAACGTCGTGAGCGTTCAGATCATAGAAAAGAACCCTCACCCCCAGGCAGATCGTTTGAGCTTATGTAAAGTGAGCTTGGGCCAAGGTGATCCTCTGGAGATCGTTTGTGGCGCGCAGAACATGAAGGCTGGCGACAAAGTGGTGCTTGCACAAATAGGGGCAAAACTTCCCAATGGTCTGAAAATTGAGCTGAGTAAAATCCGAGGCGTGGTTTCAAATGGGATGCTTTGTTCTGAAGAAGAACTTTGTTTGAAAGAAAAAGCTGACGGACTCCTGATTTTGCCCGCTGATACGGCGCTTGGCGTTCCTATGGCGAAGATCCTGGGACGTGATGATACGACTTTGACGCTTAAGCTGACGGCGAATCGAGCGGATTGTCTGGGACACTTTGGGATCGCGCGCGAGGTTGCTGCTGCCCTGGGAGTTCAGGCGAAGCGCACACTTGTGGATAGCTTCTGTAAGGCTCAGGGGCTGGGAAACGCTCCGATAAAGATTTCTCTGAACGCCGGTGAAAAAGCGCCTCAGTTCTATGGGTGTTTCATTGAAGGAGTTAAAGTCGCACCCTCACCTCAATGGGTGGTGAAGCGCCTTGAGGCTCTTGGCGCGCGCTCTATCAATAACGTCGTTGATGCGAGCAATCTTGTGCTTTGGGAAACTGGACATCCGGTCCATGCCTACGATGCGGATAAGATTCAAGGTGGCCAGCTTGGGGTGCGTCTGGCGCGCGCGGGCGATGAGCTTCCACTTTTGGATGGCACTTCGGTGAAACTTACTGGTGAAGAGCTTGTGATTGCGGATGGGCGGGATCTTGAGCGCGCGATTGGATTAGCGGGCGTGATGGGGGGCGGGAATTCAGAGGTCTCTGATTCGACGTCAAAAGTTTATTTAGAGTGTGCTGAGTTCGATGCGGTGTCAGTCAGGCGCGCGTCTTCGCTTCATCTAAAGAAGACTGAAGCCTCTCATCGTTTTGAACGCGGCGTGGATCCCCAAGGCCTTAAGGCTGCGATGGAGCGGTTTACAGAGCTGGTGCTGTCGCTTGCGGGCGGAAAGGTCGTGTCTGCAGAGATTGCGCAAATCCCAGAGGTGCAAGGCATCTCGAAGAAGCAGCCTGAGATTGCGTGTGACCCCCTGTGGTTTGAAAAGTTCCTGGGCATGAAGGTGAGTCCCGAAGAAGCGAAGACTATACTTGAGGGGCTGGAGTGTCGCGTTGAGCATTTACCTGCAGACGGTTGGAATGTTAGTCCTCCGTCCTATCGTTTGGATTTGAGAATTAAAGAAGATCTCGCCGAAGAAATTGCCCGAAGCCTCGGGTACGACAAGATCGAAGAGACGATCCCGGATCTTGGATCGTCACCCCGTTCGATTGGCGTTTCTCCTTCCAGGCAGGGCTTTGAGCTTCAGGGGATTGCTAAAGATCTTTTGGCTGCGCAGGGATTATGTGAGTGCGTGAACTTTTCGTTTTGTGGCAAAAAGCGATTGGAAGAGTTCGGGTTCGCGTCCGACGTAAAAGTAATTAATCCCTTGAGCGAAGATCATGAATTCATGGTTCCTTCGCTTCTTCCGGGGCTTGTTCATAACGCCTTAGGGAACTGGCACCATCATTTTGGTTCAGAAACGTTGCCGATCCGATTATTTGAGCTTCGTCCGACGTTTGCATTTCAGCCAGGCAAGACCGCGGTCGCTTCGGAACAAAATGGACTAGAAACAGGCGTTCAAGAAAACTGGAAACTTTCCTTTCTTCTTTCAGGGCCAAAATTCGCAAGTGGACTACAGCAGGACCTAGGCGAGATTGATTTTTTCGATCTCAAAGCGGTCGTAGAACGCTTGTTTCAGGGGCTTGGAACGAAGGGCGTGCGGATTCAGGCCGTGAGCGAAGGTTCTGACGGTGCTTTTCACCTTTTTCATCCCGGGCAGGCTGCTGAAGTGTGGATTGGAAAAGATCGCGCCGGGATTTTCGGTCTCCTTCATCCCGCCAAAAATTTGGCGCTCAAAGCGCGCGGCCCCCTCTGGATCGGCGAATTGGATTGGGGAATGATCGCAAAACTATCGCGAGGAGTGACCGCAAGCCCTGTTTTTAAGCCTTGGCCGCAGTTTCCAACGATGGAGCGAGACTTTGCTTTGCTCGTTGGCGAAGCGGTGACGGCAGACAAATTGACCCAGGTCGCCTTGAAGGCCGGGAGGCCTTTGGCAAAGGTCTCAAAGATTTTCGACATTTATCGTGGAAAACAAGTCGCTCAGGGGATGACAAGCGTCGCAGTTAGGGTTATCTTTTATGAAGACGCGCGCAGCCTCCAGGAGTCAGAGGTTGAGGCGGCATCTGCCAAGATCCTAGAATCATGGAAAAAGGAACTTGGGGTTCAGTTAAGAAGTTAGATATGCAGGGAAATGTGTAGTCAATTGGAGTGATGTCTTTTTAGGGAGGAGAAGCGAATCGTGGCGATGACCAAGGCGGATATCGTTGAAGCGCTTTACGAGAAAGTTGGATTTTCCAAGAAGGAAGCCGCTGATCTTGTAGAAATGGTTTTTGACACCATCAAGGGCACTTTGGCCCAGGGTCAAAAAATAAAAATATCTGGTTTCGGAAACTTTGTGGTGCGTGAGAAACGCCCGCGAGTAGGACGAAACCCACAAACAGGCGAAAGCATTGAAATCAGCGCACGTCGAGTGCTGACGTTCAGGCCCTCTCAGGTTTTGCGAGCTGAAGTAAATGCAAGCCTTGAGGGCAAGCCCGTTCAGCCAGATTCGTTCCATCATGGAAAGAAAGATGACGACGATGATGGAGACGACGAATAAAGTTCAGATCCCCGATCGGCTTTTTTTTCGGATCGGAGATGTTGCTGAACTCTTAGGGATAAAACCCTATGTTTTGCGTTATTGGGAATCTGAGTTCCCAATTATTGCGCCCGAGAAGTCTAACTCTGGGCAGCGCGTTTATCGTAAAACAGATGTCGAAACGGTCTTGATGATCAAGCATCTTCTCTATGAAGAACGCTATTCTATCGAAGGCGCAAAGAAACGGATTCGTGAACTGCGAAAAGAGGGGGAACTCAAGACCTTCAAGCAGGAAACTGTGAGTCAGCACGAAGACGCGGCCGAAGCCTTGGTTTCTCCAGAAAAGCTCGTCAATCACAGCGAGCTCAGACATGATCCTGAGCTCTTGATGCTTGCTCGGGATGTCCAGTGTTTGGTGCGGCAGCCGATCTCAGAATTATTTCAGCTTTGAGAATTAGTTCTCGCAGACACTCGCGCTTGGGTTAAACTCTTTAATGTGTTTTTATTTGCCTTGGTTTTCAGCTTATTTTCGCCTTTCTTAAAGGCTGATGACGTTCTTCCCTACACAAAAAGAACTCAGAGCTATGCGGGATGGTCTAACACCGTTCGGGGAGATCTCCGCACAGTTGGAATGGCCGGCGCGATGGTGGGCCTTGCGGATAATTACGTTGGTGTAATCGATAATCCTGCGGGGCTTGCGATGGCGGCCGATAGCAATGGGATTCAATTCTCCGGTAATATTATTCAAGATGGATTTGTGCAGCCCTATCTTTCAATGGTTTCCTCCAATAATTATTCGGTGATGGCGACGCCTTATCCATGGGGGTTCGGATTTTCGGCTTGGTCGCCTCAAGAAGAGGGGAATCGTTTTCGTTTTGGAAGCCTAGCCGGGGATCAGATTGATCTTAATCTTAAAATCTGGGAATACCGTTGGGCTGCTGCGCGAACATTTTTCGATAATAGACTCTCCCTGGGGGGCGCCGTCGTTTTGAGTCAGGCGCGCGAATCGATGAGCTTTCCCGATGAGCCTGTGGCAACAGGCGCAAATCACTTTACAAAAGATGCTTATACGGCGGGTTTTTCCTTGGGAGCGATGCTTCAGTTGCCCAAGCGTTGGCTCCTCGGAGTAAATTATAGTTCACCCCTCCGACAGTCCTTTGAGGCGGCTGATCAGCCCGGTAGGGGTGTGGAGAATTTTTTTCAGCCAGTTCAAACTCCGCAGCGGGTGGCCTTTGGCGCGGCATGGGTGCCTAATCGAGCGTTTAGAGCTGCTGTGGGACTGTATTTTATGGGCTCGATGGATAGTACGGCATTACTCACTGATGATGGGAGAACGGCGGGTGCACGATGGACTGCTCAGCCACGCGCAGGACTTGCCTATACCGTCGCAGATTTTAAATACTACAAGGCCTATCTCCATTTTGGAAGTTACTTTGAGAGTTCGCGGACGGCAGGGTTCGGAGATCGGACCCATTTTACAGGGGCCTTAGATCTCAACCTTTGGTTTTTTAATATTGGCTGGGGCGTGGATAAGGCTCGCGAATATCGCAATTTTATCTATACGGCGGGGATTGATATTGGACGATTTCTGCGCGCGTTTGATTTAATTCCTCCCGAGAAGCGGCCACCGCAACAGGGTTTTTTTCCTGATCCATTCTATTTTTCAGATGCGGGACTTCCTCGCCCTATGGTTAAAGAGTGGAATTCTGAAGAACACAATCCGAATGTTATCGATCTAGGGCTCCAGTTACCAGGTCGTCTCAAGGAAAAGTTCACAACCGCCCCTGGGGATGTTTGGAGAGTGGGTGGGGAAGTCCTGGATGAACTGGGAACCCTGCCTGGCGAACTTCGCGATCAGATAGGGCTAATTCCTGGTATCAACCTGATCCCGGGGTTAGGGCCTGCTCGAAATGTCCTGGAAATCCCTCAGAAGTGAGCTCGTTTTTCCAGTCGCTGCATTATTTTTCGGGCTAGATTTTCGCCGGTGATCTTTTCCATTTGAGTGATCAGGCCCGGACTGGTGAAGTTGAAATCAGTGACGAATCCTTCTATAAGATCGATCGCAGCCAGTCGGATTTTGTGGGTTTTGAGAAATTTTGACAGCAGAGGTACGGCCTTTTTTTCTCGAGGATTTAGCTTTGTTGCAACGAGTCCGCTCCCTCGGTCAATATTCACTCGAAAATCGCCTTCCAGCGGAAGCTTTCTTGCAACTGCGATCAAGGTTCCATCTAGAAACCAAAGCCGCTGTTCGCCTTCCGAAATTCCTGCTAAGTATTCTTGCAGGAGAACGGGGCAGGTAAAGCCTGACGTCGCTCTTTCGAGAATGAGTTGACAGGCGCCTTCAGTTTCGGGGGCCCACTCCAAAAGCGATACCCCTTTGCTTTGCGCCTGGTGCAGGGGCTTAAGTACGGTTTTTCCTTGAATTCGCCCAAAGTCGCGAAGAGTGTCCCATTGCGAGGAAACACAGCTCTTGGGAAAAATGCTTTTTAGCGGCAGAGCAAATAGTTTTTCTGATTGAGCGAAAATGACTTCGGGAGGGTTAACGATTTCGGGACCGCGTTTCTTGCCTTGAATTCCTAGCACCAGAAGTTGCAGAGGATGCAAGTAGGCCAAATCAACAGGAGGATCCGTGCGATATTGAATGCTGGAGAAAAAATCAGGAGAATAACTTTGGGCGGGTTCCCTGAGAAAAGATTCTCGGGTTCTGGCGGGCTCTATTTTCAGAATTCTCTGGGCCTGAAGCTTGGTTTGGCCTTCGATTAGACACACGGATCTGCCATTGCACCAATAATTTTCGTGTCCCAAGTTCAGAGATTCCTCGGCAAGCCTTAAAGAGGTGTCCCGGGGTTGGTCCATGCGGTCCCAAGGATCTGTGACCCAGAGAATTCGAAACGGGATCTTTGCTCGGGTTTTCATAATTTTTTTCGAACTTCTTCGCTGATGGCCAATAGCTCACTTGCACGCTCCTCAAAGCGTTCGTGCAGCTTTTGAGTAGCGGCGTTCAAGCGCTGAAGGGTTTGGTCCTTGGCGTCTTTTTCGGAAAGATAATGAAGAATATGAATCGGAGAATCTCTCAGCTCTTCAAAAGGTGTGGATAAAAGGTCTTCGAGGTCGTCCGCGACCTGAAAGGCTTCTCCCAGGGCCTCAGAAAAGGCAATGAGAGCCTCACCGTGGGAAGAAGTGTCTGAGATTCCTGCAAAATCTTTTGGAATCAAAACCGATGCCGAAAAAAGAACTCCTGTTTTCTTCTGATGCATGAGTCGCAGCTCTTCAAGCGGGGAGTTAGTTTGGAGGAGGCTTTCCTGGGCTTGTCCTCCCATGACCCCTCGGGGTCCGGCCACCTCAAGAAAACGGCGCATTCCTTTTGAAAAAAACTCTGGCGCAACATATGCGTGGGCATCAAGCAGAGCTTCTGCGGCCAGCGCCATGAGAGCGTCCCCGGCAAGCAGGGCGATGGCTTCGCCGAAGACTTTATGGTTCGAGGGTTTGCCCCTTCGAAAATCATCATCATCCATGCACGGGAGATCGTCATGAATGAGGGTGAAGCAGTGAAACATCTCGATTGCCACTGCGATCGGCAGCGCGGCCTGATCATTGAGTGCCAGCAGCCTTGCTGAAGCTTGAACAAGGCGTGGTCGGATTCTTTTTCCCGGGGCGAGGAGACTGTATCTCATCGCCTGAGCCAGATTTGAGGGAGCGTTATTTAGAAGTTTTTCGAGCTGGTTTTCGAGGTGTTTTTCAAAGTCCATAGTTTTACTTGGCGGCCCCAGGAGCTACGGGAACCGGATTGGGAGCAGTGAGGGGGCCTTGGAGATCAAAAAGATAACTGCCGTCAGTTTGTTTTCCCGGGCCTAGGAAAGCGTCGATTAGGATAAAGGATTTTGTTAGCGCAGCAGAGAGCTGTAGCTTTGCACGTGAATGAATTTGAGACGATTCCCAGTTTTGACCCAGTGATAAGTCTCCGTCCATCGACAGAATGATGTCGTCACCTGAATCCTTTTTGGCAGAGCTTCCAATTTTCAGGGTCTTGATCATCCCTTTTCCCGCAGCAGAGGTGAATTGGATTCTTCCCTCAGACGCGGAGATCTTTGGAAGATTGAAACCTGCGATACTTTGAGGACTGATTTCAAGTTTGGAAAGATCAAGGTCAACGTCAGTCAAAAAAGTAGAGGGATTGTCGGGATTTCCAGCAAAGGCGAGAGTGCCACTGACGTCTAAACCGCCTTTGATTCCTGTTAAAATAAGGAGTGCACCCGTTTTTCCTAGGTCCAAGTGTTTGAGTTTTACCTTGCCATCGAGTTGATCACCTTTGGAATTAAACTCTCCACTGAGTGTCCCATCACCTGCTTTAAGGTAGAAGGATCCGGCAATTTTCTTGAACAAAAGAGCGCTGATTTTGGGCGAAACTTCAACTCGCTCGATGATCAGCGGCTCATCGGCAGAGGGCGGGGTGATTCGAACATCTTTCATTGTATACGTGACCCCAAGCCCCAGCGAAATCCAACTTTCCCCTGCGGTGAAGGCGACTCCTTTTTGAGCGAGTGCAGAGGCGATGTGGCCTTGGATCAGATTTCGGAGGCGATCTTGAG
>CAIRTR010000131.1 GCA_903881565.1 Oligoflexia bacterium | reverse complement strand
CTGCTTGGCATTGGAGCGCCAACAGCTGGTTTAGGTACAAAAGGCGCTGTGTATTATGATCGCTCAACCACGGCTTGTTATTACAAGTATAATGATACGGCTTGGAAGAAGTATTGGGATGGAACCCTCGACGGCGCCACGGAAATCCCACTTGTCGTCTCCTTTAAACCTGGGCTTCCACCACTCACTCCCAATGGGCAAATCATGGCATCCAACACCTGTGGTGCCTTTCAATCGCAGTCTTCGATTCATACTTCAACCAAGTACAAACTCCCCTCTCGGCGCCAATCCGTCATCGCGAGTGCCTGGGCACCGGAGTTTAGCGATGCAGACATTACCTTTAGAGAGGGCGGAGTCGCTACAAATCTTAAAGACACTCATTATTGCAACTCAGTCGCAAACGGCCTCATCTATGAAGACAATGCGACTCCCGTGAATCCAGAAACCATATCGGGAACAAACGCCAGCAAAGTCAGGTCACTTAGAACCGGAAGCCTCCTCACGTCGGCATGTGTTTCACGTTACGGTGCTCAAGATCTCGTCGGGAACGTCTCTGAATGGAACACCGATCAGATTGGCGAATGTGGCGGAAATCTTGTGGGCTGCGTTGGCCACGCAAGCGCACTGGATCCCCTCAATGCAGATATGCTGGGAATTAAATTCAATGCTGTCTACGGAAGTGTAAAATACGCCCCATACAACATTACCCCAGACACAACGGATACGGTCGGCGCTTGGACTCCAAGCATGTACATCTCTATATCCGATTATAAATTCTTTAACCCTGCTCTGGGACTTCCATTTGTTGGGAATCGCTTTGATTCAGTCGCTTTTGGCGCAACGGCAGATACGATCAGCTATAGTTCGCTTCATGGAAATATGTTTATTGTCAACAATGGTGGCACTGAGCATGGCATCTTTTCAGGAGGGTCATATAGCGCACCCGCTGGACGATACCGATTAGACTCTTCTCAAAACACTTTAACAACGTCGGATCTCGGCTTCCGCTGCGTTGCCGACGCGGAGTAAAACGTGAATGTGATCAAACTCTTCGTCACTGATCTTGACTCAACCCTCATTCAAGGTGAAGGCATCGATGAATTGGCGCGCGAGAACGGCAAGTTCGACGAGGTTTCCGTCATCACGCGTGACACGATGGAGGGAAAACTCTCGTTTGACGAAAGTTTGCGGCGCCGTTGCGACCTGCTTCGAGGTCTTGACGTTTCAGCTTTTGAGCGAGCACACGCGCGACTCGCGCTGACTCTCGGTGCTGAAGAACTCATAAGCGCCCTGCATGCGCACGGGATAAAGACTGCGATCATTAGTGGTGGCTTTGGCTACTTCGCGCGCGAAGCGCAGAAAAAACTTGGTATTGACTACGCTTACGCAAATGAACTCGAAATTAATGAGGGGCACTTAACCGGACGGGTGTTTGCGCCGATCATTAATGGGCAAAAAAAAGCCGAACTCTTGCTCTCCCTTATGAATCAATTAGGCGTGACCCGCGAGCAAACGGCAGCCATCGGTGACGGCTCCAATGATCTCTTGATGCTCAAGGCCGCGGGAACCGGGATTGCCTTTTGTCCGAAACCCGTTCTTGCCAGGGAAATTCCAATTCAGATCAAGACACCGGATTTAAGAGAAGTAATCAAAATTCTTAGACTCTAACCACGGTAAGGCCAAAGTGCCAGATGTAGCCTGAGCCTCCCTCTCAACAACTTCTCAAACAGCGAAGTTAAGCCCCCACCCTGCCCTAAGGTAGCCCTATAACTTCTCTATCTGAGAAGTTATGGGCTACCTTCGCAAAGATAAGTGGATGGCGAAAAATCTTTTATGCTCTAACGCTAGTTCTTAATAGCCGCGCCGAGCGCAGCCGTCTTTATCCGTTCAAATTCTCGAGCCAAATAGATCTGCCCATTCTCTTCGATCGCTTTGCGCATCTTCCCTCGCATCATGCGAGACACGAGATCCGACTTTTTCAAAAGATCCAGTTCGACCGACAAGACTTGCAGAACAGTCACCTTGGATTTTGCGGGATCACAACTCAGCTGAAAAAGTTCACCCCAGCCATCAAAATAGTGATTCGTATACAAGTCCCGCACCCAAACCGCCGCCTGATCGCGCGATGGTGATACGGCCAGTCGCCAATCCAAAATCTGTCTGACCCGCTTTATCTCACCTGGCGCAAAATCAAGTTGTCTCGCCCATAAGGTCATGGAATTCAGAGGATCCGGAACCTTCGGCCGCCCACTGGCGCCCATTTTTTCAAAACCCTCCCAAGGATCCAAGGGATCTCCTGGGAATTCATACTCCTTGCGTTCCGCCGTTCGAAAGTAGCGTTGCACTCTCTCGGAAACCAAAGCCTCAAACTTAGCGCGCCGATCATCCCGCGGGGTGGCTTCCATGGCCTTCGTTTCGGCTTCGGCAAACTTGATGTCACAGGGAAAATTCTTACAATTGCGAATGTAGTCCAGGTCATCACCCGACCAAGGCTCCCACGCTTTAAGCACTTTCGTAAGCGCCCCTTTTACAACGATCGGATCAGGAATCCCTTTACTCCAGGAAACCGACTCCTGAACTCCGGTGGGAAAATGAGCAAGCGCTTCAATCCAAGGGGCACACTCTTTTGCGTCCGCCTGGGAAAGCCGATAAACCAAAACAACGGGATCGCGATCTAACGTGGCACTCCAGCTCGCCTTGTCTTGAAGAAGGTCTGCGACCTTTCCAAAGGGACTAAGAGCGAGCGCGGTAACTGCAATCCAACTCCCTAGTGCCGCCATAAGTTAGCGAAGCGCAAAGAGTAGCTTAATATCCTCATCATCAAAGCTTACACCTGCGCCTACAAAATAGGGGTATTTTGAATCGACCGTGTGAACCGAATCGAGACCCGCGCGCAGATAGAGACCCGAATAAACACGATACTGAACAGCAATACGATCATCCACGGTCGTGCCACTTCCATAAACATCATTAGAAATCCGTAAACGCTGCTCGTCACCCGATGGTCCCAGATTCAAAGCCATCGTCAAATCCGCATCATCATGAAATATGCCGACGGCCGCTTCGTAGCGCTTCTCCCAAATCCGACCCAACATCGCCGTAAAAAGGAGCCCCTTTTTCTGAATTCGTTTTTCAACCCGATCATGAGGGGTACTGACCCCATTCACCACGTCGATTCGCTGAAAAGACTCCTCCGTCACGACCCCGCGCGGGTCTTTCGAAATTCCAAGCAGGTAATAACGATTAGGCTTTGGCCATATCTGGAGTCTGCCCCAACCGCGCGGGCCATCATACCCTCTAAACATTTCGCCGCCAACATCGACCACGAAACGAACTTCGCCCACTTTGGAGAGCAACTTGTTCACGTTCACCAAAGCCTGCTTGATCTCTTCGGCATAGCTGGGATCATTTAGAATCATACCTAGCGATCCTTGGCCCCGATTGATTCTCGTCATTTGATCACGAAGCTGCTCAATCGAATCTTCCAATTTTGCAAGCGTGCGCTGTGCCGTCTGATTCAAGCCCCCTTCAGGTGCGAGCGTTTTAGAGGCATTTTCAAGAGTCTTATTGAGCTGTCTCATCGTTTGGCGAAGCTCTTCGGGATTGATCGCGTCTTTGATATTCGTGGTCAGCCCTGTGATCTCATTCACCAACGTATCCACACGTTTCACCAGCTGCTGAACATCCTGGCCACCTTCGGCCACCGGAATTTCTTTACTACCTCTCGACGGTGGATTGTCCGCGGCTATCGTGCGAGAAGGCGTTTTAGGAGATTCTGTCTCAGCCCAGGCCGAGGTGAAGAGTTCGAAACCGCGCAAATTGCGCAATTTGAAAGACGACTTCTTCCCGGCAGGAGAGCCTGTAGGATCCGGAGATAGAGATTCGTTCTTCGGCCCCAAGTAACGGACGGGCTTCAACTCCACGAACTTATCGCCTAAGAATCCTTCTCCCCGAATATGAGCCTTGGTCGTCGGGAGAACTTCAACCGGAGCGGTGATACAAATTCCTAAAGTAACCCGACTCTCGCTAAGCTCGACGCTCTCAAGGTAACCAATGTCGATCCCTAAAGAGCGAATCGGGGACTTTTCCTTGAGTCCAGTCGCATCCTCAACACTGATGCGAACCAGCTGACAAGGCCGCCACCAAAATGGCTTATCATTCACATAAACGGTGATCGCCCCAACCGCCACCAAACCCAATATCGTGAAAATCCCTACTTTAAACTGCGTCGCAAGACTGGAAAATCCAATGTTCATATTTTAGAGCACCTTTAGTGTTGCAAATCCGAATGGGAGTAACGAAGTCAAAACATAATCACTCAGCAAGATGGTCAGGCACGAAGCCACGACACTTGACCGAGTCGCAAACCCGACGGCCCGCGCCCCACCCTGTGCGCGAAAGCCACAAAAACAACCAACCGAAGTTAAGACAAGACCAAAAGCGGCGGACTTCACCACGCAATGAACGATCTCGATAAAATCAATCACCTTGGCAAACTGGGTCCAATAAATCGAGGGATCCAGCCCCATCACACCGCAAGCGATCAGCGAACCCGAAATCGAACCCAAAATACTAAAGAAAATACCAAGAAGGGGGAGCATCACGAGTCCCGCCAGCACCCGAGGCAAAACGAGGTACTCGATCGGATCGACCGCCATCACTTCAAGCGCGTCAATCTGCTCAGAAATTCGCATACTGGCAATCTCGGCAGCCATCGCCGCCCCTGCGCGCCCGGTCACCATGATCCCAGCCATCACGGGACCCAGCTCCCGAAACAAGCTCACCCCGATGCTTCCGCCCAGAAGCCCTTCAGCACCAAACTTGTGAAAGGTCACATAGAGCTGAAAGCCCAAAACGGCTCCCAGGAACATGGATGCCACGATATTTACGCCCAGGGAACCTACCCCGATAAATTCGCATTGCTTGAGAAAGAGGCCTTTGCGTCTCCAAAAATGTTTGCTACTCCGGAAAATTTCAAAAACAAAAAGAGTAAAATCACCCAAGGTTCTGATAAAAGAAGCTATCCAGTTAAGTAGTCTCACGATATAAATAGTTAAGACCAGAAACCGCACAAAAACAAGGGCGAGCAGGAGCTGAAAGTGCAATTCTTTTCAAGATTTGTTCTCCGTAGGGCAGGGTGGGTCGCGTTCATAGGAACTGCGCTGGCTTTTGTGGGTGCCTACTACTCGGTTCAACTCTACAAGAACCTTCGCACCGATTTTCGGGAGCTCCTTCCGACCAACGCTCGCAGCGTGACCGACCTCGCCGAAGTCACCCAGCGACTTGAATCCATTGATAACCTGGGCATTTTGATTTTCTCAAAAAATGCCTCAGAAAGTAGACGTTTTGTCGTTGATTTGGCCTCACGGCTTGAGAAGGGCCCCAAGAATCTGGTCTCGAGCGTCGAGTACAAGATTGACAAAGAACTCAAATTCTTCAAATCCCGACAGGCCCTTTTTATGGATGCGACGGACCTTGTCAAAGTCCGAGACTACATCCGTGACCGCATTGAGTACGAAAAGGAACTCTACAACCCCTTGAACATCGTTCAGGAAGAGGAACTCCCGGAGCCCAAACTCGATTTTCAAGCACTCAAGCAGAAATATTCTAAAAAGACGTCGCTCTATGAGAGCTTTCCTGGAGGATTCTACGCGACCCCCGATGAAACGAAGCGCGAGATTCTCGTCTATCTGGCGGGGAGCGGGTCAGACATTGATCACTCGCATGAATTTAAGAGTTTTGTTGACCAGACGATTGCTGATCTCAAACCCACGTCCTACTCCCCGGATCTCGAGGTGAAGTTCACCGGAAGTGTACAAGACGCCTTTGAAGAGCACGGAGCACTGATTGCCGATCTGGAACTCTCGACCGTGATCGTGGTCGTCGTCGTGACACTCGCCATGATTCTCTACTACGGGGCCATACGAGCAACGAGCGCCTTGATTCTAAGTCTGTTCATGGGGACCTTCTGGACGTTTGGGGTTTCCTATTTTGTTGTAGGATACCTCAATGCCAACTCTGCTTTTCTCGGTAGCATCGTGATTGGAAACGGCATCAATTTTGGCATTATTTTTCTGGCCCGCTATCTCGAGGAGCGGCGAAAAAGGCGAGGAAACGCCCGCGCAATTCAACTCTCCATGCGCCACACCGCGACCTCGACCTGGACGGCCGCTCTGGCTGCGGGTCTCTCTTACGGCTCGCTCATGCTTACGGACTTTCGAGGGTTTCGGCAGTTTGGGATTATCGGCCTCATCGGGATGGTCTTATGTTGGGTGAGCGCATTCACCTTGATGCCCGCCTATCTAACCTTGCTCGATAACGTTCACACGTTGGCACGCCCCAACCGCAAACCGCCTCGTCCTTTCATTGCAGGTTTACTCGCCCGAATGGTCGAACGTTGGCCCGGAGTGATTTGGGGGCTCTCTTTGGTCCTTACCCTGCTCGCGTTGGCCAGCGCTTACAAATACAGCCCAAATATTCTAGAGACAAACCTGGGGAGCCTTCGAAACCGCGAGAGTCTGGAGCACGGCTCAGCGTACCTCTCAAAGTATCAAGACGAGATTTTTCAACACTACCTCTCCCCCATTGTTCTTCTTCCCAAAACGCGAGAAGACGCCCAGAAAATCGCCACGATCATTGAGCAAAGAATCAAAAACGAAGGAAAAAGAAGCCTTTTTGCCTCAGTCCAGACTTTGGACGACTTCATACCTAAGGATCAAGAGTTAAAGATCAAGATTCTAAAAGAAATTCGTGAACTCCTCCCCCCGAAATTTGTGGCACGCCTCCCGGAGTCTGATCGGAAACTCGTGCAAGATTTCTTACAAGAAGGCGCCTTCAAAAGAGTGAGGACGGAGGATCTCCCCGAACTGGTTCGCGCAAAATTTACGGAAAAAAATGGAACCATCGGAAACCTTGTCCTCGTGGAGCCGCCCCTGCTCGGGGTTACCTGGGAAGGGGATCGCCTCATTCAACTCATTGATCAGCTCCGAGAGGTTGCGGATTCAGTCGCACCGGGGACGCCAGTAGCGGGAACACTTCCGATCGCGGCCGACATGGTCAGATCCGTGTCTCATGATGGCCCCCGCGCCACGATGTTTGCTTTTTTGGCGGTAGTCGTGCTGATTATTTTTCTCTTTCGGAACGTGCAAACAATCAGTTTGGTTCTTTTTTCGCTTCTTCTAGGTGTGATTTGGCTTGGCGGAATTATCCTTGGTTTCTGGGTCAAAATTAATTTCCTTAATTTTATTGCCCTCCCCATCACCTTCGGGATCGGCGTCGACTACGGCGTCAATATTTTTCAACGCTACCGCGAAGAGGGTGGAGGGAACATCCTCAATGTCATTCGCAGCACGGGCGGCGCAGTACTGCTTTGCAGCTTTACCACCATCACAGGTTACAGCTCGCTGCTGATCGCAAGCAACAAGGGTTTTGTAAGCTTTGGCACGCTCGCCGTCGCCGGCGAATTGACCTGTGTGATCGCCGCCGTAGTGGCCCTCCCCTCGTTCTTATTGCTGAGGCATCGCAGGAAAGCCTCGCGAACGGTTTTATAGCGTCTATTTTTTCTCGTACAAAACGCCCTGAACGCCTGGATGAAGGCGGATGCCTTGTCCTGATGCATCTTTAGGAAGTGTTGCACCGGGTTCGCCGACCGTGGCTTCGAGGCGAATTCCATTGCCCTTGGACCCCACGGTTCCTCCGGTCACAACTGCAGCGTCCCCTAATGTTTTGGAGGCTACGACATAGGTGTAGGCATTTTCGAGCGTCGCTTGAACGCTTTGGAGAGCATCGGTGCTTATAGCTTCATAACCCGGATTTGAAACCTGCAGTTTCGCGACTCCGAGCCCATGAGAGGGGGTCATGCAATAAATTTCGGAGCTTGTTACAAACCGCACACGGGTACACGAAGCCCCATCGAGAGTCACTTTCACTCCGACTTTAAAATCGGCTCCCAAAATCTTGATTACCCTGCCGCCCGTGACGGGTCCAAACTCAGGGCTGATACTCGTGATCTTTACCAGAGGGAGTGCGCCCCCGCCGGTATTGCCAACGGATCCTGGAGTCCCGGCATTGGGATCCGTCTTTTCGTTGGTGGTCGCTTGATTGGCCTTTTGCTGGTTGACGAGGCCTCCGTTTTTGGCGCAGCCGGCGCCTGTAAGGCCTACGATGAGACTAAAGAAAACTAGATTCTCCATTATCAACCGAAACCCTATTTTCATATTCACCTCTCTCCTCTTCGCCATCACTCTAATTGTATCACTGAAACGGGGGTACTCGCATTCGTTTTTGTGCCATTGCCCAGCTGTCCGAACTCGTTGTTTCCTGAGGCATTTACAGTGCCATTCACGCAAGACACGGTATGATCTTGACCGAG
>CAIRTR010000130.1 GCA_903881565.1 Oligoflexia bacterium | reverse complement strand
CATACCCTAGGGTAGCTACCTAACTTCGCTCTTTGAGAAGTTCCATGCATACGCCCTACCCCGCTACAAGCCGGGAGACCTCGGGTCGCGCTACCTTACCGCGCTCACCAACGACGCTACCCCAAACCCAAAGAACAGAATCGCGGCACTCCAGCGAATCAACGGATGCTGCGCTTGATGCGCAAACTTGTGGCCCAAGAAAACCGCAATCCCATCTGAGAACATCATGCCCAGAGTTGTGCCGAAAGTGACCCACAGAATATTGCCATAGCGTGCTGCGAGCGCGATTGTCGCGAGTTGAGTTTTATCTCCCATCTCAACCAAGAAAAATAAAAACGTCGTGGTGACAAACGCGCCCCATTTTCCTTCTTTTTTCTCGTCCTCATCAAGGGTGTCGGGTTTCAGTGTCCAGAACCCGAAGGCGATAAAGACGGCGGCGAGGACGAATGCAATCGTTCGCGGAGTAACCTGGGCTGCAACCCATGAGCCGACGGACGCGGCGAGGAGATGATTCAAGATAGTTGCGACAAAAATCCCGGCTAAAACGGGGACGGGCTTCTTGAAGCGTGCGACAAGTGAAAACGCCAGGAGCTGGGTCTTATCCCCCATCTCACTTAGTGCGACGACGGCAAAGGAACTTAGGATTGTTTCAAGCATGACGTTCCTTTGCTGTGAAGCTTAGTGTGTCTCGCTGACGATCAAAGCGTAGGGTTGTTTCCCGTTCTTGCCTTGTGGAATATTAATCCCCATCACCGAAACTTTGTAGGTTCCCGGTTGGAGGTTTTTCATTTCGATCATCTCGTTGTTGTTCGTGTGATCGCCCAAGCTCGATATTTTTTTCGTAGGACCCGTTATTTGTAGATCCAAATCATTGACCAGAAGTTTACTCGAAGAAGCGGCGCCGGGAGCATCGGTGTAGACGAGGGTGGCGCGAATTCCTCCAGCGGTTTTAAGTGTGAAGGCAATCGACTTCTCTTCGTTAAGTCCTGCCCCCGCCTTGTCATCAATGATCGAAGTGTTGGCAGGGAGGTTGGTCATCAAATCCATATCGACTCGGCCATAACCTTCATGAACATTGGGACGAGGTTTTGGGAGCTCCTGCGTAGGACCTGTTCCGTATTGGCCTGGATAAAGATCTTTAGCTGTATGTAAAATTGCCGCTTTGACAAGTGCGCCCGAGGGATCGCCCTGATTGCGCTTGCTCATGAGATACTGTCTTGCGACCGCAGCTGCACCGGCAGTCAGAGGAGTTGCCATTGATGTCCCGCCTGAGTAGAGGTATTCAGCGTTGTAGATTCCCCAAAGTGCCGTGGCATCTTTGTGGTGTGAGCGGGTGCTTACGATGTTGGTGCCGGGAGCGACGATCTCTGGCTTGATGCGGCCATCGGAGGTCGGACCGCGTGAGCTGAATGCGGCGAGACCATCTGGGTTGTCCGAAAGGAGGTCCGTAACCAGTGGGGCCACTCCCCACTTTTCCATTCCTCCTTTGAGTTTTCCAAGAGGAGCTTGGATTCCGCCGCCCGAAAAAAGGTTTTCCGATGCGCCGACGGTCAGCACGTTTTTGGCAGTTCCGGGCGTAAGAATGGAGCCTTCATCAATTCGGCCATCTTTATTAAGGTCTTGGCCGCCATTACCTGCTGCAAAAAGCACAAGCATTGTGGGGTTGTTCCAGAGGTATTCATCCACGCGTGAAGCGAGCGAATCATAGGCGCCGGGATTGGAAGGGTTCCCCCAAGAGTTGGTGTGAATGCGAACGCCAGCCTTAAATGCCGTTCCAAAAAGTCTATTCGCATCTTGGTCAAATGCGAGGTTATTGAGAATCGGACTCCAGAGGCCTTCAACAACCATCGACGCAGCGTAAGCTCCGCCGCGGATGTGGCCTTCAGA
This sequence comes from Oligoflexia bacterium, assembly GCA_903881565.1. Taxonomy (GTDB): domain Bacteria; phylum Bdellovibrionota; class UBA1018; order UBA1018; family UBA1018; genus CAIRTR01. Next base: position 59,340 of record CAIRTR010000130.1, on the reverse strand, counting down.
TGCGCGACCTGATCCGATGACGGAGCCGCAAACGTGGGTGCCGTGAGCATTAGGATCTTCCCAGCTATCGCCGCCCATGCCGAGCGCAAAGCCTGCAGTCACGCCGCCGAGATCTTGGTGAAGGGCTCTGAGGTTTCCAGTGTCGACACCGGTGTCAGCCATTCCGACGGTTTGGCCTTCGCCATGAAAACCACGGGCCCAGGCTGCTTCAAATCCCATGATTTTGGTTCCGGATTCATAGCCGTTTAACTCAGGAGGAGTAGGAGGAGGTGTTTCGCCACTGGGACTGGCATTGGGGTCATCCAATTTTGAGGTAAATTCGGGATTAAAATCCAAACTCTCGAGGACCGGGAGTTTCTGAATCCACTCGACCTCATCAAGTTGCGCGATCTTCTGCAGAGACTCGAGGTGGCACTCAACGACTAAGTCTTGCGAGCCTATAAAAAGAACTCTAATTTCGGCTGAGGACTTAAGCGCGCGGGCCACAGCTTTGGCTTCACCTTTGTTTAAAGTTGAAATCAATATCTGCTGGGCATGCCTTGCGTGGGCGCGGGGGCTTGAAAGTTCGCGACTGATTTTCCATTCGGGTTCAAAAACAGAAATTCCGTGAATCTCTGCGTTCGTGGTTCCTGCAAGCAGCACCGCATCCGCCGTGCCTTGCACGATTAAAGCATCATCAGGCAGATAGCGCTTGGTTTCGATGCCTTGCTTGAGAAGCGTGTCCTTTTGATTTTCGCTTACCCGATTCTTGAATTGAACGACAAAAGTTTTTTTCAGCGTCGAATTCATGTTGGGTTGTACGTTGAACTGCTGTTGGGAAAAGAGGGAGAATCCGTTGACTGAAAACGGCTGGAGCTTTCGTTTGCCGACCTGGAGGTGAAGGGTGTCACCTGCGAAGCTCATTGTTGCTGAAAAAGCCAAAAAACCGAGAACGGTGAGCATTTTGGAACTAAACATAAATCCCTCCAAGCACTGTTAAAAGTCGCCACAGTCAATGCCAGGTTCAGGCGTTTGCATAGTGAAAAGTACTGCACAATGCAATAAAGGGGGATTTCGGTCGTGACTTATCGCGTTAAATGCTTATTTGGGATCCTAATTCAATGACCTGATCGGGAGGTAGTCTGAAGAACTCGGTGGCAGATCGTGCGTTCTTGGAGAGCGCTATGAAGAGTTTCTTGCGCCACATGGGCATGTCAGAATCACCATCGGCTAGAAAAATTTCTCGGCCCAGATAGTAGCTGAGATTTGCTTCGTCAATTTCGAGTCCCGAAGTCTGGCAGAGTTTAAGAACTTCTCTGATATCGGGAGTTTCCATAAAACCATAAAGCGCGATCACCTTGACGAAGCCTTGAGTTAAGTCCGTGATTCGGACGCGATCCTTGGGGTCAACTTCGGGTTCATTTTTCGTTAGAATCGAAAGCAGGATCACGCGCTCGTGTAAAACCTGATTGTGCTTGAAGTGGAGCAGTAACACCGACGGAGCGATGTCCCGGTTAAGCGTCATGAAGACTGCTGTTCCCTTGATTCGGGTCATGCACTTTTGCTCAATTGTGTTGAGAAACTCAGAGATCGGAATGGCAAGTTTCATGAGGGTTTGAGAAACAACCTCGCGACACCATTTCCAAGTCGTCATCAATGAAAAAATCAAAATAGCGATAACCAGAGGAACCCATCCGCCTTCAACAATCTTGATGATGTTGGCAGAAAAAAAGGCCAAATCGACGGCGAGAAAAATGCCCACCACAGCTAACGCCAAAGGCAAAGGCCAGTTCCAGAGCTTTCGCGCTACCGTGAAAAATAGCAACGAGGTGATGGCCATTGTTCCGGTCACAGCGATTCCGTAGGCGGCCGCAAGGCGACTGGACTCCTGAAATGCTAAGACCAGGCTCACGCAAGCGAGCATGAGGAGCGTGTTCACGGTGGGAACGTAGATTTGCCCCTCAGTACTTCGAGAGGTGTGCGTGATGACCACGCGCGGAAGATAGCCCAATTGCACCGCTTGCTGGGTCAGAGAATACGCTCCAGAAATCAAAGCTTGAGAGGCGATCACAGTCGCCATCGTTGATACGACGACCATGGGATAGAGGCCCCAGGAGGGGACCATTCCGAAGAAGGGGTTTACCGTTCCCTCAGCACCCGAAGCGAGAATGTATGCGCCCTGTCCGAAATAGTTCAAGAGCAGGCACGGGAAAGCGATGCCAAACCATCCCATCTGGATGGGGCCTTTTCCAAAATGCCCCATGTCCGCATAGAGAGCTTCTCCTCCGGTAATGCACAACACGACGGCACTGAGAACAAAGAAACCATGAATCTCATGGCTCGTGAGAAACAAAAAAGCATAGTGCGGAGAGATCGCCTGTAGAATTTCCGGATGTTTGAAAATCCAGGGGACCCCTGTTGTGGCAATGGTTAAAAACCAAACGATCATCATGGGGCCGAAAACGTTCCCAATGCTCGTGGTTCCTCTTTTTTGAAACCAAAAAAGCCCAACGAGAATTGCGATCGTTAGCGGAACCACAACAGGCTGAAAGCGCGGCGTAGCCACTTGCAGTCCTTCAATCGCGCTGAGCACTGAGATCGCGGGCGTGATGACTCCATCGCCATACAAAAGGGCGGCGCCAAAAAGTCCGAGTAGCACGAGCCAGGATCTGGAATTCCCTTTGCCATATTGGAGTTTCGGGATCAGCAGCGCCAGGAGGGCCAGAATTCCACCTTCTCCTCTGTTGTCTGCTCGCAAAATAAAAATGAGGTACTTGATCGAGACGACCAAAGTGAGTGACCAGAAGATCAGCGAGAGAATCCCCAGGACATGCTGAGAGGTGAGCGGGATTCCATGTGCGGGCGAAAAGCATTCTTTAATCGAATAAAGCGGCGAGGTGCCAATGTCGCCGTAGACGACGCCCAAGGCGCCTAAGGAAAGTTTTGCGAGTGTTGAGCGCTTATGCGTGCTTGCACTTTCTGACATTGAGGTTCAAGACTTCGCTTGTCGGGGACAAATCTTCAAGAGAAAACTTATTGGAATAACGGTTAGTTTGAAGCCAGGGTTCGGGATCGGGTAAGAACCGGTTGGCCGATGCTCAGTTCAGAGTAGAACCGAATGTAGCGTTGCATCACGCGACGGGGGTATTCTTTGGGCATGATCTTTTTCCCCAATGCCTTATGAACATTGCGGGCGCCCATGTTGTAGGCAGCCATGTAGAGTCTGCCGTGAGAGTCGAACTGTTCACGAAGCATGGAGATGAAGGCGACTCCAAGGCGGATGTTGGCCACAGGATCTTCGAGAGTTTTCTTTCCATTCCAAGGGAGATGGGCTTTTTGAGAAATCCATTTTCCCGTGTTCGGCAAGATTTGCATGAGACCGATTTCGCCCGCGTCGCCACGCATATCGGGACGGAAGCTGCTTTCGTTTTCAATCATGGCCATCAAGAAAATAGGATCAAAGCCGTAGTTTTCGCTTTCTTCTAAAATTGTCTTCGCGACCACCGGAGCATAACGAGCCCATTTGCCTCGAAGGGCCCGCTGGGTCACTTTCGCTACAAAAGTTTCGACGTTCTCAAGGCGTTCCGACTGGCGTACGACGCTTCGGCTGTAGGTGCCGCCCAGAAGTTCCCGGGCGTGGGCAACACGATGTTCGCGAGGGGTGCCAGTGTCCACTGCAGGGGCCGCTGCGGCCGAGAAGCTTGCCAAGGTTACCGGGAGAGAAATAAGAATCCATGCACCTATTGTTTTTCTCGTTTGTGTTTCCATACCCCTATGTAAAGCAAGGGGCGGGCCAAAAATAAGGCATTGAAAACACTAAGTAATTCTGACTGACCTCCTATAGAGGAACTGGGTTTGCCAACTCCTTAGTGGGGTGACTAGAGGTTAGTCAAGGACTTCAACGGGGATGATTGAGGCCCCTTTGGTGTGCATCGCCCGATGGATTAGGCTTTTTACCGCCGAAAGGCTCAGACCCATGTGTTCTGCTATGGCCTCATTGGAGAGCTGGTGGACGAGGCGCAAAAGGAGAACCTGTTTTTGGGTCCCGCGCAAGGAGGAGATCCATTGATGCAGTTTAGTCTTTTTCTCACGTTCAAGAAGCAACGTTTCCGCATTGGGACGATGACAAGGAATCTCGACCACTAATGAAGAGGCGGCTTCAGTGCTGGCGACTACTGGCGCAGGGGCGGCGGGTTCAGTTTTCCGTCCCCGGTTCCAGTCGTTAATCGTGTTGCGGGCGATCGTCCAGAGCCAGGGTTTGAAAGCCTTGCCGTGCGTAAAAGAAGTGCTGAAGCGAAAAACCTTGAGAAAGATCTCCTGCGTCAGCTCTTCGGCGATCGCGATATCTCTGACCCGCCTGGACACGAAGTAAAGAACGGGTTTCCAAAAGAGCCGGTAAATTTCTGAAAAATGCTGAGGTTCGCTTACTTTATTAAACAAGGATTGCATAATCCAAGATGCTACGTGGAATTATGAAAGAGGGGGAGCGTTTTCTCTTGTCGCTCGTTTACTTTTTCAGATCTTTCTTTAAAGCGGCCAGTGCAGCAAACGCGTTATTCGTGAAGGCCGGTCGCGGCCCGCGCGCAGGGCGATCGTTTTTCATTTCACTTCTTGGTGTAATCTTGATCGGCGGTCCATTGTAGGGTTGCACCTGGGCAGCCGGCATCGCGAGCCGGGGAGCGGGAGGCGAAATTCTGGGGGCTGCCGCAGTTCTGGGCGAGCGCTCGTTGCGCACGTGCGTATCCGCACGAGTACTCCCACGCGTATCGGCACGCGCGTGCGCTTGCGCGCGAGAATGTTCAGCGGTCTGACGCATTGAAAGCGAAATCTGCTTCTTCTCCAAATCAACTTCAAGAACTTTGACCCGGACGTGTTCTCCGGGACTCAGAGGATTTTTACTCCCTCGGTCGCCCATTTGCGAAACATGAACGAGGCCGTCTTGATGGACACCGATATCAACAAAGGAGCCGAAATTTGTGACATTGGTGACAATGCCCGGGCAAATCATTCCAGGCGTGAGATCTTTGAGTTCATGGATGTCTTCGCGAAACTGGAAGACCACGAACGAATCTCGTGGATCGCGTCCGGGTTTCTCAAGTTCTTTGAGAATATCATCAAATGTGAACTCACCGGCTTCGGCGCGAAACTGCGGGTCGGACTTAAGGACGCCAATTCCGCGACCCAAGAGGTCGGGAATTGATTTTTTATGACGCTCGGCTAGCGATTCAATGAGCGAGTAGCGCTCGGGATGAATGCCCGTATTATCCAGAGGATTCTCAGATTGAGGAACGCGAAGAAAACCCGCTGCAAGCTCGAATGTCTTTTTCGAGAAGCGGGCGACTTCTTGAAGCATGTTCCGATTCTTGAAGATTCCTTTTTCGTTGCGATGCTGAACAATCGAACGCGCCAGTCCGTCGCCAATTCCGGATACGTGGGAAAGTAAGTAGGGAGAGGCTGTATTGATGTCGACGCCCACTCGGTTCACGCAAGAGTCGACGACAAAATCCAAACTGCGCTTCAAGGCGGGAGGAGAGAGGTCATGTTGATATTGCCCAACCCCGATGCTCTTGGGATCGATCTTTACGAGCTCGGCCAAAGGATCTTGTAGCCGACGCGCAATCGAGATAGCGCCGCGAATCGTCGCGTCGAGTTCCGGGAACTCTTCGCGTGCGACATCGCTTGCGCTATAAACGCTGGCGCCTGCTTCATTCACCATGACCACTGGAACATCAATGTCGACAGCTTTAAGGGCGTCTCTAAAAAACTGCTCCGTCTCGCGGCCGGCAGTTCCATTTCCGACGGCTACAGCCGAGATTTTTCCGACTTTTATGACTTCAGGGATAACGGTTTTAGCTTTTTCTTTGCCCGCTTCCGTATGGAGATAGATTACGGCGCTAGCGATGTATTTACCGGTTTCATCAACAATGGCGAGTTTACAGCCGGTTCGAATTCCGGGGTCCACGCCCAGTACGGGTTTCGCGCCGAAAGGGGCCGCGAGCAACAGTTTGCGGACGTTCTCGGAAAAGACTTCAATGGCGGCAAGGTCCGCGATCTCTTTAAGCGCTTTATGAAGTTCGTTTTCGATACTTGGAATGACGTGGGCTTTGAGCGCAAGCCGTGCGGCTTTTGCTAAAAGCTGAGCGCCGACCGAGTCGTGCACCGTACATGCGGTACTCTCAAATAACTGGAGGAGGTCGGTATCAAAAGGTTCTTCTTCGTGCGCGCCCCCGATGGATAAAGAGAGCTCTTCTTCCATCCAGCCTCGGCGAAGTGCGAGATAGCGATGCGAGTTCTCAGGCCGCTTCAGAGAGTGAGCGGCTTCACGATACGAAAAATAGTTTTCAAACTTGCTGGCAGGTTTTGCCCCTGACCCCTTGGTGGTGACGATGAAGCCCTTGCGGAAATACTTGATCCGAACGGCTTCGCGAAGCTCTTGGGTTTCAGTCAAGCGTTCGATCAAGATCTCCTGCGCGCCCGCCAGGGTTGCGGCAGCGTCCAAAAATCCTAGTTTATCGTTATGAAAGGTATAGGCCCAAAGCTCTAGAGTTTGGCCTTCTTCAGGCTTCTGGGTCCCGTGGCCGCAATCCCAGATCCAATCCGCCAGAGGTCCAATGCCCGCTTCTTTGGCAAGTGTCGCCTTGGATTTGCGCTTTTGTTTGTACGGAAGATAAAGGTCTTCCAAGAGCTCAAGTCGGAACGTAGTGGAGATCTTCTCTTTGAGCGCGTCCGTGAGTTTTCCCTGGTGCTCAATCTCCCCTAGAATAAAGGCTTGTCGCTTGATGACCTGGTCATAAGTCTCTTTGCCTTCGATGACGTTTTTGATGGCGACTTCATCCAGGTTGCCCGTCTGTTCTTTTCGATAGCGCGCAATGAAGGGTATGGTGGCATCTTCGGCGGTGAGTCGAAGGATGGCCTGCGCTCCAGGGATCGGGATTTCAGGATGTAAGTCTTTGAACCATGTTTCAAAATTCATCTCCACATCGTGTACCGTAAAGCCAGTTTCCGGGTCCAACGAAAAATGCACCAAAGCCAAAGAAGGGGCGGGCGGCGGCGGCCACGTTCCATCCGGATAGGGCAAAATGCATGAGAGGCGTGCCGCTTAGCTGCGTATTTTGCCCCTCGAAAACGGTCGAGAGTTCAAAGCTGCCACTCTGAGGGCTTATTCGGCGCGCCTTCATCAGGGCGCCCTGGGTCGCTTGGCCCCGGGGGTAAAAGATGAGGGGGGAACCCTGTGTGTCAAAATCTAAAGAGGCTTCCAGCAAAGACTCACTCTCACGAGGGATACCTTCGATCCCACTTGCCGAATCCACAACCGTTATTTCCCAGGGTGCTTCGGTTGAGCAATCCTCAAGGGATGCTCTGCAATGTCCAAACAGAAGCTCGCCTGAAACCCGATCATAGAAACTGATCATGGGTTCTAAAGTCTCGGGATGTAAGCGAAGGTGGGCTCCGGCGCCTTGATAGACTGCGCTGATTGCCCGTGGCGCCCGCCACTGGTCTAATTTGGAATTGTAAGAGCTAAACATGAGCAGGTGAGTGTCGAGGTCATAGTAACTCACTCCGATGTTTCCAGTGAGGTCGACATCGGCACTCAGATGCGTTGCTCCTCGATCGCTGAGAATTTTGATTTTTCCTGCGGCTCCAGTCCAAGACCAATTACCTGTCTGAGGATCCAGATGCGCAGCTCGAAGAGTTTTAGCTCTCACAGTGGAATTATCAATCACGATGAGCATCGGAAGTGGGTGGCCCGTGCTGGATTCGAAAACCAAGGCAGTTTCATTGGATGCGGGAAGTGGAGCTTCTGGGCCCGGTCTGAAGGGAAATTCAAAAACGCTCCAGGGCGAAGTCTCTTCATGCGCCTCCAAAGGAGCGCGCGTGGCAAGGTGGAACAGATTGTCGCCAGAGTCGTAGTAGCCAATCCAAGGATGATTCTGGGAATCAAACTTCAGAACCGGTTGTTGGGGGCTAACGCTCACCGGAGGTGAGAAAGATTGCCAGTTCGAAGCCGGATCTTGATAAGCAAATTTGAGCTTTCCCTGCCGAGCAGATCCCGAAGAATAATCGATGTACGCGACGCCCATGGCTCCCGTTTCGGAAAGATGGGTGCTGATGAGTTTTCGTTGGGCGTTGCGAGCGGAGAGTTGCATTCCACCTGTCAGATCGACCGCGCGCGCGCTGTAACTCGAAAGGCTGGGCTTTGTGCCGGAGGGAGCGCTGGGATCTGCAAGCACGCCGAGTCTAAGGTCGTAGGGGGCGGCGTTGATTCCGTAGCTTATCAAGATCGTTTTCTTGCCTTCACCAAAAACGGCTCCCCCTTGGCTTTGGTCAGAGAATCCCGAAGAGTCGAGTTCCGTCGGTGTGTTCCAGGCTTTTGTCAGGTCCCTCTTGGAAGAATTGAAATACGATATCCCCTTGTTTCCTTCATTAGCTGTGAGGTGAAATTTGCTATTATCGTCTCGCAATATTTTAACCCAGCGGTTTCCGATTTTGGGATCTGAGGTGATCGTCTTTTTCCTGATGGCACATGGAGCGCCCTGGAAAGAATCGTCCACGCAGCGAGCCTCAAGTTCCGCGACTTGCAGTCCTTCTTGTGGGCTATTCATCGCAATTCGAAGGGGTTCGATTTTTTTCGAGCGCTCCATCCAGAGGTTGCTCGTCACACTCGCGGCGGGTGAAACTTCGAGGTGTCGCCAAGCCTGGGTGTCGCCATGAGTGTTGAAACAATTTTCGAGACTTTCGGTACAGGTCGAAAGCACCGTTGAGTGCTCAAGCGAATAGGTGATTGCGGGATAGGAGATTCCGCTTTTTGGGATGATCCATGCGGCGCCTGAACTTCTTTGTTCTAACGAAGGTTTGTCTTGGATTGCGGCGATAAGGTTGATCTCATGCGGCGCTTTGCAAGGCGCGAGGCAGGAGCCAAATCGTGCCCGCCAACCTTGTTTGGTGTTTGAGACAAACGAGAAGAGCAGGTCATCTTGAGCGCTGATCGCAAGTTCCACGGCCGCGTACTTCGAATCGGCTAGTGCGGAGAGAGATGATGTTTCGAGAACGGCTGCAGACCAGTCTCCCGCTTCACCTACGGGCGCGTTTCGAAAGGCGGCCTTGAGGAAGGAGCCAGATGCCGTATTTTGAGACCATATAATGATGGGTCTTCCCGAAGTGAAGAAACCCAGTTTGACATCGCGGGCATTGCCATCGCCTGAGACGACTTCGGTTTGAAAACCGCTGCCTTTGCCATAAGCAAATTTGAGGCTTAATGCTCCCGGGTCTGTATAGGCGACGCCGATCCAAGAACTCCCGGGGAGGATCTTGATATCCGATGAAGTCCCGCGCGCAACGGTAGCGAGCACCCCTTTTTGTCCGTAATCGAGAATCTGCGTGGAGCACTGAGGGCCAGAGGGTGAAGGCAGCGGTGTTGCAATGGGTTCAGAAGTAGGGAGAGGATCGGGAGATGCGATGGGTTCGATAATAAGAGGAGAGGACGTAGGATCAGGATTGTCGATTCGCGCCGGAGGCGGATCTGCGGGTTTAGGTATCAAATTTGGGATTTGATCCGGCAGTAGATTTGAACTGCATCCTTGCATTGTGAAAAATGCGAGCGCCGGTGCGGTGACCGATGCAATGAAGAACATAAGTTGAAAAGCAAAACGATATTTCATGAGTCTCCCCCATCCATGGAGTTAACCGCGGAGTTAAATGCGGCGCTTAATGCACCACTGCTAGTCACTACTTCCTGTATCTCATGATTGTATCTTGAAAGATTAGTCCGCGGCTAGTGACATTCTACTTGTGGATAATGGCGGATATTGGAGTTTTTTGCCTAGTAGGGCTTTTCAAAGCCCCATATCGATGCAAGAATAGGTTCAATCTGTGCATGGGACATAAACTCAAGGAGGGGTTATGAAATCTACTTTTCGCAAGCGCGTCGTCCTTTTCGGGCTATTTTCAATTATTTTGGTGTCGTCTTTGGGGTTGGTCTCTCAAAACCGTCGCGCTTTGCATAAGGCCCCTGAGGCTGTTCCAGGCGAATATGTGGTTCGACTCAAGCAGACAAAAGGGTTACACCTTGCGGCGCTGCGCACACTCCATACTCAACTTGGAGTTGAGGCGCGCTCGGATTTTCGCGTTTTTAAACAGTTTCAAGTGATTCGTCTGCCCGAGGCACTTCGCACGGGAATGGCCTTGAGCAATACGATTGCCCAGTACGAGAAAAGTGGTCTCATTGAATACATTGAACCTAACTTTATCTACCACGCATTGGGAAATGCCTTGGAAACAGCTCCTGACCCGCTTTTTGATAAACAGTGGGGCTTGAAGTCCATTGAAGCGCAACGCGCGTGGGATATTTCAAAGGGCCGAGATAACGTCGTGGTCGCAGTCATTGACACGGGCGTGGATCTTACCCACCCTGATCTTGTGAATAATATTTGGACAAACCCTGGCGAAATTCCGACAGGGGGGGCTAGCGGTGCTGACGGAATTGATAACGACGGCAACGGTTATATCGACGATCAGCACGGTTGGAACTTCTATAGCAAAAGTGCAAATCCCAACGATGACATGGGCCATGGAACGCATTGCGCGGGCGTGATTGCTGGCGCTCACAATGGCGTGGGCATCATGGGGATTGCTCCAAACGTCAAAATTATGCCGGTTAAATTTTTGGGCGCAGGCGGCGACGGGACGTTAGAGAACGGAATCCTCGCCACCGAATACGCCATGATCAACAAGGCTGATGTGATGAGCAACAGCTGGGGCGGGGACGGATTTTCAAAAGCGTTCTTGGAAGTGATCGAAGAAACCAACAAACGTGGAATCATTTACGTTGCGGCCGCAGGAAACGATCACAATAACAATGATACCGAACCTACGTATCCTGCAAGTTATCAGGTTCCCAATATCATTTCGGTGGCGGCAACCGATAGCAATGATGACGTCACGATTTTCACAAGTTGGGGTCCAACCAGCGTTCATCTCGCGGCACCGGGGCTGAATATTTGGAGCGACTTTAAAGACGGACAATACAAGAGCATGAGTGGAACTTCGATGGCGTGTCCCCATGTTGCGGGCGCAGCCGCTTTGCTCAAGAGCGCGCAGGGCTTAAGTGCGCTTGAAGTCAAAGAACGTTTGATGGCGACGGTGGATCACCGTTTTGTTTTACAAGATCGGGTCGCCAGTGGTGGACGCCTGAATCTTTATAATGCGTTGATGAACATTCAGACTCCTGTTGTTTCGGATCCTGATGGCTGGAAACATGTCAGTTACGAAGCAGATTCACCCCATCCCTATCCTGCGCTTTCAAATCAGACTTGGAAGATCACACATCCCGGGGCGAAGTTTATCAAGGTCCATTTTAGCAACTTAGTCACCGCCGAGCGCATGGATGGCGTGATTATTCGTGGAGCAAATCAAAAATTTATCGAGTCATTTAATCGCAATCAGGGCGCTGTTTGGAGTCGTCCTATTGAAGGCGATACGGTGGAAATTAGTTTGCGTTCGGATTCCGAGAACGAAGAGTTTGGCTTTCATATTGATTCGTACGCAGTTCGTGAATAGTTTTCTGCGCTCTTTGGGGACCTTCCTTGGTCGGGGTCCTTAACGAGTAAGGCATGCAGTTGAATTCCTAGGGAGGGGATTTCGATGAAATCATCTTTTTACTGTGCTGTATTGTTTCTGCTTTCCTTTGGTGCCACCGCGAATGCGGGTGGGAGTCCTTTGACGGGTTCATGGGAGAAGGTCCCGGTTCCCGGGGCAGTCTGTGGAGATGGTGCGCCCTATTCGATGTATTTTCGCAAAGGAAACCGCGAGAAGGTGGCCTTCTATTTCATGGGTGGCGGTGCCTGCTGGAGTGCAGCGACTTGCGTGGGACCCACGCCGCTGACAAATATTTTTGAGATTATCCCTCTGGACCAAGCGGGAGGGATTCTCTCAACGGATCAAACCAAGAGTCCCATCTTTGATTATTCAGTCGCCTATTTTCCCTATTGCACCGGCGACGTTTTCCTGGGGCAACATACGGTGGAGTATGCGCCTGGTGTGACCGTGCATCATCAGGGCATTGATCAGGTGAAGCGAAGTTTGCAGCTGATCGTCGATCAGAAGATCATGGACCTTCCGGCTTCTCGCGAAGTGGTGCTTTACGGAGTCTCTGCTGGGGCGATCGCCCTGATGTACCACATTCAAAGTGTGAAGGATGTCTTGGGTCCTCCTCATGCGGGGCAAAAGCGTGTGATGATTGCCGATGCGCCGGGACTTCATTTTGGTCCTAAATTCTGGGACAAGTTTTCGGATCAATACGTGGCTGATTTTTCGGATGCACTTTCGCAGGTGGGAAGAAGAGTCGAACACGGGGAGGGGAACATGTCTTGGGTTGTGCCTCGCGTGTGTGCAAAACATCCTGATTTCAGAATCGGCATTCTTCAAGGCTCACGCGATTGGGTGATGTCCAGACTTTTCGGGGACATCTCGATGCGCGATCATGAGGCGCTGGTCTTTGGGGATAGGGGCGTTTTTGCAGAGACCCTTAATGGCAGTGACAATTGTTCGGCGTGGGTTCCTCAGACGACGGAGCACACCTTTTTGGGGACGGATATTACCTCTGAATTCAAAACCTCGGACGGAACCAATGCGCGCGACTATTCGTTTCAGCTCGTATTGGGGAACGGGAAGCGGAATTATAAGTAGGACTAAGGCGCTTTCTTTCGTACTTTCAACACAGCGTCTATCGGGTTCTTCTCCATTAACTTCGCGCTTTCTTCTTTGACCTTTTTATTGGGCCAGGTGGGGTTTTCGGCTTTGAGTTTTACGGCCAAGTCGGAAACGTAGATTCCCTCCACGCTGTCTTTCCAGATGCGGCCGGGCGCGAAGGTCTTGAGGGGCCCCCAATCGGCGTCATAAAAATCGAATTCGCTGTAGCGTGTGAGCGCCTTTCCGTCCGGCGCTTTGTCTCGTTCGATCACAATCAGGCCGTCGTTCTTCTTGATATGCTCGCCTTTTTTAAGCTGGTAGCGATAAATCGTTCGATCGGGGTTTGATTTTTCCACGACGTAGTTCATTTCAAATTTCACATTGGGCACAAAGAAGACCGGAATATGCTGCTCCCAAAATGTGACAAAAGTGTTTCCGGCGCGCGATACAACGTGAACGTCATCTAGATCTGGAAAAATCTCCTGGTAGCCTTTGAAGTTATCCAGAACGGCCTCGACGCTCTCGAGCGAAGCGTTCACCCACATGAGTTGCTGTACGCCGATGTAGAACTCATTGCCTTGGGTCTCGATGAGCTCGAGTTGAACGGGGGTGCCTTCGATTTTTGCGAAACTGAGCCAGGGTGGCGGCCAGTGAGTGGCGGCCTTTATGGTCCAGTCGGTGTAGGGGCTATGGGGGCCGTCTAAGGGGGCCGAAAGTTCTTGGGCGATTAAATCAGAGGGAACAAGCAATGGGAGAATAAAACCCACCTTAGTTAAAATCTTAATCAATTTCAAAGCTTGCGCTCCCATCCGTGTTTTTCATCTGTTCCTCGGTCATTAGAACAGAAAAGCAAAATTTGAACAACGGGTGCAGATTCATCCAGGAGGGTTTAATTGGCTTGACGCGCACAGCCATGAAGGGGTATGCCTCTCGCTGTATGAAATACCGTTCGACTGAATTTGTACAGTTACTATCAGTTTTGTTCCTGAGTCTTACCTCTTTTCACGTCTTTGCTGACGAGCCTCAAGAGTATCTTCCCATCAAGGGTTCACTGTGGGGCAAAGCTCATCCAGGGATACTTCCCTACGAATCATGCAAAATCCGGAGTTATGATCATGGCAGCTTAGGAATTCAATCCAGTGGTGCCGCCGTAATTGGCGGCGTCACCTTTGATCAATTTCAGTTTTTTTTGGAATGCGAAAGCCCGAAAGTGGGCGTGAATTACCGAATCGCTTTTAACATGCGCGGACTCCCGGGGTTTGGAACCGGTGTCGGCTTTCTTACAGAAACTCGTAATTTTAGTATGAGCGTCACTCATCTTAACGGCAAAACGGTCGGGGATTTTTCAGGACATTTTACAGGAATCAATGCCACCATTGGCTTTATTTACGGCGCCGCTGCTCGTTTCTTGTCTCATAACGGAATTCACATTTTAGATCTGGGCGCTGGGGATTCGGCTATCGGAGTCGAATTGGGAATGGCGCGATTTGAAACGGCGTTCAATTTGCTGGTTCCTGAGGGAGCCTGTAAGGATGATGATTTTCTTTTGATCAACGGAAACACGGTCGATGCAAAAACCGAAAAGGATTGCTCAAACGAGGAGCGTTTCAGTGTGAGACGCGCTTTTGACTCTCCTGAGTATGCGACTCCTGAGCAAGAAGATCAGTGCATCAAAAACTGGGATGAAGCCCTTTGCGCCGATACCTATGGTCTCATTAAGCTCTATTATTACACCAGCCAAGTGGATCTCAAAGGTTTGAGTGCGCTGCGCTTTCAAGAGATTAAATGAAAATCTGGGTTTCAGCCGCATTAGTCGCGCTCTTTTTGTCTGGGATATTTTCTCAGGGGTGTAACTTTTTAGAACAGCCTGCGGTCACAAATGAAGCATCAAAAGTAGCGAAGTTTTCTCATGCGATCGTGGCGGAACAGTCTTGCTCAAGTTGCCACGAAACCCTTCGCCCCGCGCCGGTTGCGGGTGTTCCCCATGGGCAAAGCGCGGACTGCGCGATTTGCCACAGAATCGGGCCAAGTTGGAAAGCCTTACAGAACTTCACTCATAAGCCATTGCCGAGTTCCTGCGTTTTATGTCACGAGGTCAATCGGCCGAAGCCCGAACATTTCGGTAAGCAAGATTGCTTTTCTTGCCATGAAGCGGGTCAAAATCAGGATGTCGGATTTCGTTTTACGCATAAGAATTTTGAACTTCGCTCGATAGCGACCTGCTTGCCGTGCCATGAGTCTCGCAGAAAATCGCCGGATCATTTTGCCGGGCAGGACTGCGCAAGCTGTCACCTTGACTCAACTCGGAGTTGGGCGCAGTCGACAAGTTCACCTCATCCCCAGAACAATCCAGTCCCCGTAAATTGTAACGGCTGTCATGAGCGCGATAGACCGCAAGTGACGCAGAAGCAGCCCGGGCACTTTGGTGCGGATGATTGCATTCTTTGTCACGAGTCTCGGACGGTTGAAGGTGGCAAATTCGTTTACACCCACTCGGCAAATCAGAATTCCCTGAAATCCTGTTTGCCTTGTCATGCGGATAAACGCCCTGAGGCGATGATCGGGCGCTTTACTCATCAGGTTTTCGGAGCCGGAGATTGTTTCAAGTGTCACCAGGACAGCAAGGTGTGGAGTGGGGGCGTGTTCAAACATGATCCGGCACCGGTGCAATCTTGTTTGCCATGCCACGAAGCGAATCGCCCACCTGCAGTCACACATGGATTTTCGCATCAGAAGGCTGGGGATTGCCTGAGCTGTCATCAATTTAATCAGCCTTGGAGTCGCACGGTTTATGTTCATCCCAGGGGCCTCTCGGAGTGTGCAAGCTGCCATGAGGCGCGCCGGCCCGTATCTTCGCATTATGGCAGCGTGGATTGTCTGGGATGCCATTTGGAAGTGGGGAAAAGTTGGAAAGCCGTGAGTCCTCATCCTGCTCAAAATTCGACTTTGAAAACGTGTTCGAATTGTCATGAGCAGAAACGGCCAGACAAAACTATTTTCCCAACCGTTAATCCTTCAGCACCTAAGCCTACCGTTTTGAGCCATTTTGGCGACAAAGATTGTAATCTTTGTCATGTGTCCAAGAACTCCGGCGTTTCGAATTGGAAGTTTCAGCATTCAGCCGGCGGCACGCTCGAAGCGTCTTGCTTTCCTTGTCATAACACGGGAGCTCCGATCGGCGTCGTCAAGCGATTTGATCATGAGACTTTTGGATCGGGAGACTGCATCGGATGCCATAAGAAGGCCGCCCCAAATTGGTCGGGCGCGGTTTTCGGGCACAATCCGGCTCCCAAACGTAACTGTGGGGAATGCCATGAGGTAGAGCGTCCTACTAAATTGGGCGAACATCATTTTTCGCACGCGAAAGCGGGAGATTGTCTCTTTTGCCACCAGAACTCCAAGCCATGGAAAAAAGGATATTATCAACATGGTGTGGGTAGTATCGGTGGGTGCGATCGCTGTCACTAGCCGTTAGGCTTAAAGATAATAATGAAGCAGGAAGAACACCCAGTTCTTGAACCCTAGACCGGTCCCGACGTTGTCTCGCGTTTGAAAAACCAATTGAAAATCAAAATGGGGCCGCGGAAAGAATTGGGTTCCGATGCCATAAACATAAGTTTGGGTATTGCTATCAAGGAAGTTCAGTTGTGCGTATTCCTGGGTGGCAAAGACATGCAATCCACGCAAGACTTCGCCGTCGAGTTTGAGATAATCGACTGATCCCCATTGCGGATCTATGGCTGTGGCGGCGAAGTAGCGTTGAAGATCGTATTCCCCCAGGAGAACGATCTTTTTTGTAAATCCAACAATCCCCCAGCCACCCAAAATATTTCGACGAGCAAAATCGTTAGTTCCATAGTAGTAGCTGCTCCCTATTTTTATTTTCTCTGCGGCCGCGTAGGCTAAACTTCCAGTCACTCCGACGTCACGATTCAACTTTGGTGAGTCGAGTCTGCCAAAGTTGCCGGTGACGTAAACGTTCACCTTTTCACCGATCCACGAGCCTTCAAGATTATAGGACTCCGATCCCTCGTCCCAGCCTAAGCTTCGTTTAGTGACCATCGCGTGCTCGGCCGTATTGATTCCAAAAGCTTGGTTAAAGCGACCGGCGCGAAAGAAGAGCTCGTCTGTTGGATGATAGCGTAGATAGTGGCGCCTGCTAATAAGATGATTGCCTTCTGGAAATATGGCGCTATCAAGCAAACCCAGCGTTCCGGTTGCTGTGAATTGGCCGACGTTCACTGCAGCTTCAAGATCCGCGTGCATCAGAATAAAACGGCTCTGAGGAGCTCGGTCTTGTTGCGTGATGTTTAGTGTTTGTACATCACCGCCAAGTGCCAGCCAGTTAACAGGGGGAATTGCGCCATAGAGGAAATTTTCTTCTCCCTCTTGTCCCCAGCTGCTCATCACTTCGCGAGACAAAGCTCGGCCATATTGAGTGAGGATGCCTCCGCCATTCGTGCTGATGTGGCAAGCCGTGCAGTTTTGATAGCCATGTCTGACCATTTCGGGAAAAGCAAAACTCTCGGAGGGATGGGTGGCCACTCCGAGAGTGATGGTTAGGGCGATGACTAGGGTGGAGGTCAGTTCATTTTGAAGCCACCTTGCTTGCTTTTGATTCCACATGAATTTTCACCTCATCGGCTATCGCAATGCCGGCAAAGTTCGGGATGGGTATTGCGAAGTCCGTAATTTTTAAACCGAACTCCGCTTCAACTAACATTTGGCCGCCCGCGCGGGCAATCTTGGCTGTTCCTTTTACAGGTTTTGTTAATCCATGCAGTGTCAAAGGACCTTCAAAAGCGACCCCTTCCATTGCGAAATCTCCCTCAGGTGCGGGCCGCGGCAAAATGAGGTTTTTGATTTCAAGCGTCGCGACCGGAAACTTTTCAAGTTCCAAGTACTTCTCCTTCATGTGCTTGTCGCGCATTTCGATTCCTGAATCGAGGGTTTGCAAGGCGAATTCGACGCGGCCCGAGACAGAAGATCCTTGGATGGCGAAGTTTCCTTTAGGGGCTGCGCCAACGCCGTGAATCTTAAGCAGGCTGGGTTTGCCGATTGCGACAAACTCAACTTTTCCCTCGTCTTTGGTGGGATCGAGATTCCAACTTTGTTTCTGAGGAAGGGCAGCGAGGCTCGAGGTGAAGCTTCCCGCTATCCATAAAGTGAAGGTGAGTTTCGTGATCCAATCTATTTTCTGATTCTGCATTATTGATTTCTCCATTTTGTTGTTTGGTTTAGTTATTGGCTGCGCCACTGTTGATCCAATCCGAAATCAGCTTGAGTTCAGTGGCCGAGAGTTTTGTGCCTGAAGGAGGCATTGAGCCCGATGACGTCGAGGTGTAGAGACGGCTTCCGCTCGCACTGCCGGCTACGACACTCCCCGTTGCCATGACTTGGGCGTAAGAAGATAAATCATAACCCATTGGAGAGCCGGAACCCGTGTGACAGGTGGCGCATTTTGGTTTCACGATGGTGCTGAACACTTGGGTGAAGGTCGCGGCGGCCGTTGGTGTAGGAGTCGGCGTTGGTGTTGGTGTTGGGACTGGGGTGGGGCTTGGTAATGCTGTCGGGCTTGGAGCCGGGAGTGGTGAAGGTACACAGTTTGGAGTGACTCCAGTTTCGACTAAATCATTCTTGTCCTCGTCGTCATTGTCGCTGTCCTCGCCCTTCCCTCTATTTCTATCGCGGGGTTTGGTTTTCGAATTTGAGTCGACTTTACAAACGGGAAGCCCTGTAGGTTCAGAACCTACACTGGGAGCGGTCTGAGGGGAGCTCGTTGAGGTCGTGCCTTCTGGAGATGCGTTTGAAGCGAGGGCATCTTTTGGCGCTCCGGCCTTGATCCAATTGTAAATGTATTGGATTTCGGTTTTCGAAAGCGGACTGCCTCCTCGCTGCATCGAGCCTGAGTT
Organism: Oligoflexia bacterium; assembly: GCA_903881565.1. Lineage (GTDB taxonomy): Bacteria > Bdellovibrionota > UBA1018 > UBA1018 > UBA1018 > CAIRTR01. The sequence goes on along the minus strand of CAIRTR010000130.1, from coordinate 40,762 downwards.
TGTCGAGGTATAGAGACTGCTTTTCTCCGGGTAATACGCGACGACTGACCCGGTTTTCATGGTGCTCTCGTAGGATGATAGATCAACTCCTGCTGAAGCTCCAGTCCCTGAGTGGCAAGTGGTACACTTGGATTGTAATACGTTTTGAGCAAGTAGGCCGAAATTGACCGTACTTGCATCGGCGCCTGTGGGATTTGTTCCAGAACTTCCGCCTAAGGGCTGGCCACAGGCAGTGGGAAGCGCAAGGGCAATGAGGGTGAGGGTAATAATTTCGAGATAAATAGTTCCGTATTTTTTCATTAATTTACTCCGTGTTTGTTTGGGGTGTTTTTTTAACCAAGCAGCGCTTTACTTGTTCAGTGTTAAAGCAACGCACGTGCCATGCAGCAGAATACGTTTCGAATTCAAGAAAGTTGCAGAGTTGTGCCGATTTGAACTTCTTATCCGAAACTTAACGGTGATAAATGTGTACTAGATAAAGTGCATTGTGGGGTAAGTGCACCTGATTCTTTGACCTATAACTCCAACAAACGATCCACAAGTGAGCACACCTTTGTTTCGCCAATCTTAGTTATTCTCTCGCCGTCCTTCGAGGTTGGATTCATCCAACGATAGACCCAGACTTCCCCCTTGGGGTATGCCGTCATTGGCCGAATTTCGCTCAGTGAGGGCATGCTGAGCTTTACTTCGATGGCAGGGAGTTCGGGTTGAAAGGGGAGGACAAAATCAATTTCTCCTCCATAGGCCTCATCGTAATAAAACACAAAATTCTTTTTTCGAAGCTCTGAGGCTACGACGTTCTCAATGAGTAACCCCTTCTTGCTCGGCTCTTCAATCTGGGTTTTAAGCCAATCCGGGTCCAGGCGCCCTTGTTGGGCATAAGAAACAAGGGCGTGCATCACAAGGGGGTCCAAGAAGTAGAATTTTTTTTCCTTTTTTAGGACTCCGCCTTTGGTCTTTGGATTGAATCGCTCGGCTGTGATCAAGGTGTAACAGCCTTCTAGAATTTCGATATATTGACGAATAATGGGGTGTGAACCTGCATCAATCATTTTTGAAATCGCGTGATAGCTCGTTCTTTGTGTGAGATTAATCCAAATTCGTTCACTTAAGGCTGCCGTGAGGCGAGGGGAGCGATGCATGCGACTCGCTTCACCCAAGACGACATCCAACAATTCTTGAAGCCAATCGGTCGAGCATGATTCGTGGTCCAGGCATTCAGAAACGGAGGCCGGATAGCCACCCCATCTTAAAAACTTCTCAAAGGATTGAGTAGCAGATGACGGTGGGGTATTGACGGTCATGACGTGATGAAACTCTTTGAATGTGAGAGGGAGCAGTTCTGCGTCTCTCAGTATGAGCCCCTTTCCTCTGCGTCCTGGAAGCCTCTCGCCTGAGTTTTTCAACGCAAATGCATTCGAACCCGTTATCCAAATGCAGGTGGTTTCTATTTTTCCTTCGTCGGCAAAAATCTTTAGGGCGCGCTCCCAGTCTTTTGGTGCCGTTACTTCATCGATAAAGAGAACGCATTTTTCAAAAGGCGCAATTGTCTGATAGAGTTCTTTCCAGTTTTCGAAACGCTCGGCGTCCAAGTAGACGATTTTCTCGCCTGCAATACGCCGGGAAGTGAGGAGTTCCTGGATCCAAAGTTTAAACTGAGTTGATTTTCCGATTCGTCTGGGACCAAGCAAAGTATGAATTCCCGGTGCGGGATCGAGTGGGAGGCTAGCTCGCTTAAAGGATTGTGCGTGATATTTCTTTAAATGCGGATCCGATTTAGCCCAATCAGATGAATGGAGCCAAGATTGGGTAATCATAGGTTTAGTATAGCGCACAGCTGCAGTGTTTTCAAGCCTTGATCAAAATCGGTTCAAGACTTGAAGGGCGCGAAATTATTGGATATTTTAAACATTCGAGTCCCTCTACAGAAACTTCGCAAAACTCAGCGGAAACCCTATCGTTAACCCCACGCTATGTGAGGCGAATGGGTTTTCGTAAACCTTTTCATCCCAGGCAATGTAGTTGAACTCTCCGAAAAGTTGCGAAGTGCCCCAACGAAGCCAGACATTCGTATAGGATTTTCCAGAGATCATGGGATAAATGAAACCGCCCAACATCAGATTGTGGCCAGCGCCAAAAACATCGGATACGACGACTTCCATGCCTTGGGGTGCTCCGACGCGCAGATAATATTGGCCCTCGGATTTGAAACCAATGAGGTGGCCACCCAACATCAGATTGATTGTGACGCGTTTGTCGAGAATTTTGCCGTATTCAGTACTCAGATAAACTCCGAGATCCGTATTGCCGCGCGAGCTGGCGTGACTTGCACCGAAGGTTACCATTCGCATGGATTCGGTAATGAAGTAGGAAAGGTAGACGGTCGGAAAAAGTGTCCAGGTCGAAAAGTCCTGTCCTGCTCCGGAAAATGAATAGGCGTAAGGGCCAATGCCGAGCGCGATGTTTCCGCGATGCCAATTCTCCTGTGCAAAATAGGAGAGGGTGAAATCGGTTTGTCCCGCACCAAGCCGAATGCTGCCAGGAGCGGAGCGAAGTCTGAGGGTCCATTCGGAGTCAGAGGTCTGCGGTGTGGGTTGGCCTCCGATGTTAATCGTTTCACCTACGCCATCCCAAAAGACAAAAAGTTCGAGTCCCTGCGAGCGATGATGCTCCGATTCGATTTCGGCAAAACGACAACTGACGAAAACCCATTGATCGGACTGAAACTGCGCAACTTTAGCGCTCACACCGAAGCGTGAGCATGTATGGTCCAAAAACAGGTAAGGTGGCTTAAGCTCACTTCGCGGTTTGAATTTGATGAACGCACGAGCGGTTTCCCTTTTGCCCGCACGAGTCCAGCTCAAATCGATCGGGTTTTTTGGGCCCGAGAGGAGAGCCACAGCGATGAAGGCTTTTCCGGTCGTTCCTTGAATCTCGAACGATTGAGTGCCGCCACCGGTTTGCGCGCGACCGCTTTCGGCGCCATCGACTTCAACGGCGAGGCGTGCCCGAGGCAGGACCAGCATTTCACTGACACGAACCCATTGGATGCTTCGTTTTTCGATAAACGCACGCACGCCCTGGGGCGCGGATTTGTCCCATTCAATGGCAAAATCTCCGGCCTGAAAGTCGATAGGGGGAAAGGCGGTAGGAACAGACTCTGATAGCAGATCAGAAATAACGGAGTGAGGGAGTGTTAGGGGACTCGCAAAAGCCTGTGGAGTCGCAAAAGTGATTAGGCCTAAGCAAAGAAGAAGAAAGCTTCTCATTCAAAATCTTCCTTTCGGTAATTAGAGTTTACCACTATTCTTAAGAAGTCACATGGGAACTCAAAATTCACCCTTAGTTATTGCGGCCCTTATTCTCATTCAAATCCTTTTTGGGGTGAATTACGTCGTTTCGAAGATTGTGGTCGGAGTCTTTCCGCCCCTTTTGTGGGCCAGCCTGCGAATTATCATCTCTTCGGTGCTGATGGTGAGCATCGCACTTTTGACCCGGCGAAAGCATCCGTCAATGGATCGTCGGTTTTTTGTCCCTCTGATCGGGTTGGCACTCCTTGGAACTGTGATTAACCAGGCTTCTTTTTTGGTGGGTCTTCACTACACAACTCCGACCAATAGCGCGATTCTCAACACGATGATCCCCATCTTCACCTTGCTCGTGGTGACGTTGCGAGGGCAGGAGCCGTTCACCCGTTACAAGGGTGTGGGCTTTGTTTTCGCGTTCAGTGGTGTGTTGCTGCTACGAAACATCGAGACCTTCACGCTGTCCGACAAGACGGCTGTAGGGGACCTTTTAACGCTCTTGAATTGCTTGAGTTACGCCTTTTTTCTTTCTTACGGGAAAAAGTTTCTTCAAACCTATGACCGGTTCTGGACGACCTCCTGGCTTTTCATGTATGGCAGTGTGGGGCTTGGGATTTTGGCGCTCCCTGATTGGGCTCATTTTCAACCCCCTGAACTCACCAGCGGTTTGTGGGCTGCCATGGCGTTTGCAATTCTCGGGGGAACGCTGCTTACTTATTTCTTAAATAACTGGGCACTGGCTAAAGCGTCTCCCTCTTCGGTCGCACTGTTTATTTATCTCCAACCCGTCGTGGCCAGTCTGTTGGCATGGGCCTGGAAGGGAGAAATCGTGACCCCAAGGACGATTTTTTCGAGTTTACTCGTCTTTGCAGGGGTTCTTTTTGCCCTTGTTGGCCCGACCATAGGAGCTTCATTGAAACGACGCTCCTAAAGTGGTAAGGGTGGAAATTCCAAATGAATTCAACTGGTATTTACCGCCCGAGTTTTTTTCAGTCCTTTAATCGCGCGCAGGTTTCTTCTGCGGTCGCGACGGCGGTGGATTTTGGCCTGCTTTTCTTACTCGTAGAGATCTTTCATGTTTGGTACGTTGCGGCAACGGCGTCGGGCGCTGCCCTTGGGGCGCTTACGAATTTTTTGCTCAATCGGCATTGGAGTTTTGCGGCCTTCCATCAGAGGTGGGCCCGCCAGGCCCTTCGGTACTCGCTGATTTCGGGTGCGAGCCTTTTGATGAATACCGGGGCGACTTATGGACTTACGGAGTTTGGGCATCTTCATTATTCAATTTCAGTGTTGGGAGCGTCGATTGCGGTGGGGATTTTCTTTAATTTCCCCCTGCATCGCTATTACGTTTTCAAGTGATTCAGAAAACTAGAGGCCAATTAGAGGAGTAAAATTTATGAGTGAAACAGAACGTAAAATCGGACAACCCGTTAATCAGAAACCAGAACTCAAGACCGCAATTCCAGGTCCCAAGAGCAAGGCGCTCATTGAGCGCGAGAGCAAAGTCGTAGCACCCGGGCTTCAGCGGTTTGCGCAAATGGCAGGCATCGTGGTCAAAAAAGGACGCGGCAGCGCACTCACGGACGTTGACGGCAACACCTTTTTGGATGTCATCGGAGGAATCGGAGTGAACGGTCTTGGACACTCTCACCCTCGCTACGTCAAGGCGTTACAAGATCAAGTGGCGGAGCTTTCGGTAGGCAGCTTTACCTCTGAACCTCGTGTGGAACTTTTGGAGCGCATCGCTGAGCATCGTCCCGCTCCTGGCGTTTTTCGTACTCAGCTATATTCAGGCGGCGCCGAAGCGGTTGAATCGGCTTTGAGACTTGCCAAATGTTACACTGGCAAATACGAATTCGTGAGTTTTTGGGGCGGCTTTCATGGTAAAACAATGGGCGTGCTCTCGCTCATGGGATCAGACTTTAAAGAAAAGCTGGGACCGATGGTTCCGGGTTCCCACATTGCCCCTTATGCCTATTGCTATCGTTGTCCCCTAAAGGCGACTTACCCAACTTGCGGAATCGGTTGCGCCGAATTGGCCCGTAAGCAGATCAAAGCCAACACGTCAGGCGCAATTGCAGCGTTTATTGTGGAGCCGATGCAGGGATCAGCGGGAAACATTATTCCCCCGAAAGAATTCCTGGGCGCCGTACGCTCCATGGCCGATGAATTTGGCGCCTTGATGATTGCAGACGAAATGATCACAGGTTTTGGTCGCACCGGAAAATTCTGGGGCATCGAGCACTCAGGCGTGAAGCCCGATATGGTCACCATTGGAAAACAATTCGGAGGCGGCGTCCCTGTCAGCGGTCTCATCGTCCGAGACGAAATTGCAAACGCGCAACCTTGGGCGAAGCCTTCGGGTTCTTCTTCAAGTTACGGCGGCAATCCCCTGGTGAGCGCCGCGGGCGCGATGGCATTGCGAATCATTGATGAAGAAGGACTGGTCGAGAACTCACGCAAAATGGGTGAGCATCTCCTGAAGCGCTTGCAGGCCATGGTTGATGAGTATCCGTTTATCGGCGAAGTCAGAGGTGAGGGTTTGTTCTTGGCGGTTGAATTTGTTCGCGACAAGACTTCGCGTGAAGCGATTTCCAAAACAGTGACTCATTGGATTTTTGATGAGTGCGTGAAACGTGGCTTGCTGACGATGTCTTACGAGCCAAAATTCAGACTTCAGCCTGCTATGTCGATTGACTCACAGACCCTGGATAATGTGGTTGGCATTCTGAAAGAGGTCTTTGATCTGCTCAAGCAAAACCGGATGTGGGAGAAAAATGCCTAAAAAGCTGCAAAAAAAATCGTCAAAAAGGTCGAAAGACTTTCGTGACCAGCTTCTGAAGGAAATCCTCTCGACCCCCTCAGCCCCGTATCGTGAAGGGCAGATGGTGAGTTTGATCTCAAGGGTGTTGAAGGAGGGCGGCGTGCCCTACTTTTACGACCCCTCTGGAAACATCGTTGTCGGCGTCAGTTCTGCTTCGCAATATCGGGCGCTTTTAGCTAAGAAGTCCTCCGAACCGGTGCGGATTTTCATGGCTCATCTGGATCACCCCGGTTTTCATGGCATCAAGTGGAAAACCCCGCGCAAGCTTGAAGTAAAATGGTTTGGCGGCTCTCCTACGCGGCGCCTGAACGGCTCAAAGGTTTGGCTTTCCTCGGGGGCTGGGCCCGTAGAGTACGGGACTTTTCAGAATGTCGTGTTTGCGAAGAAGGTGAAAAACATTCACAACCTTTCGATCGATAAAGCCGGGGTCGTTTTCAAAAATGATCAGAAGGTTAAGGCCACGGATTTTTTCGGCGGCTTTGCCTTTCGAAAACCCGTCTGGCAAACAGGTCAGCTCATCTACACGAAGGCGGCCGATGATCTGGTCGGCGTATTTACGATTGTTTCAACGGCGTTAGATCTTTGGAAGACGAAACTTAAGAATCGCCCTCCATTTTTAGGCATTCTGACTCGCGCTGAAGAAGTGGGTCTCATTGGTGCGATTGGGCATTTTCAGTTGGGTTGGCTTCAAGCGGCTAAGCGGAACTTCATTGTTGTAAGCATTGAAACTTCGCGCGCGCTTGCGGGAGCCGTGATTGGGAAAGGTCCCGTTGTGCGTTTAGGGGATCGCTCGACTGTTTTTGATCCTGACGCTCTTCGAGTTTTTCGCGAAGTTGCAAACACCGTTTTGCCGGGCGCCCATCAGGTGAAGCTCATGGATGGCGGCACCTGTGAGGCTTCTGGCGCGATGGCTTATGGGTTTGCGTGTGTAGGGATTTCGGTGCCTCTTGGCAACTATCATAATCAAAGCATCGAAGGCGGGCCTGACTCGCGAGGGTTGTCCGGGCCTGCTCCCGAATTTGTACACCGAACGGATATTCAAGGTGTACTGGCATTGTGTCACGGACTGCTGCTGCCCGGTCTCTCATGGGCGAATCCATGGCAGAAGATGCATCAAAAATTTGACACCTATTTTAGGAAAGCTCGAAAACTTCTGCGCGCTCACCAGCGGTGGTAAGCGGGGTGTCCTGGTTTCACTGCGACAAATGTTCCTCGACATGTAGCACACACTTTTCCGCCCGCAGAGAGGGTTGCTTCTACTGTTGCACGATCTTCTCGTGATTCTACAATCTTGGCGGAAAGCCGGACCGTCGCCTGTGATGGAGTTGGTCGATGAAGTTTGATCGCATACTCCGCAGTCACGGTACAAGGGGGCGTATCAAGTCCCGCCTTTTTCATAAGATGGTAAGCGGCTGTCCAATTCGAATGGCAATCCAAAAGAGAGCCAATAATGCCCCCATTGAGCATGCCTGGAAAGGCTTCGTGATGAGCTTGGGGTTTCCAGACGGCCACGACTTCTTCGCCCTCGACATGGCTCGAAATGCGCAAACCTTTTAAGTTTGCGGGCCCGCAGCCAAAGCAAGTGCTATGGGGTGCGAAAGTCTGTTGAAGTCCTGGGGAATCTTTAAGTGGCTTGTCCATGTTTTGCTTGCTCCCTGGGCGAGTTAGCCGGAGAATAAGAGACAATATGAGTCCCTCAACGGCAGTCATAAAACTAAGGGCTGAGGATTTTCAGGAACTCGGGTATTCGGTACATTTTGCTAATACCACGACCAAGACCCAATTGGAACCCAATGCCGAGGTTGAAATTGTTGAGTTTGCTGACAAGAAGGTTACCCTTCGGGTTCCACGGTTGTCATGCTCATTGGGACACAGCTTATTGTTGGAGATTGCAACATCGAAAGATATTTTCTTTCGTGCGACGGGCAAGGTGATCGACCTTGAACATGTTGGAAAAAAGTCCACAATGATTACTGTCGAATTTATTCAGTATACTGAAAGTGAGTGGCACAAGTTTACCGCGAGTTTTGTGAGGCGCCAGGCGCGCGTTAACAAGATTTTCAAGATGATTAAGGAGTGAGGCATGATGTTTGATGCACGCGCCAAGGAAAATAAATCTTTCTTGGACTTTATGGAAAGCCGCCGAGGACTTGTCGTGGATCCCAACTCCTCGAGTCGGGTTGCTGCGCGCAAAATGTTGGGCGTTTTGGGGATCAAAAGTTCCAATGTTGATATTGCTGAATCCTTTGCCGAAGCGATGGATAAGGTCGGAAAGAGTGTTTTTGAGATTATTGTTTCTGAATATGAATTTGGGGGTCACACGGCTGTTGAGCTCTTGAAGTTGCAGCGCGAACGAAATCCAAGCAGCTTGGATACTATTTTTCTTTTGCTCTCTGAAAAAAATTCGCCCTCTATCGCTTCTCAGGTTGCGGAGGGGGATTTTGATGGCTTGGTCATTCGCCCCTTCAACATGGCGGCTCTTCAAGACAAGTTTGTGGAAATTGTTTCTGGCAAGCTCACTCCCAGCAAATACCAGCAGATCCTTGAAAAAGGGAAAATCTCGATGGCAGAGGGAAAGTTTCCCGATGCGATTAAGATTTTTGAAGCGGCACAGACGCTCGACAGTTCTCCTTCTTTGGCATGCTATTTTGCGGGCATGTGCCATCGAAAAGTTGGGGATGCCGCGTCTGCAAAAGGATGTTTTGAGGCGGGCTTGGCGAAAGACCCAAAACACTTTAAGTGCCTGACAGGTTTATTTGAAATTCTTTTCGAGCAAAAAGAGTTTAGTCGAGCCTATGAAGTGGCGGCGGTGTTATCCAAAGAATTTCCGGTGAGTCCGGAGCGGATTCCGCAGTTCGTTTTGCTCTGCGTCCACAATAAAAAGTACGACGACATCTTGGGCTATTATGATGTGCTTTCCACTTTAGAAGTTAAAGATCCCATCCTGCAGAACTCCGTGGCGGCTGGATTGGTGATGGCGGGAAAATATTTTCTGAAGGAAGGTAAGACCGGCGACGGTGTCAATGCTCTGAGCAAAGCAGAGACTCTGGCCCGAAGTAAACCTGCTATTTTGAAGGAGATTCTTTTTGCACTTCTGAGTTCCGGCCTTAAAGAAGAGTCCGAAGCACTTTATAAAAAGCTGCCTACCGAAATGAAAGATACGAAGGAGATCAGGCTCGCAGAACTTGAACTGCAGCACATCAAGAATGATGCGGGCCGTGCGCTCCAGGCGGGGATGGACCTGATCAAGATGGAGGTCAAAGATGTCCGACTCTATGAGATCGTTATTTTGCGTTCTATTGAGTCCAATCGAAGGAAAGAGAGCATTGATGAGCTGCTCGTGAATGCGAGAACCTTTTTTCCTGATAAAAAGGAACTCTTCGACACGCTTTCAGAAAAAGCCGAAGAAGCTTATGCGGAAGTGGATGAGGACGACGAAGAGAGTTAGTCTTGAGTCCTAAGATCTCGGAGTTCAATCTTGCGGGCGGGGATGCCACCCCAGGTTTCGCCCGCAGGGATTTTCGTTTTTGGGAGTACCACCGAGTTAGGCAGAATCTTTGCATTCTCGCCAATTTCGACGCCGCCCATGACAATCGCACGAAGCCCTAAGGTAGCGCCTGCGCCAATTTTGACAGGCGAAATCACGAGAAACCCGCCGACTCCATAGTGGGCAACGATGGTTGCGGAGCCCCCAATGGTGGCGCGATCACCGAGTTCGATGAGTGCAGGATCAGAGATGTTTGAGGAGTTGATTTGGGCGTCTTTCCCGATCTTCATTCCCATCATCCGATAGAACATGAGGTTAAACGGGGTTGGCGTGATGAAATCTAGAATGGTGTATCTAACCAAATAGGTAAGTCCGTTGTGAATGTACCAACGCAGAAAATCCACGGAGTAATACGGACCGCGGAAGGGCCGAGGGCTGGTTCGCAAAACGAAGTTCAGAAGGGGCGCGACAAAAATGAGGGTGAAACCAAAGGCGAAAAATGCGCTGGCAATGCCGATCCCTATCGCGCCGTAGCGAATAAATGGAGTAGAGGTGGCAAAGGCTTCGTTTATCCAACTGAAAACCGCAACCCCAGGGGCAGCTGAAATTCCAAGACAAAGGGCCGCAATTGCATAAAGGGGCAAGAGCGTAAGGGCATGCATCAGCCTTTTGAATCGTCGCAAAAGGGATTCATACAGTCCGGCAATACCTTTATACTTACTGCCTTGAGGATCGAGTGGTTTCCGAGGCGAGTCATCTTGGGTCATCTGTCATTAGTATCCTTGAGGCTTAAAGGATGTGCAATGCAAAAGATCAGGCTTTGTATTACACTGTTCACATGCTCACAGATATCGATATCGCCCGTGCGGCGAAAACCAAGCGCATTACTGAAATTGCAAAATCCATCGGCATTCCCGAAGAAGCATTAGAGCCGTATGGCCATACCAAGGCAAAGCTTTCGTATGAGTTCGTGGGGAGCCTGAATCAGCCTACTCGCCTCGATGGCAAGCTCATCTTGGTGACAGCGATTAGTCCGACGCCGGCAGGAGAGGGGAAAACCACGACCACCATTGGCTTGGGCGATGCCCTTAAGCGCATTGGAAAAAAGACGATGATCTGTCTGCGGGAACCATCGCTAGGCCCCGTCTTTGGGATGAAGGGTGGCGCAACCGGCGGGGGCTTTGCGCAAGTCATTCCGATGGAGGAGATTAACCTTCATTTTACGGGAGATTTTGGGGCAATTGCCCTAGCTAACAATTTGTTGGCGGCTTTGATTGATAATCACATCCATCATGGCAATGAACTGGCTTTTGATACTCGGCGGATTACCTGGCGTCGGGTGGTGGATCTGAATGACCGCGCCCTTCGGGAAGTGACGGTAGGTCTGGGCGGGGTACCTAATGGGTTTCCAAGGCAAGATGGCTTTGATATTGTGGTGGCCTCAGAAGTGATGGCGATATTTTGTCTCGCTAACTCGCTGACAGACTTAAAAGAACGGCTCGGGAATATCATTGTCGGTTATAGCCGTGCTCAGAAGCCCATTCGTGCGCGGGAACTCAATGCCCATGGTTCGATGGCCGTCTTGCTAAAAGACGCCTTGAAGCCCAACCTTGTGCAGACCCTTGAGCATACGCCCGCTCTCATACATGGTGGCCCATTTGCGAATATCGCGCACGGGTGTAACTCTGTGATTGCAACTCGGACAGCCTTAAAACTCGCCGATTATGTTGTGACCGAAGCGGGGTTCGGCGCAGATTTGGGGGCTGAGAAATTCTTGGATATCAAATGCCGAAAGTCAGGGCTTCGTCCCTCTATGGTTGTCGTGGTCGCAACCATTCGCGCGTTGAAGTTTCATGGCGGCGTGGATCTCAAAGATCTCGGCAACGAAAATCTGGGAGCTCTCGAAAAAGGTCTCACCAACCTCGATCGACATGTTCGCAATATGCGCGAGAACTTTGGACTTTCGTGCGTTGTGGCGATTAATCGATTTACCCAGGATACACAAGCCGAGATTGCCCAAGTTCAAAAGCTGTTCTCCTCTCAGGGGGTGCCAGTGGTGCTAGCGACTCACTGGGCGGATGGCGGTGCCGGGGCTGAAGAGCTTGCGCGCACGGTCGTCGAAACGATTGAAAAGAACACCACGAACTTTCGGTTTCTTTATGAGGACTCCGCCACTCTTTGGGAGAAGATGGAGACGATTGCCAAGAAAATGTATGGCGCCTCGCAGGTGACCGCGTCTTCTTCGGTGAAAAAAGAGATCGCCCGCCTTCAAAAAGAAGGTTTTGGTGGGTTTCCGGTCTGTGTGGCCAAAACCCAGTATTCTTTTTCGACTGACCCGGATCTTCGCGGAGCGCCCTCAGGACACACGGTGGATGTTCGCGAAGTTAGGCTGTCAGCTGGCGCGGAGTTTGTGGTCATGATTTGTGGGAGTATTATGACAATGCCTGGACTGCCTAAGGTGCCGTCCGCTCATAAAATCGACCTCGATTCGGCCGGGAATATTATCGGATTAAGCTGACAAAAATGGTATGACGGAAACATAATGGCCAATCCCGATTTAACCCGCTTTGTTCCGACCTGTCGCGAAGAGATGAACGCTCGCGGGTGGGACGAACTTGATATTCTGCTCGTGAGCGGGGATGCCTACGTCGATCATCCGAGTTTCGGGATTCCACTTTTAGCGCGCGTTCTGATGAAAGAAGGCTACAAGGTCGGCATACTTGCACAACCTATTTTCCCGGGATTTCATGGGACCAAGCCTGCTCCACGACCTGCGGCAACTGAGATTGAATCCTTAGAGTGTTTTCGAAGCATGGGAACGCCCAGACTGTTCGTAGGCGTCAGTGCCGGGGTGGTTGATTCGATGATCAATCTTTACACTGCCAACAAGAAGCCCCGCTCCGATGATATGTATGCCCCCGGAGGCTGGGCGGGGTATCGGCCTGAGTATTCGACAATGACGTATTCGTATCTTGCGCGAAAAGCTTTTCCTGGCGTGCCGGTGATCGCTGGCGGCGTCGAAGCTTCGCTTCGAAGGCTTGCGCATTATGATTATTGGCAGAATCGCGTGCGGCCCTCGCTTCTTGTGGATTGCTCGGCAGATTTGTTTGTTTTTGGGATGGGCGAGCAGCAGGCGCTTCGGATTGCCAAAGAGTTGTCAGAAGCCAGGCGCTTAGGGGGCGAAGGCGCAACTCACGGGGCGCTTGAGGTTCTAAAAAAAGAGCGAGGAATTGCCGCGATTTGGACTAAAGACGAAGCGCGCACGATTGAACATCGCTTGACGCTGCCGTCTTATGAAGAAGTGAGAGAGAGTAAGAAAAAATTCGCACGCGCTGCGTATTTTATTGAGCTGGAGTCTAATCCTTTTAACGCAAAGACTTTGATTCAGTATCATGGTTCCAAAGCCGTGGTTGTGAATCCCCCGGCGTTACCGCTTTCAACCGAAGCGCTGGATCGCCTTTATGAGTTGCCGTTTACAAAAGAGCCTCACTTTAAATATAAAGAAAAAATTCCGGCAGCTGAGATGATCCGCTTTTCAGTGACCGTGAATAGAGGGTGTTTTGGCGGCTGTTCGTTTTGCGCCATCACGTTGCACCAGGGGCGGGTCGTACAGTCTCGTTCTGAAGAATCTGTTTTGAAAGAGTTAGGTGGGTTGTCTGCGGTCGAGGGATTCAAGGGCATTGTTTCGGATTTGGGTGGCCCCACAGCGAACATGTACAAGCTGCGGTGCAAGAGCCCTCTGATTCAGAGCAAGTGTCGAAAATTGTCGTGTGTTTTCCCTGGGATCTGCCCTCATTTGATCACTGACCATGGTCCGCAAGTGGAGTTGCTTCAGAAGTCTCGGCAAGTCAAAGGGGTGCGCAAAGTTTTTGTGGCTAGTGGTTTGCGCTACGATTTAGCGCTGACGAGTCCTGCGTATATGCGGGAGCTTTTGTCTCACCACGTGGGGGGGCATCTTAAGGTAGCTCCCGAGCACCTGGATCCTGAAGTGTTGCGGTTAATGAAGAAGCCGGGGTTTGAGTTGTTTGAGCAGTTCAGGCGCGAGTTCGATACGATCTCGCGCGAGGCGGGCAAGGAACAGTTTTTGGTGCCGTATTTTATTTCGGGTTTTCCAGGGACGACGCCTGAGAAGATGGCATCTGTTCATGATTGGGTGAAGCGCGAGAATTGGAAGTTGCAGCAGGTGCAGGGATTTATTCCCTCGCCGATGGCGCTCGCGAGCGCGATGTATTGGACGGGAATTGATCCGGCCTCGGGGCGTGAGTTGCACGTGGCGAAGGATCCGCGGGAGAAGCGTTTGCAGCAGACGATGCTTCAGCCGTTTCGGGGGGGCCGCAGGGGCGGAAAAGGGAGCTCGAAGCGGCGGTAGTTACGCGATTAAGCCGTATTGACTAATGCTTACCTATATGGTATATTGTATGGTATGAAGGCTGAACGAAAGATCACTGCGAACTTACCCGAAGAACTCCTGGAGAGAGCCATGGAGGCAACAGGCGAGGGCTTAACTCGTACGTTAAGACGGGGTCTGGAATTGGTTGCTGCTCAGAGTGTCTATGACAGTCTCCTCAGGGCCAAAGGTAAATACCCAAAGGGCATCGGTCTTGATCTTAAGGCGTCTCGAAAAGATCGGGACGAAAGATGATTGTTGCAGACACCTCGACTTGGATCAATTTCTACCAAGGCAGAAAAATGCGAGAAGTCGAAATTCTTGGAGAAGCCCTTCAGGCGAAGATACTATTCATGTCGCCTCCAGTGCTTTGCGAGCTTTTGGCCTCGAAGACACTGAGCAAAGAGGACAAGCAGAATTTGATCCAGCTTCCTAGGCTTGAAATTTTGAATGAATATTGGGAGCGGGTTGGCTTTTTGCGAAATACCCTCCTAGAAAAAGGGCTTAAGGCGAGGACCATGGACTGCCTTATCGCCCAGACATGCTTGGATCACAAGGCAAAGCTGATTTCGAACGACGATGACTTCAGACACTTTTCAAGTGTGGGCTTGAAACTCGCTTAGAGTGCCGCAGCAGATTAGGATAGCTTGGCACTTAATCACAAGAAATGTGGGGCTGGGGTTGTTCGCGTTCTTTCAGTTTGTGTGGGGTCGGCGTTAAAGCGCTTAAGTGTCTGTCATTCGGCTTTTTAGTATTAGGTTGATGAACCTCTGATAGGGGCCTCAAGTTTCCTGCTTAATGCCGAAACAAAAGAATCGTCATCACGTGAAATTTGGCGCTACTGGGACCCCGACACCGCAATTTTATCAACCCAGGGCAAAGAAAGAGCCCCTAAATGTACCGAAAATGAGATCGAACTTTCTTGAGGTCTCAAATCCTTATAAATAGCGTATTTTACCAAGAAAACTTCAAAAACGCGTTGGGGTAACCAGCTTTGAATTTCTACTTGGTACTGTTTCGGCCCATAATTGTGCCGGGAGTACTGATACCCATACCGCTTAACAACTAGCGACTTTACCGAGCGAGAAACAGAGCTGTCAAACTTTACGTTAATAAGCATTATCGCACAGCTAAAAAGCAGTACAAAAGAAACAATCAGAGGAAAATAGGCAACAGAAATCCAAAAATCAAACTCATTTCCATACGCTCTCGACACTAGGAAAAAAACAGAACCCCTATAGGAATGACAAGAACTGCCGACCACAGATAAATTCGGACTAAAAATAGTGTATTATAGGAAATCTGTAATCTTGTTTGTGCATCATGGAGAAAGAACGCTATTATTGCTCCAAACAAAAAGATTATCCGTTCACGACCGATGAGCTTTTTCATAATCATTAGAATGACTCCACTTTCTTAATTTAAGTCATCAGCCCACACAAAGGCAAATGAGAAAAAAGAATTTCAAACGTGGTTGTTTTTTAATGAGGGAATCACGCTTTGTTTGTAAGGGAGTCATTATTTGAATGACCACCGTGCCATCATCAAGGTTAAGACCCCTCGGTCCACTAGTTCCACCAGGAAATAACCCCGCTAAATCTCCCCCAAATCTCTTGTGAGTATTGGACATTCTTTCAGTACTTCAGTTTTCAAGGAAGCTGCAGGGTCATGTGAATGTCGTCGATTTTGTTACCGTGGACACGAAAAAGATCAACAGTACGTCCTACCTCTTGGAAACAGAATTTCTCGTATAGCCGAATCGCTGGCTCATTATGTGCGAAAACACCCAACTCTAGCCATTCGAGAGAGGGCTGCTCTTTCGCCCATTCCAAAGCCGCCTTCATGAGTTGTGAGCCCAAACCCAGTGCACGATAAGGGCGCTCAATTCCCATCATCACGGTGGCACGATGAAGCGAAGTGCGGAGTGGCGGCTGCTGGACTAATTTGATTTCACCATAAATGCCCAGCTCGTCTGAAGCAACCCAACAGCGCTCCCAGCCAACCTCAGTGATATGTTTCTGCCATTTCTCTTTTTTCTCTTTGAGCAGATCATCTTCAAGGCGACTCCACGGTTCTTCAAAGGGCGCGAAAATGAGATCGCCACTGGTTCCGGACTCGAGGTCGTGCCGTTTTAAATGATTGTATAGTGCTGGAATGTCGCAAATCTGTGCCTGGTGTATGGATAGCATGCGCCTACTGTATCACATTTAGGTCCTTTACCTTTCGAAGTAATGGGTCTCTAAAGTGGTATTGATTTTGCTCTGCATCCTTCGCCAAACCAAGCAGAGTAGAAGGATCTACCCCCTTTCCCGGTAGGAAAGGAGGTGATCCAAATGAAAGATAACAAACAGTACTGTTATCCTCGTCGGATCGCGCTAGAGAAACTTAAACAAAAAACCTGGATTTGTGGTTACCAAGGGCTCTCACGAAGAGAACTGCTTGGTTTGGTTTTCATTCACTTTGTCCGATTTTAGGACAGCGGTAGAAACTTGGCATAAATCTAATGCAAAGAGTTATTGGTGGTCGGCCCCACCCCGATATCCGGATTTCACAGTGACCCCAAATCACACCAGATACGGCTCCAACACTGGTCTCGCATCAAAACGTGCTTGAAGGACCGAAAGTAAAATAAAAACTCCTCCCATTTTTCGATCCAAAAACAAAATCTCTCGCGGTGGAGCCCGGAGTTTGAATTTCAAAGCCATCTGCCCAGCCTTGGTCGCCACGCGCTGAGGTAAGTCACTACCGCCCCAATCATACTCGCCGTTAAAAGGCTCGGTGATCAAGAAAACAAGTTCAGCAAAATATTCATCAAGCTCTACGGGATCTCCCTCTTCCAAAAATCCAAGCTGACGTGACGCCTTCAGGAGGCCCTCTTTATCCTTGTTAGCTGCGGCCTTAATCATCGCATAATAGGGTTTTAAAAATGACTGTGGAAATTTTCTAACGGCCCCAAAATCAAAGAGCACCATCCGATCAGGCTCACCGTTCGTGCCCAAGCGGATTCGGTAATTTCCGAAGTGCGGATCCGTCTGCATCATTTTGAGGGTGAAGATCTCTTTAAAATACAGATCAAGTGCGAGAGCTCCTATGGCATTTCGTCGTTCCTGGGGGAGTGCCAATATCTCCGGGCTATCGACAGCGATTCCTTCCTCAAAGCTTGTCGTCAAAACTCTTGAGCTCGAAAATTCCGGAAACGGCTCTGGAATAATGAAGCGGGGGTCATCCTTCAGCGCCGCACGGAACTCCTGAGTGAGTTCAAGCTCACGAGAATAATCCACCTCCTGATGAAGCATCTGCCGAACTTCTTTAAACAGTTCATCGGTCGCAATATTTCGCGGAATCAACTTAGCCAACGTCAACAACGAGCGCAACGCCTTCAAATCGCCTTCGATCGCTTGATCCACTCCCGGATATTGGATTTTCATGGCAAGCCATCTGCCGCTCGACTTGACCCGCGCGCGGTGCACTTGCCCAAGCGAAGCGCTTGCCATGGACTCAGGGTCAACGTCAAGAAGCGCAAGCTGCTTAATGCTGAGCTGTCGTCGCAATACTTTTTCAATGGCTTCCCATTCGAGCGGAGGAGACTGGCTCTGGAGAGACTTGAGTAAGGCATTTGCCTCGGGTGGAAGAAACTTCTCTCCGTACATCGAAAGCATCTGCCCGACCTTCATCGCACTGCCTTTGAGCTGCCCTAATTCGCGGGTCAGTAAATCAACCTGAGACATCAACAGCGCTTTGAGGCGATCGGGCTGATCAGCCTCCGTGGAGAAC
This sequence comes from Oligoflexia bacterium, assembly GCA_903881565.1. Taxonomy (GTDB): domain Bacteria; phylum Bdellovibrionota; class UBA1018; order UBA1018; family UBA1018; genus CAIRTR01. Next base: position 22,985 of record CAIRTR010000130.1, on the reverse strand, counting down.
ACTGTGCCCACGGCATGAGACGCCGCCTTGGCTCCCGCGGCCATCGAAACCTTAGCGAGAGCCCAGCTTCTGGAAAGCGCGCCTTCGCGGATTTTTTTTAGTTTCTTAACTTTGCGAGGCGGCACTTTTGTCATGCGCTTATTCGCAGAGCGCTTCTACCTTAAAGGGATCAACCTGCGGCGGCGCAATCGCAAGATCCACGTACTGAGGCTTCTCTCTGAGCGGCTTCAAAGGCGTGGCATTCGAAGATTTCCAATCTTTGAATTGTGAGCAGATTTCGAGGCGATGCTCTTGTAAGTGCTGGGTTACGGATCGTTGAAGCGAAGGAACGTACACCGATGGGTTCAGGTACTCATCCCAGTCCTGGGTGGCGTAATCCGCAAGGTTGAACGCACGAATAAGTTCAATTTGGGGAAGGTTCTTTCCAATGTTCCAAACGATTCCGTAGTGAAACGTGTGTGTCAGCCAAGCGGGGTCTTCGACGGACGCGATCATGTTTTTGTAGAATAGGTAGCCCGAGTAGTTAGCAGAGAGATCGGCGTAGGAGAAAACGCCAATTCCTCGGCGCCCCAGCATCCCTAGCTCTGTTTTTGTGCCGAAGTGAATCGCATCAGCGTCGTTAAGTCCCCGATCACTCTTATCCCAGTATTTATAGCCCAAACGAAAAAGATGGCTCAACTTGTCTGCGCCAAAGCGGATTTCTTTCGAAACAAAAGTCGGGGAGGAAAGCTCGCCCGATACTAACCGAGCGAACTCAAACACAAGAGGGCTTGGATGCCAGGGGTGAAAAAAATGGTAGGCGCTTCGAAAATCACCGTAAATGTTTTTTTCCTTATCGCTCCCGGAGCCCACAGCGTAGCCGTGATTTTCAAGATCGGTTCTCATCCAGACTTCGACACGTGCCCCGAAGTAGTGAAAACTAAAAGGATTGGCTTTAAAAACGCATTTGCGAAATTTGTCAGAAATCTTTTCGTCGCTCCAGTCAAACCAGGCATCTTGAATGTCTTCGTTAGTTTTAACGCGGCACTCTTCCAAAAATTTATTGGCGTAGCTGTTGATGCGCTCACTTGAGTCTAACGGATTTACGTTTCTCTCCGAGAGCTGGTCAGTTTCAAACGCATAGGTCCGCGATGATTCCAAGAGGAGAGCGCTGAGAGCAAATCCAAGGGCCATGGCCTTTGGGCTTATAAAGGTGTGTAAGTGCTTCATTGTTGCTGTGCGTTTAACACTGTGAGTTACTGCTGTCAACCTCCTGGGTGTGAGAAATATTCAAAGTCCCTTGCCATTTAAAATGGCAGGGAGCTAAGGTGGGAAAGATGCTAAATTTCAAATACTTGCCGTTATTTGGTTTCGTTTTAGGGCTAGCGGTTTTCGGATGTGGCTGTGGGTATACGCTCAAAAATCAAGAGCTTAGTGCCGAGTCTGTCGTGCAGGCGACTTATACTTCTATTCAAGACCACATCATCTTGCCCAAATGTTCCCAATGTCATGGAGGCGGTGGCGAAGATAGTTTCTCAAGTCATCACGCACTTCTTGAGACTGTGCGGGTCGGGGATCCTGAAAAAAGTCACCTCTACACAGTCGTCAGCGACGGATCGATGCCACCGCTTGCACCGATGTTGAGCGATGATGAAATTTTAGCCATCTACCTTTGGATCAAGAATGGAGCAAAAAATGATTAAGTCTATTTTCCCGGTTTTGGTTTTTGGTTTTTCTTTGAGTTCTTTTGCCGCCCAGGTGGCCGCGCCCGTAGGCGTGCCTTCTGGCACGCCGGTTGAAGTGAGGATTCAGAAAACCAGTGGCTCAGTCGAGTTCCTCGCTATTGGGAGACCCAGTGCTCTACGCATTCGTGGCAAGGGAGTTGCTCCCGAGGGCGTGGTGACGATCAGTCGCGCAAGTGGCAAACCCTTGGCTGCAGGTGCAGTGAAATTTGATCTCGCTACTCTCGACACAGGCATTGATACGCGCACAGAGCACATGAAGGAAAAATATTTTGAAGTTCCAAAGTTTCCTCAAGCAGAACTTAAGTTCGCCGATCTTGCTCTTCCCGATTCTTCCCCAATTAAAGGCAAAGTTCATTTTAAGGGTGATTTGACTTTTCATGGAGTCACGCATGGAGTTGAAGGCGACGCGGAGCTTGTAGAGAAGGAAAAAAACTTTGTAGTGGATGCAGAGTTCCCGCTTAAGCTCAGTGATTTTAAAATTGAGATTCCAAGCTTTGCCGGAATCACTGTTGCCGAGATCGTCACGGTCACCGTGCATTTTGATGCGCCCGTAGCCGCTGCGGCGGGAGCACACTGATGTTGTTGCGAGAAAAGTTTCAGTTTCACTTTTTTTTGGTCGTCTTGTTGGCGGCGGTCGCGCCGAACGCGCATGCTTTTACTGAATTCGTCCGGCACGGTTACGTGAATTGTATTGCTTGTCACGTGAGTCCCAGCGGCAGTGGTGTTTTGACCCCCTATGGGAGACAACTTTCAACAACGCTTATGAGCAGCGCTGGACGCGAAAACGAAGGGGCTTTTCTCTACGGCGCAGTTCCTGCTCCCGGATGGTTACGCCTGGGTGGTGATGTCAGATCCGTCGGGATTTATCGAGATACACCCCAAGTTCGTAACGGACGATTCTTGTTTATGCAGGCGGACGTTGAAGCGGCGGCAGTGGTGGGACCTTGGACCGCGGATGCGATGGTTGGTCTTTATAATAAGGAAGCTCAATCGCGCAGGCACTATATCAACTACCGCCCTACTGACGAACTCTCTTTTCGGGCCGGGAGGTTTCAACAGGCATTTGGACTGATGGCTCCTGATCATCGCTCATCAATTCAGCGTCACTTGGGATGGGACGAAGGCAGTGAGAGTTATAATGTTGAGGCCGCGTGGTTGGGTGAGCAGTTTTCGACCTTTTTGACGGGAAACCTGGGGCGTCCTGATGATTCGGCGTTGGATGCCGAAAAGGGAATTTCTGTTCGGCCTGCGATGGCCTTCTGGGATCGTTTCCAAGTCGGGCTAAGTTACTACGCTGGGACGAAAACTGCGTTTAGTCGACAAGTCGGTGGCCCGTTTGCGGTTTTGGGTTTCACGCCTAAACTCGTTTTGATGTCGGAGCTCATGCTTCAGAAAAGATCTTCCGATGGCGATCGCTCGAAGAATGGGTTTTCGACTCTGAATCAGCTCAATTACGAACCCCTGAAGGGACTTGTGTTCTATGTGGAGCAGGAGGCGGCTCGCCAGGATTTTCTGGATTCACGCACACAGTTTGGGGCGTATGGTTTCGGGACTCAGTTTTTTCCTCGACCCCATTTTGAATTCAACTTGCTTTGGCAGCGCCAGAAGTTGCCCTCGTTTCCGCTCGATTGGAGTGAGTACGTAACGCTGCAGCTACACTATTATCTTTGAGCGTGGATCAGATCACTGACAACTGAATTGTCCGGCAGGAAGTGGTCGCAAAGTTTCTGAATTGAGACCGATGCGCGCAAACTCCTCACAGATGCACTTAGTGACGCCTTTGCATTTTAGCTCCGCGCGAATCTTCGCTTCTTCAACCATTTTCAGATGGGGTGCATGATCTGCCGGGCTGTGAGTTAGGCTTTCAATCCCGATTCCAACCGAAGGAGCGGCAGTGCCCATACCTTCTGGCACCGTTGATGAGCCCTTCTTTTCGGCCGCAAGGTAGTGCGAGATGGCGCGGGCGTAGTTTTGTGCAGCTTCCAAACTCTCAAAGTAAACAGCCATGGGGTCGGATCGGAATATGTTTGAGGGCGATGCTCCCAAACGAAAACCTGAAGCGCCCATTTTCTTAGAAACAGCAAGAAGTCCGGGTAGAAGCGCGTTCAGGTTCTTGGGCTCAGTGATCGGAAAGACTGCGAATTTGTTTCCGGGTTTAATCTCCTTGTAGGTTGCCTCGTACCACCAGCCATTACGTGAATCCTGACGCCTTGTCATTGTGAGCGTTTTTCCCGGGAGGGTTTCAATTGTAAAGGGTGCCACGAGAAAATCCGGCGTCGGCTTTTCCGCAAATGCGGCTTGAAGTGCAGTTGTTTGTGCCGGGTCCTTTAACCCCAAAAATCTCGCCATCTTTTTGTCTTGAATCCGCAGGTTTTCAAGAAACGCCTTCTTTTGAATCTCGGAAAGCGAATCTCTCCATGCCATATCCAACTGCCTGGCATCTATCGCCATTTCGGCTGGAATTTGGGCCCGCTCCGCCTTTAGTCGTGCTGAAAAATTTTCATTCGCCTCTTTTTTTGCGACGTTTTCAAGATACTGAGTCTCGTTTGGTTGGCGAATCACAACCGTGGCTTCAGAGTGAGGAGAGGGGCGCTCCGCTAAAAGTAAATCCATACGTTTCTTCGCCAAGCCCGTGGTGCTCCAGGAGGTGATGCGGTCGGGAGTAAAGATCCGAGACTCTAAGCCGCCCCCGTTTACGGCAGCCTTAGGGACAAGAAGGCGCACGGATACCATTTCGCCACGGTCGTTCAAATAGACTCTTTCAACCTGTCCAATCATTCTTATTCCGGGTTTGCTCGCAAGAGTGAAATCAACATTTTTACCCACTTCAGCCACGAAGTTTCCATGAGGATTGGAAAAGGGGTACGAGTCTTCGGCCAGATGATATTCGCGGCCGCTGTCGGTGGCTTTTTCATTCATCAGCAGGCCATGAACTTTGTTCTTGAGGCATCTACTCGGGATATCGCCAAGGCAGGGAAGGGAGATAACAAAAAGTCCAACGCCAAGAATTGCGGACGCTCTTTTAACTTTCAAGATTCTCTCCCTCTTTCAACAGTATCCTGAAACATGAGGACTTGCTTTCTAAAATATTCTTGCGGTAAACTGCCGCCATGAACTTGACACTCACTTGGCAGAATAAAATGAGTTTTGAAGCTGATATTCGAGGCAATAAAGTGCCGATGGATGTCAAACCCGAATCCGGGGGCGATGACTTAGGACCGACGCCTAAGGAACTTGTGCTCGCTGGCCTCGCCGGATGCACGGGGATGGACGTCGCTTATGTACTGAATAAGATGCGGGCCGAATTCACGGGAATCTCCATTGAAACCGACGCGCAGACGACCAAGGGAGAACCCTCGGTTTTTGAGACGGTTCACCTCATTTATAACGTGACCTCACCTAGCTTGCCTGAAGACAAACTCATGCGAGCGGTAGAGCTCTCTCAAACGAAATATTGTGGCGTGAGTGCGATGATCGCAAAATCGGCCAAGATTCATTATGAAGTCAGGCTCAATGGGAAAACAATTGGGACGGGCTCGGCGAAGTTCTAAACCGCAGGCATTACCAGTTGAACATCATCGAAGCCGCTGTAAAGAACCCTGACGTTAAATCAAACGTCTGAGGATCGGCGGATGTCGTGCCTTCTGCTCCCCAGACCGATCGCCCGACCGTCCAATCAAAGGTTGCGCGTCCCACGTGAAACCCTGCACCCAGGCGGCCTGTGGTGGTATCGAACTGACTTTGCTCGCCTACCCGATCGAAAATTCGATACGAGATTCCTGCTCTGAGAGTGAGCCAAACGACTGGGTCGGCTTCGACTGAGAAGTCTAGAGGAACAATAGAACGGCTCTGACCGGTTGAGCGAAAAAATCCGACAGCGGTATTGGTTTTAATTCCTTCCGCAAGTTTCGCATTGCGAGCGATCCCTGTGCCAAAGGATCGGCTCAGAATTCCGTTCGTTTCCATGGATCGATAAGCTACATAGGGCACCCATTCGCCCCATTTGTAGCGCGTTCCAAGAGACCAACCTTTGTAGGTGTTGTCGGCAACAATTCGCTCCGTTCCTTTGAGTTTGTAGGAAAAGAAGGGCTCAAATTCCGCAAATTGAATACCCCCTCGCAAAGTCATGTCGGCATCCGATTTTTCTGCGGTAGAAAAACCGGCCGTCTCCAGCGAAACGCCCCATTTTACGCCCATGTCAGAGCCCAGCAGAATTTCAAATGGGCGCATGTCGTTGGCCGAGGCATAGTTTTCGCTGATGGCTTGCCGGCGATTCATATAGAGGCCAAAGCTAAAATTGAAAATAGAGTTGATGAAACCGCCCTGAGCGGTGAGGCCTGGGAAATTGGATTTCTCGATAATCCCAAAATTCTTAAAATCATTAATGTAAGAGGGATTGTAGAAAATGTTATATTCGGTGTCGTAATACAGGCTCCCTCCGTTGAGGACTAATCCAGCGTCACCGGTACCGAGCGCCACCTCCCGTGCTCGGGATGCGAAGACTGGATTTTCAAAACTCAAAGTCATGAGAGCGAAAACTGATAATAGGAAAATGAGTGAGCGGTTCATTTGACGGAGTCTCCTGTTTGTATAAATAGCGCTTCTCTTAAGCTTGAACGAAATAAGCCGCCTGTCAACTTTTTCGATGCAGCGCCACGTACGCGCCACCTATAAGGCCCGCCTGGTTTTGCAAACTTGACACCATGATTTTAGGCATGAAGTCGATTCCTTCACGTCTGCGTTTGAGAAGGGCCTTCAGAAGTGTTTGAGTTCTTTTCAAAAATAAATCCGCAGTTTCTGCAAAACTCCCGGTAAGAACTACAATTTCGGGTGCATACAGCACCACATAACTTGCGATCGCCACCGCCATTGTCTCGGCATACTCTTCAAAGGCTTGAAGTGCTGCGCGATCTCCTCGTCGGGCCAGGTCGGCGATTTGCGGCGCCGTGATTTTGGAGTTTCGTGTTTTCTTCTGGTATCGAAGTGCAAAATTTCTTCCCGACAAATACGCTTCAGCGCAGCCAAAGTTTCCACATCCGCAGGGGGCGCTCATGTCCTGATAGTTGAGGATCACATGCCCCGCTTCGGTGTGCATGTGCCGTCCTGCGCGAACCAGTTTTCCGTTGGCGATGACACCCGTTCCCAGTCCTGTTCCGAGCGTCAAAATCATGGCGTTATCGTATCCGCGCGCCGCGCCCTTCCAATGTTCCGCCAATATGGCCGCTGCGGCATCATTTTCAAGGAGAACGGGAATGCCCAATTTCTTTTCCAGAAGGTGCGCAAGTGGGACTTCTCCCCAGCCGCCCTTTTTTGGAATTCCAAAGTTTGTGGGATCCAAGAGTACGCCCCGAATAGGATCCAACGGGCCGGCAGAGGCGATTCCTGCCACTTTTATAGCGGGATATCGGCTGATAACCCCTTTTCCCAGGTTCGCAAGCTGTTGGATGACGGCAGTTTTGCCCCGAGCGGTTCCCACGGGGAGGCGAAGTTCTTCTAAGACTTTGCCGGTTCCACTGACGGCTCCGACGGCGACCTTAGTTCCCCCAATATCATATGCCAAAACTACTTTCTGAGTCATCAATCCCCATGTACCATAGGAATATGGAAAGCAGACAGAATTCCTCTAAGGCAAATGGAAAATCACTTTGGGTTGAGGGCGCAAGTATTTTGGTTTTCGCGCTGGGTATATTTACGTTATGCGCGATGCTAACGTTTCACCCTTCTGACCCTTCACTTTTTACAAGTACGCATGCGGGGGTGCAAAACGCATGCGGTCGAGTGGGGGCTTATCTCGCTGCGGCGTTACTGCAGTGTTTCGGGATGGGATCGTTTCTACTCCCTGCGGCACTTTTTTTCATCACGGCATCAATTCATCGACGTGAGGGGGGATTGCGGGTTTTTGGAACCTTAGGTGGGATGTCTGTGGCCGTCATGGGGCTCACTGTTTTTCTGGGTCTCCAGTGGAAGTATTGGCCGTTAGGTGGGAGTCTTTTGCTGACCGGCGGAATTGCCGGAAGCTGGGTGGCCGAAGGGTTGCTCAAACAATTTAATCCCCTGGGTTCTTCAATTGTTTCTCTTCTGGTTTTTTGCCTGGCCTTTGCTTTCGCAACGCCTTTTAGTGTGGCGCGAGCGGGAGCGCGAGTTCTAAAGGCAATGGGCATTGTCGGTTTTGCGCTTCTCAAAGGTGGTTTTCGACTCCTCCGAATTGCAGGCGCTTACGCAATCTATTTCTTAGGCATTTTCTTCATGCGCGCGGCGCATGCCCTTGGTGATGGGATTCAAAAGCTATTTGAAACGGCGGTCCGCAAGGCCCGTGAAAGGCGCGAAACGGTTTCGGCAACTAAAGTGATTTCTACCGCAATTCCCCCTGATGGCGCGGCTGACAAAAGGAAAGAAGAGACGATCATTGAACTGGAGAGCAGGCCATTGCCTCCTCCGGCTGCCCTTACTGCGCCGTTAACTACGTCTGAGGCCCCCAATGTTTTACCGGAGCTTGAGAAGCCCAAGTCCAGGCCGGCGGAGCAAACCTCAACAAATGTCCCTGAAATCCTGGCCCATGATCATTCAAAACGCTCCTCCGATGTCGTCCCCAAAAGTTCTATTAAGAGCAGACGCGGAGCATGGAAGTTGCCCACGATCGAGTTTTTGCGGAAACCGCCTAAATCGGAATCTTTGATTGATAAAGACAAGCTGCTTAAGAATTCCAAGATACTTGAGCAAAAATTTGCGGACTTCGGAATTGGTGGTGAGGTGGTTGCAGTACGTCCAGGGCCGGTGATCACGCTTTATGAATTTCGCCCTGGGCCGGGTGTGAAGGTTTCTCGAATCGCGGCGCTGGCCGATGATCTTTCAATGGCGTTGTCAGCGCAAAGTGTTCGCATCCTGGCTCCCTTGCCGGGTAAATCGGTCGTGGGGATTGAGATTCCAAGTGATCATCGCGAAATGGTCTTCATGCGCGAGTTTTTGCAGCAAACTGATTTTCAAGGATCTCGCCACGCTATTCCCTTGGTCATGGGGAAAGACATTGGGGGGCAACCGTTCTTGTCAGATTTAGGCCGGATGCCGCATCTTTTGTGCGCCGGTCAAACGGGTTCTGGAAAATCCGTTTTCATGAACGGCCTGATCTGCTCGCTCTTTTATCGCTTCACGCCCGATGAGCTTCGCATGATCTTAGTGGATCCAAAGTTCATTGAGTTTCGCTCTTATCAAGATGTTCCCCATCTCTTGCTTCCAGTCGTTGATGACGCCAAAGAAGCCGCCACCGCCCTAAAATGGGCCGTGCGCGAAATGGATCGTCGTTATCGAATCCTGGCGAAAATCGGGGCCAAGAATCTAGCGGGTTTCAATCAGAAAGTTCAGGATCTGGGGGCGGACGCGGTCCACGATCTGCTACTTTCCGAAGAAGAAGATGCCGAGATGCTTCCCATCAAAATGAATTCGTCGGATTGGATGGAAGCTTTTGAGCCGGATGATCAAGGCGTGCCGCAGGTTGGAAAGCTTCCTTATATCGTGATCATTATTGATGAGCTTGCGGATTTGATGATGATTGCAAAAAAAGAAGTTGAAATCTCAATTGCCCGGATTGCCCAAAAAGCGCGCGCCGCCGGAATTCATCTTGTGGTTGCGACCCAGCGTCCCTCTACCGACGTTATTACCGGTTTGATCAAAGCCAATCTTCCATCGCGGGTTTCTTTTCAGCTGGCAAGTTACGTCGATTCGAAAACGATTTTGGATCGGGCCGGAGCAGAGCGGCTCTTGGGACAAGGGGATATGTTGTTTATTCCCCCGGGTGTTTCACAATCAGTTCGATTGCACGGGGCTTATCTGGATGATGATGAAATTAATAAGGTCACCGCATTTTGGAAATCGCAGGGCAAGCCCAATTATCGAAACGAAATTCTGATCTCGGATGAAGAAGATGAAGAGAATGGCGAGAGTGTCGAAGATCAAGATGACGAGCTTTTTGGGGAAGCCGTTGAACTGGTGAAAACTTCGGGGCATGCATCAGCAAGTTATCTGCAGCGCCACTTTAAAGTGGGCTACAACCGCGCAGCGCGGTTGATTGAAACAATGGAAAACCGAGGAATCGTAGGCCCCGCTGATGGCGCTCGTCCCCGGGAAGTTTTGATGAGGTAAGATGTTTTATGGGTATTTTCCTCTTATGGTTTAGTTTCCTCGGGGCCGATATGTGTTTTGCCGAAGAGCCTGTGCCGGCAAATGCCCAAGCAGAGTCGCAGGCTGTGTTGGCCGAGAAGCCTTCAGCGGACGTGGCAGTGAAGCCGAGCAAGAATCGAAAGAAAGGCGGAAAAACCGGTGACAAAGAAACCGAAGGTACCCAAGCGCGCAACCGCTTTGAAGCGGACACGGTCATCCGAAGCAAGTACCAGCTTAATGGTGAGCAGCTCGAAGTGGATCCGGATTGACCGGCCCTTTCCACTTCCCACCTATGTTAAACGCGCTTTAGAACAATTGGATCGGGCGGGGCATTTGGCTTACCTTGTGGGTGGGAGTGTTCGCGATTTTTTGCTGCGTCGAGAACCCAAGGACCATGACATTGCGACGAGTGCGACGCCCGACGAAATTCAGGAATTATTCTTAGATGCCGTCACAGTCGGTAAGGCATTTGGTGTTTTAAAGGTTCCCGTTCGAGAGGTGGATGTCCCTCCTTTGGAGATTGCAAGTTTCAGAGAGGATCTTGAGTATGAGGATCACCGCCATCCTAAACAGATAAAGCTTTCCGGGCCTGCGGAGGATGCCGCTCGTCGGGATTTTACGGTGAATGCCCTTTTTTACGATCCAAAGTCGGGGCGCATCCTAGATACCGTGGGAGGTGTTGACGATCTCAAGAACGGCGTCATTCGCGCCATTGGGGTGCCCAATGAACGCTTTCGCGAGGATGCGTTGCGGTTGCTTCGGGCTATTCGCTTGAGTGTGGCCTTGGGGTTTGGCATCGAGAAGGCAACGAGTGAGGCATTAAAAAAGCATGCGCGGCTCATTACCCGAATCAGTTTTGAGCGCGTTCGTGATGAGTTAACGCTGCTTTTCCTGGGACCTCACCCGGATCGAGGCTTGTTGGCTTTGCATGAATATGGATTGCTAAATTATGTGTTGCCGGAGCTTGAGAGTCTGCGAAAGCTTAAAGCCGAAGGGGATCCGTGGAAACATACGCTGAGAGTCGTTGCCCGAGTGGCGCAATTAAATCCACATCGAAGTGAGGCCTTGGCTTGGGCGTCGGTGCTGCATGATATTGGAAAGCCGATTGTTTTTAGGAAAACGGGCGGAAAGAGTTTCCAGAACCATGAGCTTGAAAGCGCAGAGGCTGTGCGCGAAGTCGGAATCAGGCTTAAATTTTCTTCTGAACAGGTCGCACGCACGGCAGCCATTGTAGGCGATCATTTGAAGTTCCGCGGGGCTTTTCAGATGCGCGAGGCGACCCTGCAGCGCTTTATTCGTGAGCCTCATTTTGAAGAGTTGCTGGCGTTTCATGGGGCTGATGCCACGGTCTCCGATGGAAACCTTGCCGCTTATGAGTTTTGCCATTCACGTTGGCTTGAAATGAAGGCGAAGGGTAAAAGTGCGGATCTTAAGTCCATGAAACTTGTTGATGGAAAAGATCTGATCCAAATGGGTTTTAGTCCAGGGCCTGAGTTTTCGGGAATTTTGCGCAAAATAGATGATCTGACGCTTGAGGGAAAGCTTACGACCAAAGATGAAGCATTGGAGTACGTGTTAAGAAACTTTGTGGAGTAGGTTGAGCGCTTCGGCTTTTATGCCTTTGCATAAGACTTCTTTGTTTCTCCCGGTATCTCCTCGCAAAATAATAATCTGGGAGCTCGGAATTTTGAGGGTCTTCTTGAGGAACCTCACGACTTCTTCGTTGGCTTCTCCTTCAACCGGTGGAGCCGCAATGCGGATCTTGAGTCGAGGAGGTTCTCCATGCAAGCCTACGATTTCGGTGCGGGAAGCACGGGGCTGAATATAAAGCAGGAGGATAATTCCCTCGGGCGTTTCCCGAAACCAATTAGGTGTTTGCATACTGAGATAAGAGGCGTTGAAGACGGACGGGGTCCGGATCGATCGAGAGGGTTCGGTTTTGGGTGTAAGTGACTTCGTCGGAGCCTTTGATCCGCTTAACATGTTTTCGGAAGGTGTAGTCGACTTCGGCCTTCCCGGCATCTTTGCCGCCGCTGTAATAAACGCACAGGTGAGCAGCATCTAAGAGCGTTTCAAGCGGAACGGATTTTCCGGAGCGGCAGGGGATGAGCACATGGGCGCCGGGTTTGCCGCGCAGATGAAGCCAGAGGTCGTTGCCTTTTGCTAATCTCACCGTGAGTTCTAGGTTTTCATCTTTGTTTCGCCCGACTCGAATAAGCCAGCCATCATGCGAATTAAAGGCGCGGCCTGGGTGGGTGTCTTCTTCGGATTTTGCCTTGGCACTCCCTTGAAGATCGCCGCCAAGTCCCAGTTCTGATTCGAGAGATTCTAGGGTGCTCCATTCACCAGGGGGCAGTTCAAGTTTCTCGAGTTTCTTGAGGCGGATGAGTTTCTGGGAAAAGTCCTCGATCCGCATTGTTCCTAGTTCGATCCGCTTTTTCGTTCGTTTGAAGTTTGCATAGTAGCGCGCAGCCTGGTCTTTTGCATCGAGTTTTGGATCGCACGGGATCTCGATGAGCGTGTCGGTTGCGAAATCATGTACGCGGCGAATATCGGGGTATTTGCTTTTGGCGCTGGCCCTCTCCAGAGGGGGCGGGTCATGTAAAACTTGCGTGAGCAGCGCGCCCAGTTTCCGCCAATCTGGCTCTGTTTGGGCCTCTCTTAGACCCGTTTGCGCTTGTCGAAGTCCGGTTTCGCAGTCTTTGATTTGGTGCTTGAGTATTTGCGTCGCTCGTTGAATGCGAAGTTTTAGAACTTCCGTAAGATGCTCTTGCTCTACAAACTTGAAAAAGAGTTCAGGGGTTGCGGTTTGCGGCCGAAGCGGCAGGTCTTGCGGGGCGGGTTTCCCTTTCGGAACTTCGAAGTTCGAGCGGATTTTTTCGTCCAAAGTTTTCGTGCGAGATAAGACGTTGCTAAAGTTTCCGGCGTGCAAATTCTCCGGTCGATCCAAGACAAGAAGCGCTTCGGGCGATGCGGGAATCAGGTTGAGAAACAATCCCAGCTCTGTTTGGGGTTGATCACAACTAAAGGTAAAGATCGCCATTCGTTCCTGGTCCAGGGCCCTCAAGTCCAAGAGCTTAGAGCCCGCGAGGTGTTTTGCGAGTGCCAGATCAAAAGCGGAACGCGAAGCTTCGCGGGCCGGCTTGAAAGTCTTAAGTGGTGCGAGTGCAAAAAAGGCGGTCTGGGGGCGAACGCTAATAAAAAGCTCGCACGAACTGAGGCGCAAGACCCATTCGGATTTCACAAATCCTTGAGGATGTCTCGGGCGCGCAGGCACGAAGACGCGGTCCACGAACTGGCCCTTGATTTTCGGGAGAGTCGTTTGGGCGAGGTGAGCGATCTCTTTCCAGTTGAGTGAAGGGTGCATAGTTGTGGGTGTTAAATCGCATCTTGGGCGTGATAAGCGCAAGGGTTTTGTCGGGTAGCTGAGGGCACAGCCTGTATCGAGTCAGGCGTTCTGATAAAATACGTTTCATAACACAGAGATGGCTAAAGTGGGATTTGTGGTATATCCCACTTTACTGATTTCCCACATTCAGTTATAATGGATCTTAGGGAGTCGATTCTATGCCGCGATCATTCGCAACCAAGAAGTCAGTTCAGCTTCGGCCGGATTCAAAAGGGAGAATCGCTTTGGGAAGGTTTGCTGAAGGGGTCAGTAGTTTTTGCGTCACTGAGCAATCGAATGGGGCAGTGTTGCTGGAGCCCATGGTAGAGATTCCGGCTCGAGAGAAATGGTTATTTGGAAATAAGACGGCATTTGCGAGTGTAAAGCGAGGCCTTATTGATTCGGCCAAGGGCGAAGTAAAGGCGCGGGGATCTTTTGCAAAATATGCCGCAGAGTCTGGTGAGCCAGATGAGTCTGACGAGAAAGACGAATAACGCCTAATGTTTTTTGAGCTTAAGTTCACGACTGAAGCGGATTCAAATCTGCGAACGCTCGAAAAGGATCGGAGTTTGGGAAAACGTCTCAAGGCGGTTCGCAAGGCTTTAGGGGATCTCGAAGTGAATCCTCGTCATAAAGGGCTCAATACTCACAAATACTCATCTCTGATGGGACCTAACAGCGAAGAGATTTTTGAAGCTTATGCCGAGAATAACACGCCTGCAGCTTATCGCATATTCTGGCACTATGGACCTGGTAAGAGTGTAATTACGATTATCGCAATTATCTCTCATCCCTGAACTCGATGATGACTTTAAGGCATCCAGGGGCATTTAAATATGCGGGGATTGCTCGCATCAACAAGAAGTTAATGGGCTTGCACATGTCTACGAAGGAGCCTTCGCATGGAATCCATGATTTGCACACGCTCATTTGTTTTCGCTTGCGGGCGAACCCTGCGGCGAGTTTCTTCTCAAATACTGAAGTTATTGGCCTTAGCCCTGCACCCTTCGGGCATTTTCTTCACGATTTCGGAAATTCGGCGCGCCAGGCCACCCCGCGCTTGGAATCGCCCCCCTTTCCGGATAAAAGAACTCCATGACCCCACACATCTGGCATTTCCGAAAAAACTCCGACCGCCGATTCCGCCAAGGTCACCCTTGGGTTTATTCCAATGAAATTTTGGAATCACCTAAAGGTCTCGAGCCCGGCGCCCTCGTCGAGCTTCGTGATCCCAGCGGCGGGTTTCTGGCCCGCGGTTATGGCAATCCCCATTCGCTGATCGCCTTTCGCGAACTCACGCGCGATCCCGAGCTCAAGACTCCGGATTCAGTCGAGGCCTTCACTCAAAAGCTCCGGCAGGCCATCACGCTCCGGATTAGTGCTGGCCTCCAAGCCTCCAGTTTTCGCGCATGCTTTGGTGAATCCGATCAACTGCCCGGACTCGTCATCGATCGATACAAAACAGATCAAGGCCAGGTCCTAGTAATCCAAGCGCACACCGCCGGAATCGATGTCCGAATTCCCGCGATCATTGAGGCCCTCGAAAAGCTCGTGGGCGAAAACCTCTTCCAAACTCCCTGGTCTCAAACCGCAATCGTCCTCCGCAATGATATGGGCGTTCGAAAGCTTGAAGGCCTCACTGAACAAGAACCTCAAGTTTTCAGAAAAGCCGGATTCGCTCACCTCGAAGAGACTCAAATCAAAGTGGGTGAGCACCTGTTTTGGACCGATCTCATTAATGGTCAAAAGACAGGATTTTTCCTGGACCAAGCCTCGAACATCAAAAAAGGCGTAGAGCTTTTTGGGCGCGCGTTTGCCGAAGGGCTCGAGCTTGGCAAGCGCCCGCTTAAAATCTTGGACCTTTGTTGTTACGTCGGTCAGTGGAGTTCTTCGCTTGCGCGCAGCCTAGTGAAGCAGGGCGTTTCAGTCGAAGTGACTGCGGTCGACGCTTCGCAAAAAGCTCTAGACTTTACCGCCCGAAATCTTGATAAAATTAGTTTTAAGACTGCCAAGGCGGATGTGCTTAAAGATCTTGCCTCTTGGCCCAAAGGAGAATTTGATTTGATCGTTTGCGATCCGCCTGCTTTGATCAAGTCGCGTAAAGATATTCCGACGGGCACTCATGCCTACCTGAAATTAAATACAGAAGTGTTTCGCTTAATTAGGCGCGGCGGCGGCGTGATCAGTTGTTCGTGCTCGGGACTACTGCCTGAAAGTGACTTTGTGGCCACCCTTGCAAAGGCTTCGCAACGTCACGGTGCGAGCGTGTCATGGATCGGGCGAGGCTCTCAGAGCCCAGATCATCCGGTGCTATCGAGTTTTACCGAGGGTGCATATCTCAAGGCATGGTTCGGAATTTCACACTAATTTTGAGGCGGTTTTCAAATTTTTGAACTACAGTGCAGGGTGATTACTCCAACTCATACCTAACGAGGAGATTTCATCATGCGATACACGAGAGCTTGGGAACCGAGAGCTGTAAGTGCTTCAGATGCTGTAGAAGTAATTCAAAGTGGCATGCGCGTTTTTATTCACGGCGCCGCAGCCACGCCCACTCCTTTGATTGAGGCCCTTTGTGACAAACCTGGGCTAGAGGGCGTGAGGCTTTATCACCTTCATACGAATGGACCTTGTCGCTTCGCAGATGTGAGTCAAGAGGGCCGATTTTTTTCAGTTTCGCTTTTTACGGGAGCTTCTTTACGAAAGCCTATTGAAGAAGGTCGCGCGGATTTCGTCCCCATTTTCTTGTCGGATATTCCCAATCTCTTTACGTCGCAGAAAATTCCATTGGATGTGGCGATCGTACAGCTTTCCCCACCGGATGGTCACGGTTGGTGCACGCTTGGTACGTCAGTGGATACGGCAAAGGCTGCCGTTGATTCGGCAAAATATATTATTGCGGAGATTAATGACCAGATGCCACGGACTCATGGCAATTCGTTCGTTCATATCGATCGGGTGCATGCGTTTATGCATTCCAATCGGCCGCTCATTTCAGCTGCATTAACGCCAGAAACCCCCGTTGAAGCGCAAATTGGGGAGTCCATCGCTCATTTGGTTGAAGATGGCTCTTGTCTACAGATGGGGATTGGGGGAATTCCAAATGCGGTGTTAAGCCGCCTCACAAATAAGAACGACATAGGAATTCATACTGAGATGTTTTCCGATAATCTCGTGGCGCTGGTTGATGCGGGAGTGATCACGAATCGATTCAAGGCGGTGCACCCGGGAAGAATCACGACGAGTTTTGTCGTGGGAACTAAAGTTGTTTTCGATTTTGTGCATGATAACCCGAATGTCGAGTTTCACCCTTGTGATCGCACGAATGATACGGCGGCTATTCGCAGAAACGACAAGATGGTTGCGATCAACTCCGCCATCGAAATCGATTTGACGGGACAGGTTTGTGCCGATTCCATTGGTCATAAGATTTTTTCAGGGATTGGTGGCCAAATGGATTTTATTCATGGAGCTGCCCTTTCTAAGGGTGGAAAACCCATCATCGCGCTGCCCGCTACTGCTTCGTCTGGGAAACTGTCTCGAATTGTGCCGGCACTGAAGCCTGGGGCAGGGGTGGTGACAACGCGGGGTCATGTTCATTGGGTGGTTACGGAGTTTGGTGCCGTCAATCTTCACGGTATGGGATTACGCGAGCGGGGTGAGGCGCTGATTGCGATTGCTCATCCTGATTTCAGATCGGAGCTTAAGAAGGCGCTCTACGATATTCGACATTTTTCATTTTAGGATTTAGCTTAGGGCTTTTCTTTTTTTAGGTCGATCATCTGTGCATTTTGACCGTACTTCGCGTATTCGAACGATCCGGTTTCGAGAACGCGATCAATTTTTTTCACAATGTCCGCAATGCGATCAAGTGTTGCCTCCAGTGAACTGATGCTGGGATCGTCGCTGTATTTTGCCTTGAGCGCTTCGACCGTAAAGCAGGCAATGGCCAGCGGGTTGTTGATTTCGTGATTAAAAGTGACGATCATGGCTTGAACGGCTGCAGTTTCTTTAGCTTGCGACATCGCGCGCGCCTGCTCGCAGATTGTGAGGTGGGTTTGGATTCTTCGTAAGGCCACGTCCCATTGAACGGGTTTGGTGATATAATCATTTGCGCCCATGTTAAGTGCCGCGATGACCTCAGCAGAGTCTGTGAGCGAGGTGACCATGATGACAGGAAGAGTGAGATGATCGTGCTTGGTGCGAATGTGTTTGAGTGCGGTAATCCCATCCATATCGAGCATCATAATGTCGAGTAAGACAAGATCAGGCTTTTCCGCGGCAATATGATTCAGACAGTTCGAAGGGGTACTGAGCTCCGTCACATCAAATCCGTTCCCTTTAAGGGCGGCTTTCATTAGTTCGCGATCAAAAGGACTGTCGTCAATGATTAGGACTTTTGGATTTGGGCTCAAATGGGGGTCCCTTCCTTTGGCATTCAGTAATGGTAACGCAAACCCTCGTTAAAGGAACCTGAGATTAAATTGACGCTACCCCTTCGTCTTGATGCCCTCTTTCGCAAGTAACTGTCGAATGAGGTCCCGTTTGTCGCCTTGGATTTCGATGACGCCTTCTTTGCCATCCATGAGGTAGGTGCCGCCCGAACCGCACTTCTTCTTGAGCAGTGTCGTAAGATTTTTTAAGAACAATTCGTTCTTGGGCAGCTCCGCAATCACGGAAACCGTTTTGCCGTTGCGTCCCGACTTTTCCATTCGGATATTGGCTACAAATTTGTAAGTACGGGGGTTGTCCTGGGCGACGCAGGTGCATTCGGAGCGCAGCTCTTTGCATTTGTCGCATTTGACATTTAGCGCAGGGTCCGTGGAGTAGACTAGGCGAGTGTCTTTTGGCATGGCGTTCCTCTCAGTTCCTCGTTGCTTTGATCCTACCCGAGTTGATACGACAGATCCATGCTCTTGATTACTCCGTTTATTCAAATCCCCTTGTCGGAATTTGAATTTTCATTCGTGCGAAGCTCCGGCCCCGGCGGACAGAACGTCAATAAAGTGAATAGCAAAGCTGTTCTTCGCTGGAGCCTTTTGACCAGTCCGAGCCTTTCGCTCGATACGCGCGCACGCTTGATGGGCAAACTCGAAAATCAGCTCACGCGCAATGGGGATCTCATTGTTTCCAGCGACCGGTTTAGAGATCAGGGTATGAATCGTGATGACTGCCTAGAGAAGTTAAAAGCCTTGCTCGTTGCCGCGGCTTTTGTTCCGAAAGCGCGTAAAAAATCTCGGCCCTCTTTTTCGAGCAAGCGCAAAGCGAAAGAGGCAAAAAGCCTGCATTCGCAAAAGAAAAGTCTTCGCAAAGTCTCCCGCGGAGACTACTAAATCATCGACACCACTTCGCCCACGAGGTGCTGAATCCCTGTGAAGATCTCGTGCAAGGGGGCCTCATCGATCATATAGGCAGGCGTAGTGATGATTTTATGAGCGACATCAACATGCGACTCATTGGCGCGGCATTCAATATGGCGGTGGCCCAACTTCTCGATCGTGTCGGCGGCTTCGCTTTTGGGGCCCACGGTGAGTTCAAATCGGCGATCCGGGAAAGCCAGGGCAAGGATCATGGGGGCGATGCAGATTGCGCCGATGGGTTTTTGGGAAGAATGAAATTTCTCTAAAATCTTTTGAAGCTCGGGTCGAGTGGCTCCCTGGGTGCCCTTGTAAGCAAAGCTGCAAAGATTTTTTGCGGCTCCGAATCCTCCAGGCAAAATGAGGGCTGAGAATTCTGATGCGTCAAGTTTCGAAAGTGGCAAGACCTCACCGCGGGCGATGCGAGCGGATTCGACGAGCATGTTTCGAGTTTCGCCCTTGATTGCTTCGCCAGTGAGACAATTGATCACGTCCGCTTGGTTGGCGTCGGGTGCAAAACATTGGACCTTTACGGGGTGTTGGCTTAAAGCCCAGAGCACGGCCACAGATTCGCGGATCTCGCTTCCGTCTTTGAACCCGCTTCCACAGAGTATGACTGCGATTTTATTGTGCTTTTTGGTGTCCATAGTGTCTCCTTTTGTCATCATATCTTAGCTGCGCCGCAGGTTCCAAGGCGTAAAGCGGACTGCGATTTCTAAGCTGGATATTGCCAAAATACTATGTTATTGCATTGCGTTATGAAGCAGTTTTTATTGGCACTCTTACTTAGTTTTTCGATCACTACCGTATACGCTGCGCGAAACCCACTTCTGCCTCTTTGTGGTCTCGGTGCAGCCTATGACAGCTACGGACAGGGAATTGAAGCGGGCTTTCGCGGCAAGAATCTGAGACCCACGCTTCATGAACAGTGCTATCGCCTAGGTGTTCGAGAAGGCGCTGCGGTTGCGCGGCAAGGTGAGTTTGGGTGCACCAAGAGTTTTGATGAAGGTTATCAAGCCGGGTTTCAAGGTGCAAATAGCTATGAAACTTCAGACTGCTATCTTGCAGGCGTTCAGGCTGGATCTTCGGCTCTTGATCGTGGAGCGTCTGACGTGATACCCCTTGAACCATGACGACGGATCTTCAATTGGGGTTAGATAAAGAATCGGCTTCGGTTCTCGCGCAAATTGCGGAATATGAAAAAACACTCTCACGAAGAATTCCAGGCGTTCGAACGGTCCTTGTGATTTTGTCAGCGCGGGGGCTGGTTTTTGATATTGAGGCCTTAAGGCAGAAGATTCATCTCGCCTATCCCGACGCCGCCGTGTTTTTCGCAAACACACAAGGTAAGAGTACGGGGGCCGAGTGTCCCACGCATGTGGATCTGCTCATTGATTTTACAGGCCCTGGGCAAAGACAATCGATCTTTTTGGCTAAAAAACTTCGACGAATGGCACGGGTCGTTATCGGTCGAAACGCGGGTTGGTTTCGCAAACGGATCTACGATCTGGTCTATAATGAAGATGAAGGTTTAGGCGATACTTTCTCCCGAGAGTGTCGAATACAGAAGAAAGTACTGGCACTTGCTGGCGTACCGTTCTCCCAAATGGGGGACGCTCTCCCTGATCTTGGCAAATCGATTGCGCTGGAGCTTCCACCCCTGAAAGAATTTTGACGGTTTCGCCTGACTTATAATCGCGTGACACGCGCATTTCCCCCGGGTTAACCTTATATCTAGACTGCGGCAAACAGGATGTTTCCGTAGCTAAAATATATGTAGGGGGAGTGATGCCGAACAAACATGGATGCTTGTCGCGCTCAAGGTGTGTTTTATTAGTTTTTACGTGCGCGGTTTTATTGAGCGCAACTTTTGCTCTGGCCTTTAGTGGCTCTCGAAACAAATCAAAAATTGAGCAGCTTCGCGCGCGAGTCGAAGCGCAGTCTTTAGCGCAAGGTCGTACGCCGGCATCGCTAGCCTCTTCGATTCCTTCTGGTATTCCTGCTGAGCTCGCCACTGAATGGCTCGATCCTTCGATCGCAAATGTGATCTTAGTTATGGTCGATGGCGTCCGCTGGCAGGAGGTTTTTCGTGGAATCGATCCTGATTTAGGGGCGGCCCTCAACGCCGAAGAAACGGCCCCCTTTTTCGAGTGGCTCAAAGGCAAAGCCCTTACCCAGGGATTTTTATGGGGCAACCTCGATCGCGGCGATGATGTGCGTGTTGCAAATCCTTCGTGGAAAAGTCTCCCAGCCTATCAAAGTATCTTTGCAGGTGCGACTCAGCCTTGCATCAGCAACTCCTGTGGTCGGGTGCCTGTGACGACGCTTCAAGAGCGGTTGGTAGATGCGAATGGCGCCGAATTCACTCATGATGAGGTGGTGACGATTGCATCGTGGGAAAAGATTGCACTCGCAGTGGAACACGAAGAGGGTAAATCTTTCGTCAATACCGGCATCAAAGATCTCGCGGATGGTGGAAGTGACGAAGAACTCGCGGCGATCAATCGGGAGCAAGCCAAGGATGCTCCTCCTTGGTCTGATGCACGGTTTGACCGCTATACTTTTCGACATGCCTTACGATATCTGAAAAAACATGAACCGCGTTTCATGTTTATTTCTTTTGATGATGCTGATGAACTCGGACATCTGAACAAATATTCAGAGTACATCAAGAGCCTGCGCTTCTATGATCAAGCGATGCGCACGCTGGTCGAAACCGTGGATGGGATGAAAGAATACGGAGAGTCGACGACCATCCTCCTCACAACTGATCACGGAAGAGGCTTGAAAGGCGAATGGATTGGGCACGGCTCAGGGATTGCGGGATCTGATCGAGTTTGGATTTATGGTCGAAACAACTTGACGCGCACAAAGCCTGAGCTCATCAAGGGCGGGCCGGGACGCCCCATTAATCACCTGGATATTCGTCCAACCGTTGAAGCCCTTTTTGGTTTAAAACCACAAGGCCCTGGCAAAGTGATCTCTGAGCTTATTGCGAAACAAAAGTGAGATCAGTCCTCACTGCACAATGATCCGAGGGGTGGGGATTACGGTCTGATTTGATGACTTTTCCATCCAAAAACTGGATCTTTGCGCGCTCTCCTGGGATGGCTAAAATGTGATCGATGAGCTCGCCTTTGGGTCCATCACATTCATCTTCATACTTAGGGGTCCAGGTATTTGTGGGCTTGAAGAGTTCATAGAGAGAATGGGTTTTGAGCTTTGTCACAAAATTTTGAAAAACGGGGGTCTGTGCCTCTTGATTAAAATCGCCAAGAATAAGCACCGGCTGCTTTTTTGAGGTCGTTTCAACGAAAGCGGCAAGTTCATTGAACTCGCTTGTTTTGATTCTTTCATTTTGAGTTGAAGCCATGTGAAGGTTGTAGACTTGGAGAGGGCCCCAGGGGGTTGCAATCTCGGCCCGGAGATAGCCTTTAGTGTCCCAGCACTGATGATCCTTGAAGTCATGATACTCAGACGAATCAATGGGGTAGCGCGAAAGAAGTCCCAGCCCCGTCTTGAAAATTCCTAAGTTTTCTTCGTGCCAATACCGCACAGAAAACATCTGGAGCCCTTCTTTAAGAATTTCAAAAGGGTCGCCTGCTAAAATCCAGCCTTTGGCGATCTCCTGGAGGGCGATCACGTCTGCTTTTTCCTCTTTTAATAGTTGAAGTGCGTTTTCGATTCGAGCGGCGCGCTCGTAGGGGCGGTTGTAGAGGTTGAACGTCACGACGCGAAGCCGGGGCGCGCCAAAAGCGGCCAATGGGACCAGTGTGCAAAGAATTGCCGCGGAAATAGTTGCACTATTTAGTCTTTGAGTAATCCAAAAGGGCATTCGCATCTCCTGGAACGAACGTCGTCCCTAGTGAGATGTTATGCTCTTTTAATTTGGGGAAAAGATCAAGTAGCGTATCGGATCTTACTGCATCCGGAATCTCTCTTTCGGTTGAAAGCAGGATTCCGGTTGAGCCTAGATCGCTCATGGCGCCATGAAAGCTCGCTGTTGCAATGTCTTCTTTGCCAGGCACCCGAAAACCGACTGACACAAAGCCTGCACGAAAAGAGATCATGATGTCGGCGGGGTACTCGGCGCCAATCGGGGCAAGCGAGGTGCGGGCCCGAAAGAAAACGTCTGGGTAGGTGGAGTTCTTGCTCATCGCAAAGAGCTGTTCATCTGTCATGAGCTTGGATTCTTCGCCCTCGGCAAAAGTGAGTTTCTGGTCGATGCGGCCATAGTCTTGACCGCGGGGAAGGGTGTAGCGGTTGGTCTTGGGGTTGAATCCAAAAGCGACGCTGAGCTTGCCGTCGGCCCAGATGCCATACCAGTCGTTTAAGTCGGCTACTCCCGGTGCTCCAGAGCCT
>CAIRTR010000129.1 GCA_903881565.1 Oligoflexia bacterium | reverse complement strand
TCGCTGGCCGCAAGGCGTGCGAGTTTCAACGCTTGCTCCATCCAGGAATTCTTAGGCTCAGATTCTATTTGTTCAACCATGCGCCTGATCGGATTTGCCGGGCCTGGTGGGTCGTCTGCGCTTCGATTTCTGCAACGCGCTTGAGAAACTCTTCCTGGCTAATGAGATAACGCGAGCGACGGTAGAGACTTGCGACTTTTCGAAGTTGCCGCATGACCAATCTTAGAATGCGTTTTTCCTTCTTCCCAACGGCCGTGAATTTGATGCCCACGCCCTTGGGGTGCGTGACCGTGCTTTGGGTTTTCCAAACCACCGTCCCATCAAGGGCGAGTGGGAAACCCAAGCTTGTGAAACGAACAGTGATCGCTTCATCGGCCTTGAGTTCCTGTTTGAGCTTCACAAAGACGCCGCCGATCGAAAGATCCAAAATCTCTCCTTCGAAGTGTTTTGATTCGGGCTCAGAGCTCGGGTCTTTTCTTTCCAGGGAGGCTGGGACAGCCATCTGATAACGGGGGTTACTCTCCCACCACCTAATTTTCGGGAAAAAATAGGGCACTCGGATTTCGTTTGAAACTTTGTAGGTTGCGCCAAGAAACAGGGCGAGCAAGAAGGAAAAGGCCAGAGATTTGTGATTTGTTTCACCAGAGGTTATGACAAGACGTGCGCTGTACAGGATGATCAAGACATTGGCAGTGACAAAGATGTACCAGCTCCAGCGGCGCATTTCCTTAAAGCCGTACCCTGCGAACATCGCTAAAGCCGCCAAGAAGTAAAACACGGGGTCCAGGAGCAGAAGAAGACATTTACCAAAGGGAACGTTGAAAAATACCGCGACAAGGAGGATGTAGGTAATCGGAAAACTGATGTAAACCCAAGCTAGGGATTTTAAAAATTTCGAAACGTGGTATTTCACATTTGAATTATCCGTAAATCAACTTCAGGAGTCAATTGCCGATGCAATCTAAAGTCATTCTCGTTTCAGGCGCTTCAAGCGGGTTCGGTCGTCTCGCAGTTTCCGAACTTCTTAAACGAGGCCACCGCGTCATTGCCGGCGTCCGAGGCGGCGAAGTTCGCGCAAAGGCGATTTTCAGCGATCACGCCGCTTTGTGGGACAAGCAGCTCTTTGCCGTGGATCTGCATTTGGAGAATTCAAAGACCTTTGAGACGCTCACCCCACTTTTGAATGAGCGTTTTGAAGGCCACCTGGATGTCTTGGTCAATAATGCTGGCTATGGCCTCTTTGGCTCGCTTGAGGATCAGCTTCCGGAGCAACTTCGCCATCAGTTTGATGTAAATTTTTTTGGACCCGCTTTTCTTACTCGCTACCTCCTCCCTTTTCTTCGCCCCGCCAAGGGAAGGGTTCTGAACGTGAGTAGCATCGTCGGCCTGTATGCAGTCCCCTTCTACGGAAGCTACAGCGCCTCAAAACATGCTTTAGAAGCCATGACTGAGTCCTTGCGCTTTGAGCTCGCTCCCTTTGATGTACAGGTTGGACTCATTCAGCCCGGTGGCTTCAAGACGGATTTCGCCGGACGCTCCTGTGTTTACGCAAAAGGCGCGGACCTGCCCTCCTCACTCTACACCCGTCGAACGCATATGCTTAAAAGGCTTTTTGAAACACCTTCAATGCGTTTGGCCCTGGCTAATCCTGCACGAGTCTCAAATTTGATCGCAAAGCGATGCGAGCAGGCACGGATCCCGATGCGATCCATTATCGGGCTTGATGCCTGGTTGCTTCACTTTGCCGCACGGCTCATCCCCGATTGGGTCAGGGTGGCATTGACTTCTTTGGCTTTCAAGAAGGTCGTTTTTAGAGAATAGGAGGCGCTACTTTAGCCCTTTAGAGGTCAAAAAAGCGCCCAGTTTCTTGTCAGTGCCATTGATGTGGGTGGTGAGCCAATTCTTCAGAAAGTTCATGACCTCAACTGAGATCATTGTGGCGCCTGCTTTTTGCTTGACCAGAAGATCAGAGGCCTGCTGAACGAGTTCGTCATGCTGTTTCTTGTGAGCTGCAAAATCAGGATAGGCTTGTTCCTTCATCATGCCTTCTTCATACGCAAAGTGGGATACGGTGTAATCAACAACGCCCTGAAGAATGCCGCCCACGACTTCGCGGCCTTTTCCCGAAGCGGAGGCAACGCTTAAATCGTTGATGAGCAATATAAGTTTCTTGTGCTGATCATCAATCCCTTTAAACGCGACGCTGAATTTATCGTCCCAAACGAGTGCTGCTAACTTTTGTGCTGTATCGGCCATATTCAACCCTCCTTGGATGAGTTTAGATTCATTAAAAAGCTAAGCTCTAAGTTTGAGGGGATTTTGTGGTGCTGTCAATCCATGAAGATCAGGAAAAATCCGGTTTTCCGGCCGGCTAAGTCTACTTTTGCTTCTTGAAACAACGGCACTATTTATGTAAGTCCATGAGTACTAACTATATGCAAAAAAAATCTATTCTTATTGTTGAAGATGACACAGCTATCCGTGAAAGCCTGAGCGAGGCACTCTTGATGCGAGGCTTCAATACGATCCTAGCTAGTCAGGGTCGTGAGGCTCTGAGTCAACTGGGCTCCGCGGGAAACAAGATCGATCTCATTCTTTTGGATCTCATGATGCCCGTAATGACGGGTTGGGAGTTTTTGGATGAATTGCATCGCGATGCAACCGCCTCCAATATCCCGGTTATTATCGTTTCAGCGGTGGATGCCAAGGATCTCAAACATCCGGTTGCTGATGTCATCGCAAAGCCGATCGAGCTAGGGAGGCTTTTTGCTGCCCTCAGTAAATTATTAGGCCCCGGCCAACCAGCGGCAGAGGGCGCCCCAGAAGAAGGCTTTGTTCTAGCAACCTCTGAGCGGGCTTTACTGAAGAAGCTAGGCGCGAGAATCACTGAAAAGCTCCAGGAAAAAGGGAAATCCTCCGATTGGCTCGCCGCCGAGGCGAGTGTCGCGCGCTCCACTCTTCGGGAGATTCTCTCTGGCCGAAGCAATCCACGCATTCTCACGGTTCACTCACTTTCCAAGGCGCTAGGTTATGGCCACGTTTGCGAACTCTTAAAAGATCTTTAATCGACCTGGCATCATCCCAAGAGGCGAAGCTGATTCTTTTCAGTCTTGCATCCCGAAAGGCAAAGCTGCTCGAGTCTGCGGTGAAGGACATCGTATTTGGATTGGATTTCCGGAACCACGAGCCCCGATTCACTGAGAATATCCCGGCAGTCGCGTAGGCAGAGAAGTGAGACAAAAAAGAATTTAGCCTCTTCGGTAGAATCCTTTGCGGTCAGGCTTTTTGCAAAATGATCCAGCATTTTCTCAGAACTACGAACCAGCTTTTCTTTTACGGCTGCTGAAACCTCCGAAGCGCGACAGGCACGATCAAATCCCTGAGCAAACTGGTAACTAAGATAATTCTTGAACATCTACGTCCCTCCCGGTTGTTTTGGACTTCTTTAAATTCTTTGGGAACTCTCTGGGGCCTTCATGGTCCCACCGTCAATTATTTGAGCATGAGACGTGCCAAGCCTGAAAAAAGATGCGTTTGCCATCTTTATTGGAAAATACCACTAAACACCGAACGATCTGGTTTAGTATGGAAATGAAAAAAGTCGCTAGGGTGTGCTTGAATGACACCACTTTGGTGGCACCCTGTTTAGCCTTTAGCAATCCAGGAAGCCAAAAAATTCCAACTCCAAAGATCAATAACGGCTGCGGCGAGCAAAATCACGAGACTGAAGTTCACCCAGATAAAAAACCCTAACCAGCTTCCACTTTCCGGCGCGCGGGCGAAAGCTCTGAACTTCAGCAAAAGAAGAACCGACATTAGAAACGCAATGATCAAGTAAAAGGCCCGTACTTTCAGGAAAAAGGGGGCGATCAGGACGAGCGCGATATAGGCCAAGAGCCAGAGTTGAATATGAAAAACAGTGACCGCAGCACCGTGGGCGACAGGAAGGGTTGGAATTCCTCCTCGTCGATAGTCCTCTTTGTAGCGAAGGGCGAGGACCCAAAAGTGGGGCATCTGCCAAAAGAAGACGAAGAAAAAGAGATAGACTCCGACCGGGTGAAAAAGTTCGTTTCGCGCGCTGAGTGCTCCTATCCAAATTGGGATTGCGCCGGGAATTGCCCCTGGGACTGCCGCGAAGGGCCATCGCTTCTTCCACCAGAGGGTGTAGAAGCCGTTGTAAAAGACAATTGCCGCAATTCCTAAGACGAAAACTTCGCGGGAGAGACGACTCAAGAGAAGCAGTCCGATCCCGGTTGAGCAGAGAATAAAGATCAACGCCTTTTTCCCAGTCAGGCGCCCCGCCGGAAGTGGGCGACTGGATGTTCGTGCCATTTTAGCGTCTAAGACGCGTTCCTGGAGCTGATTGAGGGCGGATGACCCGGAAGCCAAGAGTAGAACCCCGAAAAGAGAGCAAGCCAGATTTATGAGATTCAGAGGGGTTTCTGGAGATTGAGCGATCACAAAGCCCCCGAGGACACTGATGCAGACCAAAAGGACAATGCCTGATTTTGAGAGGTCCTTAAGTTCCTGGAGAATTCTTAACGCTCGCATTGATTTGTTTCTATAGTACGGACCCTATTATATAAAGACAACTCTATGGTTAAACTTCGGTCATGTTTAGTTTTCGCAGTATTATTCTGTCTTACTGTGCCGTCGTGGGCTGCTCCCGACCCTTCGCTTAAGGCGCTTGAGGGGTTTAAAGACATTGGGGTCGACGAGCATCTCGGGAAGACTTTAGACTTTAAGGATTTGTCGTTTGTCGACGAGAGCGGCAAGAGCGTGGCTCTGGACTCCTACTTTAACCAGGGGAAGCCCGTTCTGATCTCGCTGGTGTACTTTGAGTGCCCTTCGTTGTGTACGTTCGTCTTAAATGGTCTCTCGAAGACCCTAAGAGAAACCAAGGATCTGCCCGGAGAAAAATTTGAAGTGCTCACCTTGAGCATTAATCCTAAAGAAGGACCAGAGCTCGCTGCGCGAAAAAAGGCAAGCTATGTCACCTCGGTTGGAAAGCCAGAAGTCGCCAAAGGCTGGCATTTCTTAACCGGTCAAGAACCCCAGATTCTCAAAGTGGCCGATCAACTGGGTTTTCGATACAAATATGATGAAGCGGAAAAGCAGTTCGCTCATCCGGCAGTCCTGATGGTGCTTTCGCCAGAAGGAAAAATCTCTCGCTACCTCTACGGAATTGACTTCCCGCCTCGCGACCTCAAATTTGCACTCCTGGAGGCTTCTCTCGGAAAAACAGGATCCGTATCGGATAAGGTCATGATGTTTTGTTACCAGTATGACCCAAAACTTCGCACCTATTCGCTTGTCATTGGACGTATTTTACAAATCGCGGCAG
This sequence comes from Oligoflexia bacterium, assembly GCA_903881565.1. Taxonomy (GTDB): domain Bacteria; phylum Bdellovibrionota; class UBA1018; order UBA1018; family UBA1018; genus CAIRTR01. The sequence continues at coordinate 3,107 of CAIRTR010000129.1, read as the reverse complement.
CTCTGACCCTTTTGATTTTTGGCGGGTATCTGGGCTCTGTTTGGCTAAGGAGATCCACCCATGTGGAATAAGTTTCTTGCAAGTACATTGCCGGCCCAGGGCTCGGCTCTGGCGGCAAAGTGGGATACGCTTTATTGGTTTCTCACGGCCATCAGCGTCTTTTTCTTTTTCCTGATCGTCGGGGGGATGATTTATTTTGCAATCAAGTACCGCCATAAGAAGGGGACGCCCGAAACCACGACCTACATCACAGGACATCACAAACTTGAGGCGGTTTGGATTACGATTCCGACGATTCTCGTTCTCGTGATCTTCGCGTGGGGTTACAAGCTTTACGTGAACATGATCGAGGCTCCGGAAAATGCTTACGAGATTCACGTTCAGGCGGAAAAGTGGGTTTGGGAGTTTCATTATAAGAATGGACGCAAGACGATTGGGGATCTTTTTGTGCCTCTGAACAAACCCGTAAAACTGATCATGACGTCCGAAGACGTTATTCATAGTTTCTTCGTTCCTGATTTTCGCGTGAAACAAGATGTGGTTCCAGGGATGTACACTTCGGTCTGGTTTCAGGCTGAAGCTCCGGGTAAGCATGAGATTTTTTGCGCCGAATATTGCGGAACTTCGCACTCAGGCATGCTGGGGCAAGTGATTGTATTAGATGACGCAAAATGGGCGGATTTTGAACAAGGAAAAGAGATCGCGCAGTCTGACAAGCCCGTCTCAATGCAGGACCAAGGGGCGGAACTTTTCAGGAAGCGTAGCTGCGCCGCTTGCCACTCCCTGGATGGCACCCGTCGTGTGGGTCCGACGTTAAAAGGGCTTTTTAATGCAGATGTGCCGCTCGCCGATGGAACCACGGTGAAGGCTGATGAGAATTACCTGCGAGAATCCATCGAGGTACCGACGGCTAAAATCGTACAAGGCTTTGCGCCTTCGATGCCCTCCTATAAGGGGCAGTTGACGGATGCAGAGATGACGGCGTTACTGACCTATCTTAAGAGTTTAAAATAAAGGAACGAAACACATGTCTGGAAATTATATTACAAGCGAAAAAGGGCTGTGGTCATGGATGAAAACTCTTGACCACAAACGCATCGGGGTCATGTACCTCTTCACGATTCTCACCTTCTTTTTGATCGGGGGATTGTTTGCGGTGGCGATCAGGATTCAGCTTGCACATCTGGGCAAGAATATCGTTACGGCTGATCAGTACAATAAACTTTTTACATACCATGGCGCGATCATGGTTTTCCTGGTGGTGATTCCGGCGATCCCCGCCGCTTTAGGTAACTTCGCGCTCCCACTCTTGGTGGGCGCAAAAGATGTCGCCTTCCCTAGGCTTAATCTGTTCTCGTATTATCTGTATATTATTGGCGCACTCGTCGCATGTTCCTCTTTGCTTGTGGGGGGTGCGGATACGGGTTGGACCTTTTATACGCCTTATGCGCTCAAGACCGGAGTGGCTACACTTTATGTGGTTGCTGGGGCTTTTATCGCGGGGTTTTCTTCGGTTTTGACGGGGCTTAATTTTATCGTTACCATCAATAAACTCCGGGCGCCCGGACTCACGGCATTTCGGTTGCCACTGTTTTGCTGGTCGATTTATGCCACCAGCATTATTCAGGTGCTTGCGACTCCGGTCCTGGCCATTACCTTGCTTCTGTTGATTATGGAGCGCGTGATGAAGATCGGGGTTTTTGATGCAAGTCTCGGGGGGGATCCCGTCTTGTTTCAGCACTTCTTCTGGTTTTACTCGCACCCAGCGGTTTACATTATGATTTTACCTGCGATGGGGATCATCTCTGAGATTGTGCCCGTATTTTCGCGTAAGCCGATCTTCGGCTACAAAGCCATTGCCTACTCCTCTTTAGGCATCGCCGCGATCTCGTTTCTCGTCTGGGGTCATCACATGTTTGTGAGTGGTCAATCGAAGCTCGCCAATTTCGTCTTTTCGCTTCTCACGATGCTGGTCGCCGTCCCAACGGGGATCAAAGTCTTTAGTTGGGTCGCCACAATGTATAAAGGATCCATTCGTTTTCAAGCCCCGATGCTTTATGCGTTTGGCTTCTTGGAGCTCTTCACCATCGGCGGACTCACCGGAATCTATTGCGCAACCATTGCGATCGACGTGCACCTGACTGACACCTACTTTATTGTCGCGCATTTTCACTATGTCATGGTGGGCGGCACTCTGATGGGACTTCTTGCAGGAATGCACTATTGGTTCCCTAAGATGACGGGTCGAATGTACTCAGAAGTTGCCGCTTTTTGGGCATGGCTGTTTATTGTTGTGGGCTTTAATCTGACTTTTTTCCCTCAATTTATTTTGGGCTCGCAAGGGATGCCGCGCCGCTATTATGATTATCCGGCAAAATTCACTTATCTGAATCGCATGTCGTCCTTCGGAACTTCTCTTGTTTCGATTGGATTTTTTATGGTCGCCATTTATCTGATTTACGCCATAAAAAAGGGAAAAATCGCACCTAGCAACCCTTGGAACGGGCTGACCCTGGAATGGCAAACGACCTCACCCCCGCCAACCGAAAACTTTGAACAAACTCCGGTCGTAAAAGACTGGTTCTATGAATATCGGAGCAAAGCATGAGCCAATACCCTCACGATTCACAAAGCGTTCCGCACGCACACCATTATGAAAGTGCGGATCACGAATTTGATGCCTCTAAACAAGGGATGTGGCTTTTTCTGGTAACTGAGGTCCTGATGTTTGGCGGACTGTTTGTTGCTTACGCGATGTTTCGGGGTCTTTATCCCGAAATGTTTCACGCCGCCTCGAAGCACTTGGCAGTATTTTGGGGTACGGTAAACACGTTTGTTTTGATCTCAAGCAGTTTGACGATGGCCCTTGCGGTGGGCGCTGTTCAACGAGGGGATCAAAAGCGCGCGACCAAACTTCTGATCACAACCATCCTCCTGGCCTGTTGCTTTTTGGTCGTTAAATACATTGAGTACACCCATAAGTTCCATGAAGGGCTTTTGCCCGGGGGGTTTTTCACTAACCATGAACTCATCCATCCCAAGACCCCGCTCTTTTTCTCTCTCTATTTTTTGACGACGGGTCTGCATGGGTTTCACGTCCTGGTCGG
>CAIRTR010000128.1 GCA_903881565.1 Oligoflexia bacterium | reverse complement strand
GCTTACCCCACTTAATCCTTCTCGACATGATCATGCCCGTGATGAATGGGTGGCAGTTTGCCACAGAATTTCACGCCCAATATGATGCGCAGGCGCCGATCATCGCGATGACCGCCGCCGCCGATGCTGAGCAACGGGGCAAGGATGTGGGCGCGGTCGGGTGGATCGGAAAACCCTTTGTGATGGATGAACTCCTCGAGTTGATCCGAAAACATGAGAGGCCGTGAGAGAAGCCATGAGAGAATCAATGAGAGAATCAATGAAGGAGGCTAATCCTTTTTTTTGCAGGTCGAGCCGTCTCTCTCAGGGCGCGGCAATCTTGGTCAGCACATTCGGGGGATTGGCTCTGCTGGGTTGGTTTCTGGAGTTGCCGTTTTTGGCGACTTTTGGCACTGGCAATATCCCTATGGCGCCCAGCACAGCGCTTCTTTTTACGCTTTATGGGGTGCTGGTCTTTTTGTGTGTGGGGTCGCTAAAACGAGATTTTTCGCGGATCTGCATTTTCGCCCACGGGGCTGTGTTGATTTTCGTGCTGGTTTTAGGTCGCTTATCACTCTTGGGGGTGTATCCAGAGTTTGAACGTCTTGGTTTTCACATGTCTCATTCTTTTTTTGGTCGGCCGGACCGAGATGCGATCGGACACATGTCGCCGGTCACCGCCTTTTGTTTTTTAGTGAGCTCAATCAGTTTTTTACTGCTGCACGCGGGTTTTATTGACAAGAAGTTGCGCGCAAATGGAACCATGATTTTAGGCTCTGTTTTGCTCGTTTTCTGTTTTGAATTTGTCCTTGCCTATCTCTTTGGCATGCCCTTGCTCTACGGAACCTCGGTGATACCTCCGGCGCTTCCGACAAGTATCGCCTTCGGGTGTATCGGTTGCATCCTTCTTGATCTAGCGTGGCCTGAAGCTTGGGTTTCCTGGCGGAAATCAGAATTTCCTCGGCGTTCTCCAGGTCCGCTTCTGGGGGTGTTTTTGTTTCTGATGGTGGGAGTCTTAAGTGCGGGCGCCCTTATCTATCGCAGCAACGCCAATTATTTTCGGGCGCAAAAGGAGCAGGAGCTCTTGGCGGTGGCTAGCCTGAAGGTTGCGGAGTTGCAACAATGGCGAGGCGAGCGATTGGGAGATGCGGAGATTCTAGTAGGCAATGCCTCTTTTCAAAGGGTCTTGGAGCGCTATTTTGCGCGTCCCGCCGATAGGGCGTTGGAGGCACAGATCATTGACTGGCTGGATGAGTACCCCCGGCACTACCAGTATGATCAAGTTTATCTTTTCGATGCCCACGGGCTGGCTCGCCTGTCGGTTCCTCTGAACGGGGCCATGCCCACGGCGGTTGTTCTGCAAAAAGTTCAGGAAGTTCTGCAATCGAAAAAAGTCTCAATCGTGGACTTTTATCGGAGCGAACATGATCAGCGAATTTATCTCTCGGTTGTATTGCCGATCGTGGCTCAAACGACTGAGCATCGGGTGAGCGGGGTGGTTTCGCTACGGGTGGATCCGGAGAAGTATCTCTATCCCTTTATTTTGAAGTGGCCCTCGAGCAGTGAGACGGCGGAGACGTTGCTCGTGCGTCGGGAGGGGAGTGATGTCGTATTTTTGGAAGAGCTGAGATTTAAGAAGGATGCAGCGCTGAATCTGCGAATACCCCTGAGTCGGACCGATGTGCCCTCTGTGATGGCGGTCCTGGGGCGAACGGGGATTGTCGAGGGGGTTGATTATCGCGAGGCGCCTACGATTGCGGCGATCGTGCCGGTTCCTGATTCGCCGTGGTACCTCGTCCCCCGGGTCGGCACGAGTGAAGTTTATTCACCCATGCGAAGGTATTTGTGGGTGGTGCTGGGATTTGTCGCCTCCCTGATTGTGAGCGCTGGCGCGATTTTAGCTTTCGTTTGGCGCAAGCGTGAACTTGATTTTTATCAGCAGCATTCTGCGGAAAGTAACCGGGTGAGGCTTCAAAGTGAAATTGCAAAACATCTCTCCGAAGGTGTCCATCTCATCCGCCTCGACGATCCCCGCATTGTTTACTGTAACCCTGCGCTCGAGAGAATGTTTGGCTACGCGCCGGGTGAGTTGCTGGGAAAAGATATTTCGATGATCAATGCGCCTACTCTGAGAACCCCCGAAGAAACAACGGTCAAGATCATTGGCGCTATTCGAGACGCCGGAGAATGGCATGGAGAAGTTGAGAGTATCAAAAAAGATGGCACCCACATCTGGTGTCACGCGAACGTTTCGCTCTTTGATCATCCTACGTTTGGTAAAGTAGTCGTTACGATTCAAGCAGATGTTACCGATCGCAAGCGGGCAGAGTCGGCACTGCAGGAGAGTGAAGAGCGGCTTAGCGTCGCATTGGACGCGACCCAGATCGGGGTCTGGGATTGGGACATCGCCCATGACATTTGGCATGCTTCTTCACAGTATTTTTCGATGCTAGGCTATCCTCTGGAGCGCGGCCCGATGGATCGCAAAGTCTGGTTAGAGAGGGTTCATCCGGAGGATCGGCAAGCGGTTTCAGAGGCGGTTGCCGATATCTTGGTGCGCCATGGGGATCACTATGAATACGAAGCCAGAATGCGGCATGTTGACGGTTCGTATCGATGGCATCGCGTGTTGGGGCACGCCGTGGAGCACGATGAGCAGGGCAAGGTGACTCGCATGTTGGGTGTGCGCATGGATATCACAGAGAAGAAAATGCTTGAAATCAGTCTTATTGAGGCCAAAAAAGCCGCCGAAGAAGCCGCTCGAGGGCGGGCAACGTTTCTTGATATCGCCGCGCATGAGTTGCGCAATCCGGTCACGTCCTTTTCCCTTCTCCTTCAGCTTATTCAAAAGCAGATGGATCGGGGACAGCCCCCGAGTGCGGCGGCCTTTGCCAGGCTACGGGAACCCGCGGATCGGTTAACCCATCTGGTGGTGGATCTCCTGGATGTTTCCCGGCTAGAGCGCGGCCTTGTCGTTTTGCGTGTCGTTCGGAGCGATCTCGTCTCTCTTGTTTCGAGAGCGGTGGAGGAGTTTAAATTGCAGAGCCCCCGCCGCCAATTGGTCCTCTCGAGTCCGGAGCAGCCGATCGAGCTTGAACTCGATCCGGTAAGAATAAACCAAGTGGTTTCGAATTTGATCGATAATGCCTTTAAATATACTCCCGAGGATTGCCCCATCGCGGTGAGGGTTGAATCTAAAGAATCCACGGTTCGTGTTTCGGTTATCGATCAAGGGCCGGGAATC
>CAIRTR010000127.1 GCA_903881565.1 Oligoflexia bacterium | reverse complement strand
TTGGTGAGCTGCTGAAAACGAGGGTTTTCCTTAAAGCAGTGCTTCACCTTGCGATCCTCCAAGGAATGAAAACTCAATATCGCCACATGTCCCCCCGGCTTGACTCTGAGGATAACATTTTCTAGCAAACTATCGAGTTCGTCCATTTCTTTATTCACCGCAATTCGCAGAGCCTGAAAAGTCCGCGTCGCGGGGTGAATCCGGCCCTGGGGTTTGCGGGCAAATAGAGGCAGTGCACGATAAATCCATTCTTCGAGTTGCGCAGTCGTTTGGGCCGGGCCTTCGCGAAGTCTGCGTTCACAAATCACTTTTGCGATTCGGTTTGCGAAGCGCTCTTCGCCGTACTCGGTGAGGATCTTTTCGAGTTCTTTTTCCCCAATATCGGCAAGGAGTTCCGCAGCGCTCGGGTGGCGGGAGGGGTCCATGCGCATGTCCAAGGGCCCGTCCACTTGAAAGCTTAAGCCCCGGTCTTTATCCCCTAGTTGGTCACTCGAAAAGCCAAGGTCGGCCATGAGGCCCAAGGTGTGGGAGCCATTGGGGCCGCAGGTGGAATCAATAACGGCTGCCGCCTCACTCATTCGGGCGTGCTCAATGTGGATTCGGCCCTCTGCGAGTTCTTTTGCAAAGCGCTCTTTTGCTTTGGCGACTGCGGAGGGGTCTTGATCAAGTGCCAAGACCTTGTGGTGTTTGAGTTTCGGGTTTGAAGCGAGGGCTTCTAAGAAACCGTTGGTATGGCCACCGCCGCCTAGGGTGCAATCGACAATCCAGTGGGGGGGCGAGTTTTCGGGCAAGTTTAGAAACGGCTCGCACAAAGCTCCAACAATCGGTTGAAGCAGAATTGGGACGTGCTTTGTCGCCATACTTCTTAGGTTGCCTGCGGAAACCACTGCGGGCGTGCAGGGTCAGCGGGGAGACCAAGGCCCGCATCATTGCGTTTTTTAAGGAGCGAGGCCACTTGAGTGGCGCTGAGAAGTTTGGGGCCGCCGAGTGTGGCAGAAGAGAGGAGAATTTTTGCGAGGTGCTCAACGAGCTCCATTCGAAGGAAGGCTTGTTCGAGCGTTTTTCCCCAGGAAAAAATGCCGTTTCCGGCAATCATCACAGCGTCGTAATGCGCGAGGAGGGGATCAAGCTCTGCCCAAAGTTCTTTGGAGTTTGGCAGCGCTAGACCTACGAGTGGAATACCTGGGCCGATGCTAACCACGGCTTCTGGCAGCGCCCACGTGAGAATCTCTTGGTTTGCGCAACCCACGGCTGTGGCACAGGGTGCGTGCGAGTGGATGACTGCCGTGACTTCGGGGCGTGCGGCGTAAATGCGAAGGTGGACAGCCATTTCTGAAAAGGGTCCGCCGTTGCCTGCGGTCTTTTTCCCTTCGGTGTTTACTTCGATGAGGTCTTCTTCGCAGAGATCTGCTTTGGAGCGCGCCGTGGGTGTCGCGGCGTACGTTTCACCGCGCGCAAGCCTGGAGGAGATGTTGCCATCATGATTGGCGACCCAACCGAGGCGATCCATGCGATGCGAATAGTGAATGATTTGCGAGCGAACTTCTTTTGGAATCACTTGAGCAGATTACTAGGAAAATAGGGGGCGGGCAATTGAAATCAGTGGGGGGATGTTTGCACCGACATTTGGGAAGCCCTTGTAATTCATTCGTTAATTTTCGGGTTTGTTCGGAAATGATTCACTAGTGGCAGTTCATCGCGGCTTTTTCCAAACCGATCAGCATTGAGCAAGTTCGTAATTGATTCATGCCTAATAGCCCATCGCCAGGAGTACTGGGTGACATAGGGTGAATGTAGATTTCGTTTACTCCACTTTTCCCCTGGTACTGGATACGGACTGCGGGAACCACATACTGCTGAAGTGATGCGACCGAGTTCCGAAAAACAGTCCGAAAACCAAACTAAGCAGCACTCTTCATGAGTGACCTTCGGTTAATGCTGTACCCGAAGTCCTCCTCACGGTTGTCTCAAGTAGTGGTCTACGAGATTCACTAGAAAAAACAAAACCCTGGCTAAGACGCAGAGTGTCCAGGTTTTTTGTTTCAGTTTTTCCAGGCTCCGCCGATGAACATAACAGGTGTGTTTGTTACGTTTCATTAGGGATCACCTCCTTTCTTTTTGCGAAGAAGGGAGGTAGTTCCATCTACTGCCGCTTAGTTTGGCGAGTGCCCTAGAGCAAAGTTAGTGCCATTAATTCCCAACTAAAACTAAGCGTGCTTTTCACAAATCAACCCTTTAGACTTACCTCATGAATACAACCCTCTTATCTGGCGCGCTCCCTCTGAGCGCAACCCAACGCAATTGGCGCTGGCGCATTTTCGCTTCGACCTGGCTCTGTTATGCCGGGCTCTACTTTTGTCGAAAACCGTTTTACATCGCCAAGGCGGCCTTGGGTGAAAACCTTGGGTTCTCCGCTTCTACTTTAGGGACAATCGGAGCGGCGTATTTGATTGCCTACACGGCTGGGCAATTTATCTCGGCGGGCTTGGGCGGCAAGACGGGTCAGAGGATTCTCTTACTCGGGGGAATGGCGCTTTCCATCGTTTCAAACCTGGTCTTTGGATTCACCAATTCGACTGAAGCTTTTATTATTTTCATGGCCATCAATGGACTCGCGCAGGCAACAGGTTGGTCGGGCACCGTCGGCGTGATGGCAAATTGGTTTCGTCGTGGGGAGCGCGGAACGGTGATGGGTTTTTGGGCCACCAACTTTCAGGTGGGTGGCGTGTTGGCGAACGGGCTTGCGGCCTATGCGCTGGGCGCTTATGGATTTCGCTATAGCTTCTTTTTAGGAACGATTGTTCTATTTGCGGTCTGGATCTTCTTTTTCTTTAATCAGGCGGATAAACCTGAGGATCTGGGGTTGCCTGCGATTGTGGAGACCGAAGGCGAGGTAGGTGTCGGCTCAGTGAGCGCGGGTTCCGGTTGGACTCGAGCGATGGTCACGAACGTGTTGTTGCTTGGCCTCGTTTACTTTTTCATGAAATTCATTCGCTACGCCCTTTGGTCGTGGGCGCCATTCTTTTTAGCGCGCAATTTTCATCAAGACGGCGGCAGCGCGGGTTACCTCTCAACCGTATTTGATCTCTTCGGAATTTTGGGCGTGATCGTGACGGGGTACCTTTCCGACAAGGTATTCAAGAGTCGTCGCGCGAAGGTGAGCCTCATCATGATCCTCGTCATGGTGGCTTCTTGCCTTCTCATGTACACGGTGGGCAGGTTCTCGGTATTTATGTTCGCCGCTTGCCTGGGTTTGGTCGGTTTCTCCCTATATGGACCGGACGCGCTCCTCAGTGGCGCAGGCGCCATGGACGTGGGATCTCGCAGGCACGCGACTCTGGCCGCGGGTGTAATTAATGGTTTAGGGTCGCTAGGTTCGGTCGTTCAGGAGCTCGTTATCGGGAAAATGTATGACAAAACGGGGGGCGAGCTTGGGCCGGTGTTTATGCTTCTTTTGGGGGCTTCCGCGTGTTCGGCGATTGTGTTAGGAGTCGTGAATTGGCGAAATATGAAAGGGCGATCTGATGTTTAAAGTCTTGAGTAATGAAATCCTAGCTCCTGAGCTCCATAAGCTCGTAGTCGTAGCTCCCAGAGTTGCGAAGGCCCGAAAAGCTGGACAATTTGTGATTGTGCGCGCGGATGTGGGCGATGAACGAATTCCGCTGACGATTGGGGATGCGGACGTTGAAGCAGGAACGGTTTCACTCTTCATTCAAGCCATTGGCGCTTCGACCCGCAAGCTTGTGGCGATACAAGCGGGCGGCTTCATTCGCGATGTGGCGGGTCCTTTGGGTCTTGCTACTCATTTGGAAAATTACGGAAGAGTCGCTTGCATCGGCGGCGGCGTGGGTACCGCAGTGCTCTATCCCCTGGTTAAGGGCCTCGCCCAAGCGGGTAACGAGATTACGACCATCATCGGCGGCCGCTCGGCGCCTTATGTGATTTTGCAAAAAGAATTGGGCGCGCTTTCCAAGAACCTGCTCCTGACGACCGACGATGGGAGTTTGGGTGTGAAGGGTTTTGTGACCAACGTTCTTAAAGAATTAATGAGTAACCCCGAGACTTGCCCAAAAGCCGTTTTTGCCGTGGGCCCCGGGCCGATGATGAAGGCCGTGGCCGAGATGACTCGCGCGGATAAAATTCCTACGATTGTGAGCCTAAATCCCATCATGATTGATGGCACTGGGATGTGCGGTGGTTGCCGAGTGGATGTGGGCGGTGAAGTGAAATTCGCTTGCGTTGACGGCCCTGAGTTTGATGGACATCTCGTGGATTTTGATTTGTTGCGCGATCGGCTGTCTACATACAAAGACCAAGAGCGCCGGGCACTGGATCGTTGTTCAGCAGATAAATGTAAAATCGGACGGAGTTAATTGTGACAGAACAACCAAAAAATAATGACAACAAACCAAAACTCTCTGCAAAAGAACGTATGGCTCTCCCGCGCGCGCAGATGCCAGAGCGGGACGCAACGATCCGCAGTCGCAACTTCGAAGAAGTGAACACGGGCTTGACTGAAGAGATGGCCATTCTCGAAGCGCAGCGCTGCTTGAAGTGCAAAAATCGCCAGTGTGTCGAAGGCTGTCCGGTGCGCGTCTCGATTCCGGAGTTTATCGGAGCACTTGCCACCGGAAATATCGCCGAGGCTGTAAGGGTTTTGCGCAAAGACACGGCACTCCCCGCTGTTTGTGGTCGCGTATGTCCCCAAGAAACTCAGTGTGAAGAGAAGTGCATTCGCGCGGTTAAAGCCAAACCCGTTGCGATCGGTTATCTCGAGCGCTTCGTTGCCGATTGGGCCATGAATCATCCCGCCGAAACTCACGAAACCTTGACTGTGACTCCCACGGGGAAAACGGTCGCGATCGTCGGTTGCGGTCCTGCAGGTTTGACCGCGGCGGGCGAGCTTGCTCGCTTGGGCCATAAAGTGAGCATTTTTGAAGCGCTTCACGACACCGGGGGAGTGCTTCGTTACGGCATTCCTGAGTTTAGATTACCCAAAGAAATAATCGACAAAGAAGTCGCCCACCTGGGTGAATTGGGTGTGGTCATTGAATGTAACGTGATTATCGGAAAAACCATGACGCTCGAAGAGCTTCGCAAAGATTATCATGCGGTCTTCATCGCCAATGGGGCGGGTCTACCGATGATGCTTAATATTCCGGGTGAAAACCTCAAAGGCGTTTATTCGGCCAATGAGTTCCTTACGCGCGTAAATCTCATGGGTGCAGGGCAAGTTGCAGACTCGACGACTCCTATCATCCAAGGCGATAACGTGGCTGTGATCGGCGCTGGAAATACCGCGATGGATTGCGTGCGTACGGCACGCCGTTTGGGCGCGAAGCGCGCGATGATTATTTATCGTCGAACCGAAGCCGAAATGCCTGCGCGTAAAGAGGAAATTCATCACGCCAAAGAAGAAGGCATTGAGTTTGTTCTTTTGACGGCGCCTCTGGGTGTGGTTGGCAATAGTGAGAACTGGGCTACGGGCTTGCGTTGTCAGAAGATGGCGTTGGGCGAGCCGGATGCTTCGGGCCGCAGAAAGCCGATGCCGATCGAAGGTGCGTTTGAGGAGCTTCCGGTGGATGTCGTGATCAACGCCTTGGGCACGCGCGCGAATCCGCTATTGACTCAAACGGCTCCTGATTTGAAGCTTAATAAATGGGGCAATATCGAGATTAATGAATCCACTGCGACGAGCATCAAAGGCGTGTTTGCCGGCGGCGATATCGTTCGTGGCGGTGCGACTGTGATTCTTGCGATGGGCGATGGGAAAAAAGCAGCGGGCGCGATTCACGAATATCTTTGTGGGCTTTAGTGCGGGCAGTAGGCGGATGCTTAGATGAAAGTCCTATTGTTTGGGGTTCTCGCCCTGCTACTTGTCTCTTGTGGTCATGAGTCGCAAAAGCGCGAGACTACCACCGAGAAGGTTGTAAAGAATGTAGCTGCAGGTAGTTTGCTAGTTGCGGCTGGGGCTCCAGTTCCTATTGTCGGCACGGTTTACCATGAACCTAGTACGCAAATTGAGGGAAGGGCTCTTCTGAGTAGCGGGGGTTCAACTTTTCCGCTTCCTGCTTCAGGGGTTCGGATTGTCATAACAAAGGGCGATGAGGTCGTGGGTCGCGCAACGACGGAGAACAACGGCAGCTTTAAGTTCTTTTTGCGGATTCCTGATGGGGATTACAAAATTCGATCGGACTCTTCACAATACATAGGACAGAGTGATGTGGTGCTTAAAGGCTTCAAAGTCACAGATGTTCTTCTGAATCTTTCGATTAAATAACGCAACCGCTCCTGTAGCGAGTCAGGTTTACTCGCGCAAGAATCTAAAAAGAATAGGTTCGCTCTCGCGAATCAGAGAGATTTTCGCCAAGCCTAACGTGGCTGTTGAAGAAGGAATCTCCTCTGCTTTCTTGCGCGGCGATTGGTAGTGCAGTACCCGCATTCCCATCTCGCACGCAGGTGCCAAGTCGAGACTCCAGGAGTCGCCAATCATCACTGCCGTTTCGGGTGTGGCCCCAGTCATATCCAGCGCCCTTCGAAATATTTTGTGATCTGGTTTTCTTAGCCCTTCATCGTAACTATAGAGGCGAGTGTCTAAGTAGGGCAACAAGCCAAGCAGTTCCAGAGTTCGGTCGTGACAGTAACCTGGGATAGGTGAATTGGAAATCACGCCGAGTTTAATTCCAGCTGCCTTGAGATTTTTCAGAGTTGCCTGTGTTCCCTCGTCAGTAACTGCTGCTTGAGCTGTGGGTTCATGAAAACCTAAGAGGAGTTCCTTGATTTGACTCGCGGTGAGCTCGCCCACTGGCAGCGTCTTTCCCAAGAATTCAACCACATCGAACTCCTTCGTCGCGGTTTTCCGCCTTGGAAAAACTTCGAGCCAAGGATTGTAAAATTTCTTCGTAAGGGTTTCAGGCGAGATTGCGTAACCCCAGGAGCTAAGCTTGTCTGCCATTGCCGAGAGGCCCATGAGATCCTTCTCTTCATCCGTCAGGGCACCCAGTGGTAATCCACAAGCGTATTTCCCAAATCAAAGAAGACAGTGGTGAGCATGAACTGAGTCTTTAGTTGAAGTGCCGTGATCGGCAAGCGCACTTGCCGATTTCCCTGTTTAAGTATACTAGTTCCAATATGGTTAAGTCTTGGCTCATGGCTGCTGCTGTTACTCTTGGAATTATGAAAACCGGCACCTCATTTGCCTCCGATCCGCTCATAACTTACAAAGGGTTCGATGAAACGGGCCAGCAGTGCTCTCTTCGGATTCTGGATTTTTACGTCGATGAGAGTACGGGTCAGGAGACGGGTGCTTGGGTTGAAGTTAATTACAGTGACGATTCCTTTTCGATCTTTTACCCGGATTCAAACGGGCACTACGATACCCGAAAAATGTGGGGCTACGTGGGCGATCACAACCAGGCTCAGGTCGTCGCGCTTTTTTTTGGTCCTCTGGGTTCCCCTGCTAGCTTCGCCTATGCGGATAATACGGGAACATATGCGACCCATCCGTATTCTAGAAACTGCCTACTGAAATAGCGTTGATAACACGCCCGCTCCTGACTCGAGTCAGGCGGTTTGACTAAAACCATCGAATATTCGAATGTTTTCATTTCCCAAGGCTTTCTTCGCAATTCTATCGGGCGTCACAAAGCGCGCCTGTAAATATCCTTCACCTCAATCTCCATCCAGCGATCCGGGGATTTCGTAAGCTCAAATCCATACTGTGAATAGAGTCCATGTGCATCCTCAGTTCTGAGGCAGATTCGGCGAAGCCCCTGCAAATCAGGGTGCTTGAGCAACTCTTCAATATAGACGTCGCATACCCAGGCAAATGTGGCTTGATCAGTCACGACTCGCGCAAATCCAATTTGGACATCGGCCCGACCCTCTCAAGCGTCGCAACCGGCATTCCAAGACACCAGTAGGCTTTGCTCGAAAGAAACCTATGAACCCGTTCAACCTGAATCCGGGTCTTGTCAGAGGTGATGAAAAATCCTGAGCCTACCAAATCGAACATCGCTCCACTGGCGCCATCTTGCTCCCTGCTTTGCACGCAAATGAATTCGCAAACTCCGGCAGATTCTTCAGCACGCCATTAACCCGAAACTCTTCGGGCGGATGCTCATTCGAACCCACGATCAATCGAAGACTTGCTTCGGAGCGTTTCGCGCACCTCGTCGCACCCAGTGAGCCGTAGTTTGCACCCGTGCTGGCAGTGAGATCCAGGATCGGGGGAATCAATTCGCCGATCGGAAGCACCATTTCGTTTAACGATGGATCATAATAGGCATTAGCCTCCCAAGGAGCCATGTACCACTCAGAGCGATCCACGGGCTTGCCGATCTTATTCAAATTACGATGCGATTCAAAAACGGCAGTTTGAATGCTGTTTGCAATAGCGAGAGCCTTAGTCGGAGCATCAAGCCAATCTAAAGTTGGCTGACGTATGCTTCGCCGAGGGCCTCGCTCATGGTGCTTTCGATATCTCAGTCGCAAAGCCGCGCACGATCTGCCACTTCAAGTAGAGGCGAATCTTGCCCGCTGGCGTCTTTGCCAAGAGCTTATTCAAATCGCCTAAGAAGGTAGGGTCGCTTAAATTGATCGCCTCAACCGAAGCAGCGCCCAACGCCTTGAAGTACGTGTCCCATTTTATGTTCGAAACGGCGTTCGCAAGGCCCGCACGATCAGATGGGTGATTGGTTTTTGAAGAGTCCATGCGATCCGCAAGTACCATGGCACTTTTCGCAAGTTCCGTTTCAAACCCAAGAATGAACTTCGCATTTGCGCGTGCATGCATCTTGGATTGACCCAGTAAATGAAGCGTTCGTGCGATGTGGCGTTCATATTGGGTGAGGAGGTCTTTTGATTTCTTGTCTGTTTTTACGTAGTAGCTTTGATCGGGCAGTCCCATGCCGCCTTGATCGGCGTAGCCAATCACTTTGGAGGAGTCATTTAAGTCTGAGGATGAGTAGAAATTAAAAAGAGCGCCGACGCCCATGAGATGCAGTTCGGCAAGCGTTTCGGCAAATTTCTCAGGTGTTTTTGCGGCATCTACTTTTTTAAAAAGATCCTTCAAGATAGGGGCAGAAGCCTTGTCGATGGCGGTTTCGTCCATGCAACTCGTATAGAGGTCGCCCAACTTCTGCGCATACTTGGCTTTAACTGTGAAATCCCCCTTTGCGTAGGATTTGAGGATTTCATTGAGAGCCTCGTTGGCCTGATCTTCCAGCCCTGAGAACTGGCGGTAGTAGGCAGACTTGTCCCCCGGAAGGTTGAAGCCATCGATCCAGCTCCCGCAGGCGTAGTGATAAAAATCATCGCAAGGATCAATCTTCGCGTTGATCGCCGAGAGATCAATGATCGCGGGCGTCTGGGTGGCGGCGAGCCCGTGGGTCGCAGCGTTTAGAAGTGTAAGAACTAGGGTGAAAAACAAAATCAAACTTGGTCGAAACATGGAAGTGATCCTTTGGTTTAAAGTCGTGTTTGCTACTGGTGTTGGCCATGTTTGCAAACTTCGTGCACACGGGGGATAGAACGTAACAACCAAAAAATCCAGCAAGAAATTAGAGGGTTAGTTCGGAGCGGGGACTCAGTTGCGCCCCGCCCTTTTTGCCCCTAGGGCCAAGATGAGTACAAAAAAAGGGGCCTCGCCAAACTTCGACGAGACCCCTGTGTGCCGTGGCACTATTGAGAAGACGATGAAACTGTTTAAAACGAGCAGTTTGTTACAGTCTCATTTACCTCTCAAGGATTTTGCAGCCGCTTTTAACCAGCTGCTGTAAGACGTGACTTTGGTGTAGATGGATTGATGTACGCAATCATCTGGAGCGTTCGCGGGATATCCGCGACTCGTGACGCCCATCAGGAGGAGGTCGGCGCCTGATTGGATGAAGGCGGGTCCGCCGGAATCGCCGTGGCATCCGCCGCGACCTGAGCTCTGATCAAAAAGAATTTCGGTAGTTGAAAACTTTGGATTGAGGATGGTGACATCCGCTTTGCGAAGTGTTCCTGCGCCCGACTGAATGGCAGCATCGGTGATACCATATCCGGCGAGCGTGATCGTTCCACCCTTCTTAAGTGCAGAGGCCTGGGTGAGGAGTTTTACTTTGGCAAAGCCTGCGGGAATTCCTCCCGCGAAACGAACTAGCGCAATATCCCCGGTGTTCTTTTCGTTGGACTGATTTGACCACCAGTTGGGGTTCACAACCACTCCGGTGACTTGAACAGCTTTTGCCTTGGGTGCGCGAAGGTCTTGGGCGAAGACGAGTCCGATTCCCTCATCCATTTCCACGCAATGTGCGGCGGTAACGGCGAGGTCGACGTCAATGATTGAAGCGGTACAGAGTGCGCCACCGTTGATGAGACCTACGGTGGATTTCGAAATCACGTCAGCAGCACCAACAACGGAGCCTCCTACGATCCAGTTGTTGTTTTCGGTCCAGCTGTCCCACGCACCCCATGATCCGGCGAATGCCGTGTGGGAGAGCGCGAAGCTTAGAGCGATGACTGCGCTCAAGCTAAAACGTTGGGTGG
Source organism: Oligoflexia bacterium (assembly GCA_903881565.1). GTDB lineage: Bacteria > Bdellovibrionota > UBA1018 > UBA1018 > UBA1018 > CAIRTR01. The sequence continues at coordinate 3,397 of CAIRTR010000127.1, read as the reverse complement.
AACTTCTACTACTTTCTTTTGATTTGGTGTTCACAAAACCTCCTTGGTGAAACCTGATTTGGCGTCGCTTTCGCGACACGTGGCATAGAGCAACCGCCGTGCCGTGCGTTTAATGCGAGAGAGTAGGCGCGGGGGCGCAGGTTTAGCGCGTTTTTATGGGGTTTTTATGAAGTTTTGAATACTTGAATTAGTTTAGTATTTTCAGGCTGGTGGAATCTGGCACCACCCCTTTTACAGGGTGGGCGGCAACACGGCCGAAAATAGGCAAAAAAAAGGGCCAGTGCATCGCCGCCCTGGCCTCTTCGTAGAATTGAACTCCGAGACCTTACGGAGTGAACGGCAAGGTTGGGACTGTGACTGGCGGGATCGTTCCCGTCGCGGGTGGAGCAACTAAGTCGTTTGCAGTGACCACTCGTGTGCCCAGCAAGAAACTCGGCGTACTGCTTCCGCCTTGTGTGGATGCACTTATGGTGAACGTGCCGTCGCAAACAGAGGTTTGGCCGCTGGTTACGGTTGGTGCAAAAGCAATGTGGCTGTCTGCCGCTACAATGGAAAACACGCCTGCAGTGGATTTTGTAAATGATTGAGACTGTAGTTTGTGGAGATAGTTGTTTGTATCGGTTAGGTGTCCATTGGCCCCAATCCAATCGCAATACATTCTGTCTGCCCAAAGGGTGCTTGTTGAGTCAGTGATGATGTTGATTGCATCCCCATATCCAAAGTACGCTTTTCCCGCCCCCGCTGCATCAACAGTTACTGCGAAGCTTCTGCTCGCTCCGTCACCTGATCCTGCTTGCCAAGCGTAGTGCATGGTTGCCGCTCCCGTGTTCTGATTGAAAGAAGCGACAATCCTATTTGCGTCATTCCCAAAGGCCGTCTTTGCATAATCAACTCGCCCGCTGGTGGTAGAAAAGAAATCTGTTGAGGATGTTGCCCTGTTTTGAGCCGAATCTAAAGCAAAAGTGAGCACGCCATCGGTCTGTTGATACACGAGAGAAATTCCTCGATAAGCGACGGTGCTTGCTCCGGCGACCGTCCCCTCAGGTAGCGTCGCTTTAAGGTAGCCCACAAAATTTGTATTATCCGTATTCTTCGGATTGTGAATGATGACGACTGAAGAAGCCTTCCCGGTGGCGTTAGTGAATCCAAATGTTGTTTTGTAAACTGCGGTTGAATCGGAGGCGATGTCAACTAAGCGCTCAAGTTTTGCAGCTGTAAATGTAACGCCTGTTACGGTGGGCATGGAGGTCAAGCCGTCAACTGATTCTCCAATGGCAGGTAAAGCGGTTCCAGCGGCGCCAAGTGCTGTCACCAATGTTGCCTGCATTTTTACGAGCTTGTTTGCAAATTGGGGCGTCCCTGCCATAAGGGCGTTGAGTTGAGCTGCCGCGCAAGGAGTGGTGTCCGCGAGGCTTGCGGTGATATAGACCATTCCAAGGTCGCCTCCTGGACGATTTAAACCATTAGTTGTGTTGTCAGTCCATGCAGGGCCAAAACATTCAGCAAAGCTCCTTGTTACTTCCATTTTGCCAATTTTCGCAGCAATCGCCTTGGGATCGGCAGCGGCTAGGTCAGCTTTGAATTCAGTGACCATTGTGCTCATCGGTTTCACGTCTGCGGCTCCGGAGCTTCCGTCGGCGACAACGCCGAACCCGGAGGGCGAAACCACGACAGAACTGCCCGAGGACTTTGCTGTCGGCGAGGTGATCGCAAGTGAAGCCAAAGCAGTACTAAGGCTGGCTACGGCTGCGCTGGTGTCAGGCGCGGCTGCATTTTTTCCACAGCTTGAAAAGCTTAGGCTTATAGCCAAAATGCCGCAGGCGATAAGTGGGATTGAAAATCTTTTTTGATTAGCAGTCATAGGGCTCCTCCAGTGAGCAATGTAATAGCGTGCGAATAGAATAAACGCGTGGCTTTTAGAAAGTGTAACAGGGTTTAAAAAAAGTAAAAGAGAGAGTTTTTTTGGCGGAATTCCGGATCGATCAGCCAAAAATGGGCAAAAAAAAGGCCAAGGCATCTCTGCCCTGGCCCCTTTTCAAAATTCAATAACAACTTGAGTTCACTGCGCGACTCTCTTCTGACCCTTCTTTTCAAGTTCCGCCAGCATCGCGCGAGCGTTCTTGAAGCGACCCAAGAAGATCATCGAAGCGATGATGTAGGGTTTGTAGCCTGCTTCTTTATAGGTCTCGACTCTGTAGCGATCAAAAACGGTGTCACGTACTTCGCCGGCCTTACAAGAAACGTTGGTGATGTCGGCAGGTAGGCAGTGCATGTACAACGCTTTTCCACCCTTGGTTAAGCGCATCTTTTCTTCGGTGCACTCCCAATCCTTGAACTTGGCGTTGTTAGCCAGGCAATCCTTTTCGAGGTCTTTCAGACCTGCGGAATCATTCGCACGCAAGAGCTCAGTTCTACGTCCCATGACGTGATAAGGAGCCCAGCTCTTTGGATATACGATATCGGCGTCTTTAAACGCATCGTCCATGGAGTTTGCGATATTGAAGGTACCGCCGCTTTTTGCAGCGTTTTTCTTCGAAACTTCAAGCGTTTCAGGGATCAACGAATAACCTTCCGGATGAGCGAGCGTCACGTTCATTCCGAAACGGGTCATCAAACCAATGATCCCCTGGGGAACTGATAGCGGCTTGCCGTAACTAGGCGAATACGCCCAGGTCATCGCGATTTTCTTACCGCGAAGGTTCTCGAGGCTACCGAAGTAGTTTTTCAAGTGTGCAAGATCGGCCATCGATTGCGTAGGATGGTCCACATCGCACTGAAGATTGACGATCGTAGGGCGTTGATGAAGGACTTTTTCTTCATAGCCTGATTGCAGAGATTTTGAAACTTCCTGCATGTAGGTGTGGCCAGCGCCCAAGTACATATCATCGCGGATCCCGATAACTTCGGTCAAAAACGAAATCATGTTCGATGTCTCACGAACCGTCTCGCCGTGTGCGATCTGGGATTTGCCTTCATCTAAGTCCTGAACGGTTAAGCCCAAGAGGTTGCAAGCGGATGAAAACGAAAAACGAGTGCGGGTCGAATTATCGCGAAATTGCGAAACGGCCAAGCCCGAATCAAACACTTTGCAAGAGATATTGCGCTCATAAAGATTCTTCAACGCCTCAGCAACTTTAACAGTTGCGACGATCTCGTCTTGGGTCTTTTCCCAGGTGAGGAGAAAATCCTTGTTGTGCATGTCAAACTTGAGGGTCTCAAGGTCATTCAAAATCTGTCTAAATTTTTCCATGGTATTCTCCTTATTCACGTTCGTTAGAGGCTGTCGTTGTAAACCGTTGTTCCGGCCTCACCGGCCAGAGTCTTTTCAAAAAGATTTGTTTTCGTAATATAGGCCACTTTTCCGCCATTTTCCAAGAACTGAATCACGGCGCTGATC
>CAIRTR010000126.1 GCA_903881565.1 Oligoflexia bacterium | reverse complement strand
TCTGAGTTTCGTCCGGAACTGCAAGGCGCGCTTGATCCGCTCGAAGTAAAGGCTGAAATCCAGAAGCATCTCGAAGCCGACACTCCGGGCATCGCGCCTAGTTTTGCTGACAAGCTGCTTGAGAGTTCTGAGAAGAACCTCAAAGCGGATGTCGCGCAAATGCTTACGGATTTTAAAGTGGGCGTTGAAAAAGGTTGGCGACTCGCGCGCGATGGCAATGGTACGATCGTAGTTATCGGGACAAAAAAAGCCGCCGCATTATTGAAAAAATATGGCACCGCGGCCGGTATTCATTATCGGGACAGCGTGTACATGCTCCCCGAAAAAGTAAAAGGCATCGGCCATGATTTTGCAGAAGCGGGCCGAAAGAGTGTTGAGCTTGCGAAACGAGATTTTGATTTTTCTGCTGAGACCGTAAAGCGTGATGGTGAGAAGATCGCGGGCGATTGGCAGGACGCGGTTAGGGAGTATGGCGAGATTGGTAATTGGATGGGGCGTTCCTATAAAAAAGAAGGGCAAGCCATAGGCGACGCCTTCGTGGATGGCTATCAAGATGCTAAGCGCTGGTCGGGCGACGTCTGGGATTGGACGAAAAAGGAAACGAAAGAGTCTTTTCAGGATTTGACTTCTGATCCGGTAGACTACGGCAAGGCCACGGGGCGCTGGACGAAAAAAGTTGGAAAGTTTTTCGTGGACGAAACCGTCGATTCTTTCAAATCCATCGGCGGCTGGTCGGGCAATGTTTGGGACTTTACCTGGGAAAATACGGGCCGCTCGTGGAACGCGACTAAGAATGCAACCCACAAAGTTTTTGATGAGACCACCGGGCTTGCGGGCGATCTTGCTACCTGGCTTAACAAAAATACAACGGCTCCGCTGCGGCAGGCGGGCACCGCGATTGAAGATGTATCGAGTTGGAACTGGAAAAAGGGTTGGACTCAAGGAGTTAAAGAAGGTCATGAGACGGCTGCCCAAGCGTGGAAAAATGAAGATCGCTTGATGGCAACTCTTTGGGAGATTCAGGGCATCGGAAAAGGCGCTTTGCATGTCTTGCTTTTGGAACCCACTTTAGTGCCCTTGATTGCGGCTTATGGAGTGAGCGGCACCGCCGCTTTGGCAACTCTGGGTTACCCGAGCGTGGGCGCGATGTATGGTTTTGGTGCCGTGGGCGCGGGCTTGACGTTTGCGGGCGGTGCAGTTGGAACGGCGGCGTTTGCGGCCGGCGGCACGATTGCCTCAGGTGTTGCGGGAGGTCTGGGAACGGTTCGCACCATTGGTACCGCAGGCATTGGGATTGCGGCAACGGGCGCGACGTTCGCGGGCGGGATCGCTTTAACGGCCGGAATCACAGGCTATGATGCCACTCGCATGTTGGGCACGCCCATCATCGGCGGAATGGGCATGACCGGTAGTGTTCTTGCTGGAGCTGCCGAAGCCCTGGGTAAATCAACTTTTGAAGTAGGAAAAATGGCGGGCGTGACCGCATTGGGTGCAGGTGGTTTTACGGTGGTGAGCAGCATCGCGGCATCGCAAACCGTGTTCCATGCTGTGCACTCCGCAGGCGCTGCAGTCTATGACAATGCCATCCTCACTCCGGTGGGTGTGGTGATGAATTTAGCGCAAGCCCTGGGAACCGGAACGTGGCGCCTGGCCGAAGATCCCATCGAAGGCACCATTGATGTGATGGCCGCCAGTGGAATTTTCGTAGGCACGCTGGTCACTTCAACCGGCGCGTTCACTTATGAGGCGCTCAAAGGCTCGTTGTTTGGTTTAGGAAACGGCATTGCGGCCGTCGGGCAATCGGGCCTTTTCATCGTGGGCGCCGTCGCTAAAGGTGTGGAGTATGTGACAGACATGTTCAATATTCCTCAGCATCATGAGTGGGCTGCGTTTCGCAAAGGGGAAGTCGATGAAGCGTTGGCTCGAATCATCGAAGACTCGCCTCAAGATCTGGCCAAGCGTTACGGCGATGTGATTCTCACCCGTGTTCATTGGTGGGGTGAGGAAACCGGCCATGTTCGTTTCTTCATTACAAAGAACAAAGAAACCGGCGAGCGTTGGTTTTTCAAGCGCACCGTGGATCCCGCAACGTGTGAAGTGAAATATCTCATCACCAATAAGGATCCTGTGGTTCGCGCCTTTCAGAAAACCGCTTGGAGCGGCAATTATGAGACGGGGCTTTACTATAAGGGCTGCGTCGCAAAATCTGAAGCTTCAGGGGCTTCGCACTAACTCACGCGTTTTTGCTTGGCCTGGTCTTTTTTGGAAATCATTTGAAGAATGACCCGGACATAGCGGTTGGAGCAGAGCTCTCCTTGATAAAGGTCTACAAAGCCCGTGACCTTGCACGAGAGGGTCGTGCCGCAATCTTCTGTGTTGTGGTTAAACAATAAGAGTCCTCCGTCGACATTGCCTCTGAGGAAGTGATAGCCGATGAGCGCGATCGTTTCGTCGTTGATTAATTCGTCGCGGGAGCTCCAATTTTTGCGACAGTTCGGGCAGGATTTGAAGTATGCGGTCATCCTTTTCTTAGTGTACGGGACATTTTGGCCAAAGGGGAGCGGAAGCAAAATGCACCGGGGCCAATAAAGCGCCGACTTTGCAAGACCCTGAAACCACGGGGCAAAGTAATTAACTCATTGAAATTATGTATTAAATACAACATTGATTCTGTTGGCATCCCGCTTGCGAAGTGCCCCAAGCAAGTGAAGTAGATTTTGGTTCATCTTTAAACAACCGTCTTAAAACCTGGGGGTAGAAAATATGTCTTTTTCATCAATCGCGAAGGTATCCGGATCGTTAATGTTAATCATGAGTCTGAGCTGGCCTGCTTTTGCCGGCAATTCTTTCGGAGGCGGTTCTTTTGGAGCACCCGGCGGCTTTAACGGTGTTCCCGGCGGCGGATTCGGCGGAATCGGTTACAACGCTGGCGCGCAAGAAGTGATCGGAGCTGCTCGTGATGTGAGTGATCTCATGGAGCAGCGGGGCTATGGACTTTCGCAATCCGAGCTCAACCAAGTCAACCAACTTTTAGTGCAGATCGTTCAAGTCGTTGCTAATTCAGATGGGCATGGAGATGATTTTGACCACGGTCCTGGACATGGTTATCCCCCTGCGCCTCCCCAACATTTTATGGTTTGCGAAGCCTTTTCCCAGGTTGCTTCAGGACAGTCCCAGACTTTTTCAGAATCAACCGATCGTTATGCGCTTGAGCAGTATCGCAGACAGGCGGTCCAATCGTGCTCTCAGCGTTCTGGGTTTCAATACGCAAATCAATGTGCTCAGAGCGTGACCTGTCGTCCACTCTAGGCCGCACTAACTAAACCTCTTTAATGAAACGCGCGCTCTCAAATCGGACTCTAGGACCATAGACTCCATTGGGAGCGCGCTTTCCAACTGATAAAACCATTACAACCAGCGCATCTTTAGGTAGATCCAAGGCCTTCTTTACCCTGGCCGAATCCAAGCCCTCCATCGGGCAAGTATCAAAACCATAAGCACGAAATGCGAGCATCAGAGTCTGAGCGGCAAGCGCCGTCGTCTTCGAAGCCCAAACCTTCATATCACTATGGCTGGTAGGTTCTCGCGGAGTGGCGGTCGAAAGTCCCCGAACCCACATGATCAGTGATTTGAGCATTCCCCAGATCCCCAACGGTCCCTGTGCATAAGCAATCGGAACGAGTTTGCCGTAATAACTGCGAATTGAGCCCGGAATCTTCTGGCCCTTTGCTTCGGCCCCATCAAACTCCTTCAGCATCAGTTTCGCATTTTGCTTCCAGGTTTTAGTGCGCGCGACACAGACGACGAGTTCCTGCGCCGTGGCGGCAGCAGGTTGGGAGAGACAGGCTTCGACAATGAGAGCCTTTTTTTCTGGCGAGCGGGGCCAATAAAATTCCCAGGGTTGTAGATTTGAAGAATTGGGAGATAAAAGTCCCAGCTCCAGGCACTCACGCATCACGTGCTCAGGCACGGGCTCTTTGGTGTACACGCGCACGCTGCGTCTGCTCTCCACCACCTTTTTAAATTCAGACGCGCTGGTGGCAGCTGCGGGCTCTTCGTAGTCGAGCTTGGGAACTTCAGAAAAAATGTCGGTAGAATTGGGCTTGTTCATGAAGTCTTCATCTTATGATTAAGGGATAATTGCAATAGTAAGTGAGCGGGGGAGGGTGTTAAGAGATGAACACTATGGATCTGAGATTCTTGGTTTTCATTACGATCATCGTTTTAGTCCTTTGCGGGGGCTGTTTTTACCTTGGCAATCGCATGCTTTTGGCTGTCCCGTTTTTTGGGCGCCATCAGGTCTTGATGTGGGTCACTTTCGCCTTATTTATCGCGCTGCAAATCGCCGGGCCTATAATGTATCGGGGTGTCAACGCTAAAACGGGTTGGCCTTTTGTCTTGCAATGGGTGACTTACGGGACGCTGGGACTTTTTGCCTCACTCGTAGTGTATGCGATCGCTTCAGATCTGGTTTTGCTCGTTCTTAAACGCCTTCCGCTGTTTTCGGCGCAAACGGCGACTGATTTGGAGCGCCGGGCTTTTTTTGCTGTCGGCCTTGCGGCTTTAGGTTCCTGGGGCATCGGAGTCTATGAAGCGCTCAAAGATCCCACAGTTATCGAAGTGGATTTGCCCATCAAGGGGCTGGACCGGATTTGGGATGGTTTTCGTATCGTGCAGATTTCGGATGTGCACATTGGCCCGATTCTCGGGGCCTCGTTTATCAAGCGAATTGTAGAAATCTCTAATTCGCTCTCGCCTGACTTGGTCGCCCTCACCGGTGATCTCGTGGATGGAACGGTTGAGCAGATGGGGGCTTCTCTTGAAGGATTAAGATCGCTTCAAGCGCCAAGCGGCGTTTTTTCGGTGACCGGCAATCACGAATACTATTGGAGTGCCCCGGACTGGGTCGCTTTTCAGAAGAGGCTCGGCATCCGTGTTCTGCTTAATGAGCATGAGCTGGTGAATCGAGGTCCTGCGAAGCTGCTGATTGCAGGCGTTACCGATTCAGGGGCAGATCGGTTTGATCTCGCACAAAAAACGGATTTGAAAAAAGCGCTCGCTGGTTTTTCGGAAAGCGAGGGGAGTCGTACGAAAAAAATTCTGCTCGCTCATCGACCGGATTGCTATAACGAAGCCAATGAGCTGGGCTTTGACGTGCAGCTCTCCGGGCACACACATGGGGGCCAGTTTTTCCCATGGAGTGTGTTTGTTGCGATCGCTCATCGCTATTACAAGGGGCTCACGCGCATTGGCGATTTATGGCTGTATGTGAATCGCGGTACGGGATTTTGGGGGCCGCCCGTGCGATTTGGGGTGCCTTCGGAGATTACGCTTTTGAAGCTGAAGGCGGTTTAGTCAGCCGTCAAAATCATAGACATACCTCGGGGGCTCTAAAGCCCGATAATCCAGTACAAGGTGATCTCGCTAGGCCCGTTTCTTGAACATAGCGAGCTCGATGAAGAGCTCTTTTTGGAATCAAATCCGGATATTTTTATGGATGGGTTTGCTTTGCGCATTTAGCGTCGCGGCTGAACTGCGGCAGTCCTGGCTTGGAGGTGGCTCTCAAGTAACGCTTGGAGCGCTTGAAAATCTTGAAAAAAAGATCAACGAGGATCCTGAGAATCAAAGTGTTTTGGCCCAGGCCGAAGCAAAAGTCGGCGCTCATTCGATGAATGAGTTTTCAAAAGTGATTACTATTTGCGGAAAAGACGTCCCCGAGTCCGTACAAGGCCTGACAAGTTCGCAGCGAACAAGCTATCCGATCTTTAGAAGTGATGATTCGATCATGGAAGGGAAAACTCCCGAGGAGTCCTATCGCGCGGAGATTGAGAAGTTCAAAAGTGATGAGGGCGCGGTAAGCGCGCGAGAAGTGATTACACCAGGCTACGCTTTTGTGGCGGTTCAAAATGGACTCTCGATTTGTCTTCGCCAGGATCTCACTTTTGACGATGCCGTGCTGACCTTGATTCATGAGTTGACCCATTTTGTGCAGCTCGATCCTACAAATGAAGCGGATATCTTAAGTTTTAAAGATGAAAATGAATATTTGATGAATCGCGTTTTGGTCCCTGGTGGCGAAGTGGATGCGTTTATGACGCAGTTTCGCGCGCAGATTCGCCAGGAAAAGTCGCGCTCGAATATACCTAGGAAAATAAAAGATTCGTTTAATGACCAGGGTGCTTTTCTGGGAACTCGCGAAGCCGTCGCCCAATTCGTCTTGCTGTCGGAGTATCAAGGAGGGATGGGCTATGCCAATCACTCCTATCGCGGGGAGTATGCCGGACAGCTTAAGCAAACTTATCTTTCGGAAGTGACGCTTCGAAACGAATTTGCATCAGCCATTAATCTTGGCAATTCGAATCTGGCCATCTTTGTGGGTAATCAAGGGATCTATCGGCACAATCTTAGCGTGTACCAGAGCTGGATTGATCAGGGGGTGAAGAAGAAGAACGCTGATCTTGAAGCAAAGGGTCGCAAAAATTTGGCAAAGGCCCAGAATCAAATTGAAGTCATCGAGGCGTATTTGCCGGTAAAACGTGAGATTCTAGCGGGCTATAAGCAAGAGCTGGTTCGTCGTGATGTACGGATTAAGGCCTTTGAGACTAAGCTTGGCATCCTGCGGGAAGCTCCGATTGAGGAGCGGCAAGATGAATCGCAAAATGAGCCGCCAAATGATTTAGGAGAAGACCCAACGGTGGATTAATTGATCCCCAGGTACTGAAGTCCAACCTTTTGCACATCCATATCAAGCTCCGTCACCCATTTGATCTGGGCCTTAACCGGATCTAAATGTCCGATTTTAATCCGCCAAAGTTCGCCAGGTTTTAAGAAGCTTTTTCGCGTCACAACAACGGCGCAGCCGCGGCTGGATTCATTGAGAACCAGGCCGGCGTCCTTTGGGGCAAAGGCGCCATCCTTCAAGGGGATTTCGATTTGGGCCAAGGTTCCTGGATCAGGGCTGAAGCGAATGGATTTTCTTTCGTTTGGTTTGCTCATATTTGTTCCTTTTTATATTCTTTACGCGTTCATAAGTTTTCGCGCTCGGAACAGGGCATGATTCACGTTTCGAGTGGCGGGGATAATTTGAGATACGGCATAGAGGGACTGATTCAGGGATTCAGAAAACGCCGCAAGCTGGGAAGCGGTGTTCTTAACCAAGGCATCGATATCTGAAAAATGGGTCTTAAACTCTAGGCCGCCGTCCTGAAGCTGGGCCGCTTCAATGGTTCCTGCTTTTCGAATGAGTTCAAAGCTGTTGACGGTGGCTCGAAGCGAGTCGACATCCGAATTCAGCCGAGTGAGCAGTTTTTGGAGGTTTCCCGTTTCTTCGGTCATGTGAGTGACATACTCAGATGAGACTTGAAGCAGAAGAACCAGGTTTTGCCTTCGATCTTCAATCTCTTCTGGAGATGAGGTCTGTCCTTCTCCAAGCTTTGAGAGGCTTTCGCGCAGGTAAAAGGCAACCATTTCGACCTGAATCTGAATCGCCGCGATTCGAAACTCTGAAGAGGCGATGAGGCTCTGGACCTGCTCTGTGCTTTGCTTGAAGTTCGAGAGATCGGCTTTGAATTCTGCCGCCGATTTTTGGATCGCATCCGCGACTGCGACCAAGGTGAGTCCGGCTGCCCCAATTCGTTTCGCTGCGGTAGTCATATTAACGGTAAGAAGGTCTAACGATTTGAGAATGCCTCCGATGAAAGCTGATTTCTCGGCCGCGACCTGATTGGTCTTGGACAAGCTTTGAAGATTCTGCAGAGCACGCAGGTTTTCTTTTACACATTCTTGGCATTGCTGCAAACTTTGAGTCAACTGCGAAACTTCTTGGTTTTGCCCGTCGCCCTTGACAGAGGGGGCTGAAAAATTAAAGGTGGTCTGACTCGAATGCGAATAAACTTCGGCCAGGAGTGCCGCCTTGGAGAAGGCCTCATAATCTTTGAAGCCCAGGGTGGTGAGAGTCTCCCCCAGAAACTTCACACCCGCATCAACGCCGCCTGAGCGTTCTTTGTCGAGCATCTGTTTGTAAAGGGGAGGGATCTTCTCAAAAAGCGTCGTACTTTGTTTGATTCGTATCGAAAGATAACCCTCTTCAATCGGAAATATGGAAGCAAAAACCCAGTAGAAGGAGCCATCAGCGGCCATATTCTTTACATAAGCGCAAAGGGGGCGTCCGGCCTGAATGGTTTTCCAGAGAAGGAAAAACACGGCCTTGGGCATGTCCGGGTGGCGGATGATATTGTGGGGACTCCCAATAAGCGTTGTTCTTGGGTGTTTGCTGACACGGACAAAAACTTCGTTTCCCGAGATGATGATGCCTCGGGTATCCGTTCGGGAAAAGAAAAGTTCATCGAGCGAAAAAGGGCTTTCTTGATCAATTGGGGTAGCGCGTGCCATAGGGTTCGTTATCCTTTTTTGAAGTGTAGCATAGCCGTTTTCGGGCACAATCCCGAAGCTTGCTCGAGTGAAGAAGGTTGGGGCCGTTGGGGGTCAAAAAATTGACGGCCGGCACTTGTGACTGATTATCGGCGGCGGCGGAGGCGTCCCACTCTGGGAAGATTTTGGGGATCATAATTTCGGATCAGGCTCCCTCGATCAATAAGTTGTATTTTCGAAACCCCGCTTGGGATCCCGAGCTTCTTGTAGACTTCGATGAAAAGTGAGTCAAAGGGGTCATGACCCTCGCGGTCATCCGTTTGGAGAACCCAAGTCGGAGACTCTTCGCGGCCCTCTTCAGGAGGCTGCCGATTCGTGCGAACGAAGTCGAAGGTCACCGTTCTCTGGTCGTTGGCAAAAAAAGTTTTGGAGAACGTAAGGACCATGGGCCCGCCCACCTCGGCCGAAAAGGTTGTCCCTTTGATGAAGAGGATGTCTTTTCCAAGGGTATGTACCAGAATGACACCTTTGTTAAGATCTTCAGGGGTGTAAACGATGTGGGTATTTCGACTATCTGAAAAAACAAAGCGGGCAATTTTGCTCCTGAGAGCTTCGCCTTCCCATTGAACCGTGATGAGACCGGTGTAGTTTTCAGGATAAGACGTGGCAACGTGCGCCATGACTGTTTCTTCAGGGGGCGTGTCGTCTGTACCTGCAGCCGCTTTTACCTGAGTGGAATTAATGCAAAGAGCAAAAAGAAAAACGAAACCTAAGTGGCTATATTTTGAGAACATGATGACCCTCCTGTTATCGTCTAACTGCAAACCCAAGTAAACCCAAGTAAACAAAGACTAACTCCGATCTTGTTCCCTGGCAATCCCTAAGCTAGGATAGGTCTTCGATGCAACGCAAGCTTTTCGCCGTAGTCGTGCTTTGTCTTTTCCTCTATGTAGGATCACCGCTCATTATTCCCGTTATTATGGGAGCTGTTCTTGCAGTCTTGTTTCTTTCCACTTTGGATTGGATGTCTCGCTTCAAAATTTCCCGCGCCACCGGTTCCGCACTTTTGACGTCCAGTATTACACTCCTGATTCTTTTTCCAAGTGCGTCGCTTCTCTTTTTTGGCGCTAAATCGGGCGTGCATGAATTGCAAGCCTGGAAAGATACCCCAAGGTCAGGTGGAAGCTGGGTTGAAGCATTGATGAATACGCCCCGAATTCAGCAGATGATTGATATTTCGAGCTCCTGGCTCCCGGTAGATAAAGAAAGTTTCATCGAAACCGCGCAGGAACTGACTCGAAGTGTTGGCGTTAAACTTGCCGATATGTTGGGCGCGCTGGTGACACAGCTTCCCGGGATGGCCATGGGGTTTGCGGTGACGGTAGTGAGTCTCTATTTTTTCCTGGCAGATGGTCCGCGGCTGGTGAGTTTTTTTCGCAGCAATTCGGTTTTCAGTGCGCGTGAAACCGAGCGACTGCTGGATGTTTTGGCGGGAACTTGCCGATCCGTGATTTTGGCCTCCATCGTATCAGGGGGCATTCAAGCTGTTCTTGAATCGATTGTTTGTGTTTCGACGGGGACTCCCAATGTGTTTTTGATTGCCCTGTTGGTTTTTGTTTCCTCGTTTATCCCTGTGGTGGGGAGCGCGCCGGTAACCTTGGGGGTGGCGGCTCAACAATTTATTGAGGGTCGGACAGGGGCTGCAGTGGCACTTCTGATTGCTTCTTTTTTCATTACCGCGATTGATAATTTGATTCGTCCGATGTTCTTGCGAGGCTCGGCCAACCTTCACCCGATGCTCGCTTTTATTGCCGCATTAGGGGGCATACAGACTCTGGGTTTCATGGGGATTTTTTTGGGCCCTATTGTCGCGGCGCTTTTTGTCGTGACGCTCGAAATTCTTTTGGGTCCTGACCAATCTCCCTCTGACGTTCATTGACATACCACCCCTTTGTCTGTTTGAATCAGCCCCATGGCAAGCAAGGCAAATGCAAAAATTACCTCGAGTAGTACGGCGGAATATTTCTCAAAAAACTTACAACAAGTCGGCTTCTCTTCACAAACGAAAGCGGTGTTGACGACCTTAAAAGAATCGGTCGATAACGCGCTTGATGCCTGCGAAGAGTCGGGAATTCTCCCTGAGGTTTCTGTTCTCGTTGAAAAAGTGGGGCAGGGATCTCTTAAGAATGCGGATCAGATTCGAATTCGCGTCGTAGACAACGGGCCTGGGATCGACGTGGATGACGTCCCCAAAGTGTTTGGCGAGTATTTGGCCTCCTCAAAATTTGGCAAGGGTCGCTGCTCCCGTGGACAGCAAGGGATCGGGATTTCAGCGGCGACGACTTGGGCGCAATTGACCAGTGCCGTGGGCGCAAGAGTGATTACGAAAACTGAGTCGATGCGCAAAGCGATGTCCTGTCTGGTTGAAGTCGATATCAAAAATAATCGGGGACACCTTAAAGAAAAAGAAACCATTGATTGGGACAGGCCTCATGGCACATCCGTTGAGTTCTTGGTGGATGGTCGCGTTCAGCTTAATGGCGATGCGGGTTTGCTTAATTATTTGAATGGCACCGCGCTCGTGAATCCTCATCTGACCTTGCATTATAAGTTGCCCGAGCTTGAGCCCCATACCGTTACGCGAGTGAGTGATGCGATCCCGGAACTCCCTGAAGCCACGGCGCCGCACCCGCATACGATGAAGCTGGGAGAGTTCATGTCCCACTCCCATTTATTTGGGCGAGTCAAAATCGAAGCCTGGCTCAAGAAGGGATTTTCCCGGATTCATGAAGGTGTTTTGAATGACCTGGTGAAGGCCGGGATCAAGAGAGGCGTGCTGGATAAATCGGTGGACGCGATCGGCGACGCGGATTTTAAGGAACTTTTTATTGCCCTCCAAAATCTGAAGCTCATGGCGCCTTCGACGAAGTCGGTGCTTTCGGTTGGCGAAGAAACGCTGGCTAAGAGTATCAAGCGATTGGGCGCCGTGGATTTTTTCGCGGTGGTTTCTCGTAAACCTACGATTTGTGATTTCAAACCCGTGCAGATTGAAGTGGCGGTGGCTCGGCTTGAAGAAAAAGCGCAGGAGCATGAAACGCCCGCGCAGATTTTGCGCTTTGCCAACCGAGTGCCGTTGCAGTTTGATAAATCCGCTTGCGCCATTGTTCACGCCATTGAGTCCGTAAATTGGCGTGCCTATGGTCTTGCGCAACCCAAAGATGGGCTCCCCTTAGGTCCCTATATTATGGCGGTGAGCGTGGTCTCGCCGTTCATCAAGTTTAAGAATGCCTCTAAAGAAACGATTGATGGATCAGACGAACTCGTTGAAGAGATTCGCCGAGCCTTGATTCAAGCCGGGCAACGGCTCTCTAAGCATATCCGTCGCGAAGTCAAGGCGAACGAGCTGGAAGAGAAGATTCGCCACATCGAGCAGTTTGGGCCGATTTTGGTGGAGGGGTTGTGCAGGATAACTTCGGCATCAGAAGCGCGCAAAAAACGCGCCGAAGAGGGGTTGTTGAAGTTGCTTGGACGCGACGCTCACGCGACTCAACAGGAACTTGATAAAGCGCACGCGCTGCTCGAGGCTGCGAAGGTCACGGAGGCGCCATCACTTCCGCCGCCGCCGGCGCCATCGGAGGGGCCAGACTCAGAAGGCGCTGAGGAGTTGGAGGGTTCTGAAGATAAGCCTGTTAAAAAGGGCAAAAAAGAATCCGCAAAAGAATCCAAGAAAAAAGTCTCAAAAAAGGCTAAGGGGAAATAAAATTCATGGCTCTTGAATCATCGCGATCCAATAAGTCGCATAAATCCGAAGATAGTATTCCAAATTTAAGCCGTGAGATGTGCAGCCTGCTTTTAGCGGATCTCGAAAAAGCAAAGCGCCCGGTGCTGAGGGCGACCAAGTGTTCGCTGGATAACTCACGCTATGATTTTAAGGTGGGTTATCTCACGCCAGGTCCTAAAAAAGTGGCGACCGAGCTCAATGTGAGTTCGGTGAAGAAGATGTCGCGAGCAATTTTCCTCCTTGAGATTCTGCTGCGAAACATTGAAACCGGCGCCGTTAATACGAAACGCGAATTGTACTACATGTCCAAAGGGGAAATTAAGCATAATCCGAGCCTTAGGCCTTTGGACTTTGGTTCGCAAGATGAGTCCGATGAGATCATCGACTTCATCTGTGAGATGCTGGAGTGTTATCGCGAAGAGTTTAATTGCTACGCCAACGATCGTGGCGGGCAGACCTATTCTCAGCATTTGATCGTCACCGAGACGATGTCCGATGGTGAGAAGGCTGTGATTGATTTGTCCAAGATGGGGACTTCACCCTTTCAGCCCAAAAATAGGCCGCAGAAGTTGAAGCTCACGGCTAAAAAGAAAATTGATTTCGCCATCATTATTGAATCCGAAGGTACGGCCAATACGTTGGTCGTCAACGGGTTTACGAAGCGCAACAATTGTATTCTCATTGGTTCGGGGGGGGTTCCTTCAAACGCCGTGCGCGCCTGGAGTAAGACGATTCAAGATCAGCTCAAAATCCCGCTCTTTTTCTGGGGGGATCTCGACGCGTACACCATGCAGAACATTTTCAGAACCCTGAAGGCCGGTTCGGCCTCAAGCTTGATTCGAAACTCGGATTTTAGCGCGCCCGATGTGAAGTTCCTGGGCGTGTTGCCCGAAGATATTAAGAAGTACGATCTGGCCGATTATCCGGTAAAAGAAAACGACGCTCAAGAAGTGCGCGCTCTGAAAAAGGCCTCGGATGCGCTCGCGAACGATCCGTTCTTCAAAGATAAGCGTAACAAAGGATTGGCCGCGATCTTAAAATGGTTGCTGACGCATAAACGTCGTTGTGAGCAGCAGGCTTATTTTACTGTTGATCCCAGGGATCCGATCATGCCTGAGAAGATTATCTTGGAGAAGATCAAGCGCGGGGATTACGTCTAGCTTTTATTAGCCTCGAATAACCTGGGTATCTGAAATGCCCACAAAATCATTGTCCAGGGTAACAAGTACGGCTCCGCTCTGTTGCGCATGTGCAAGGACAATGCTATCGGCCATCGCTAATCGCTTTTGGAGCGAGAGGTCAGCTGCGGCTAATGCGATTTCACGAGTCATGTCCATCACCTCGTGTTGACTCAAAAGTGCGATTGCGGAGAGGGCCTGGTCTTCTGTGTGGCACGCGGCTATTTTCTTATAAACCTCGAAAAGAACGAGAGTAGGTACGATAATTCGCTGAGCATTCTTCAGGACTTTTGTGCATTCCTTGAGGAGTGGGCCTTTATTGAGCAGTTCAATCCAAACTGAAGAATCCAAGACGAAGCACAAGCTCACAACGCGCGGTCCTTCTTTTCACGAAGGTTTTTATTGTTCAAACTATTTGCAAGTTCGGTCTGCAAGTCTTCAAGACTTTGAAGAGGCACGAGGTAAGCCACTTTCCCTTTGGCGATCACTTCGATTTGAGATCCAGCGCGAATGCCCAGGGCAGTTCGGACTGCTTCGGGGATGACGACTTGGTACTTGGGAGAGACTTTGACTGTCATGGATACATGTTAAACGAGATCGTTATCGATGTCAATATCGTTTAACTGTCTGCCTGTGGCGCGATTTAGCCCGGGGAGGCTCGGGTGTCGTTCAAAGTTCCGTCTGCCCAGCTGTTAGGGTGAGAATATGTAGAGCGTCGTATTCGTTTTTCAGAAAATATTTGCCGACACCGATTGAACGGGCCCCAGAGAGGGTGTCCCCGACAGCTCTCACCGAGAGTTTCTGCACTGGCGTTGAAAAGGTTGACGCTTTTGTAATTTGGACCCAATCTATCAAGGCAATCGGAAAGGTTAAGAGACGCATGGCCACAAAAAAACGAATTGATCTTAAACGCTGCCGCTGGTGCCTCTCAGATCCTCTTTACATCAAGTATCATGATGAAGAATGGGGCGTTCCTGTTCATGACGATCGTAAACTCTTTGAGTTTCTTATCTTAGAAGGGGCGCAAGCGGGCTTGAGTTGGTTTACGATTTTGAAAAGGCGGCAGGGGTATCGCAAGGCCTTCTGTGATTTTAAAGTTGAAAAAGTCGCGCGCCTTGGGGAGCGCGATGTGCAGCGACTCATGAAGGATCCTGGGATTATTCGCAACCAGCTTAAGATCAGATCCGCGATCACAAACGCCCAGGCGTTCATAAAAGTCCAAAAAGAATTTGGCTCATTTGATGCTTATGGTTGGAGTTTTGTGAAGGGCGCGCCGATTGTTAATCGACGTCGCGGCCTGGGAGATATACCGGCAACCACTCCTGAGTCAGACGCTTTCAGCAAGGATTTGAAGAAGCGTGGGTTTAAGTTCGTGGGGTCCACGATCATCTATGCTCACATGCAAGCCGTGGGGATGGTGAATGATCATTGGGTGGGCTGTTTTCGGTATTAAAGCCCCGCAGCAGCCAGCAAAGACAAGCAGCGGCTACAATCTTCATCGCTATAATCTTCGTCTGGGACAAAATCGGGCGCGCCATAGAACGCAGGGATGCGTTGTTCCGTCAGGAAGGTAAGATCATCTTCCTGAAGTTGAAATTTTGGATTGGCAATTCGCTGGTAGAGTTGACTTAGATCATGAGTTTTGGCGGGTTCTATACCTTGTTCAATTAAAAGCCCCTTAAACAAAAGTTCGAGTGCCTCGTGCGTCTTTCGGATGACTCGATCGAACTCTTTTTTTACTGCATTTTCCTTGGCTTCAAGCGCAACCCGGATTGCCGAGCGGTGCAAATAATCAGCCCGGGTTTTCTGTGAAGGCGTCATGCGATTTTATCCTTAGGGATCCAAAAGAAGCCGTGATCGGGTGTTGGAACCCTTTTCCATTCGCCTTTGCGAATGAGTTCCTGCGCACTTGCAAATGTCGAACTGAGCAACCCAGAATCCAACAAAACACAAGCCTCTGTGCATAGAGAGAGTTGCAGATGGAGGGCATCTTGCCATCCTTGAGAACTTAAAATCAGGGGTGAAATCGCCTTTGGAAGCTCAGGGAATTGAGTTTGCTCACGCAACTTCTTGCTTAAGGGGAAAAACCATTTAGATCGGAGGGAGGGGCTGCGTCCGATCTCATCGCATACAAGCAATATATCTAGGTCACTATCGGGTCCCTGGTCACCTCTAGCGAAAGAGCCGAAAATCGCGAGAGCTAGGGGAGGGGGGGCTAAGAGGTTATGAGCCTCGCTGCGAATCCACTCAGCGATCTTTGGATTGACCGCGTGATTCATGTCGTTTTAACCACGATATCCGCGATAATGTTCGCCGCCTCATCCGCTCTGTCCGCCGCATTGGAAAGATGCCGGTAGACTTCACGCTTCTTTAACATGCGCACGATTTCGGGTGCGTTTTCAGTTTCGGTAAAGAGCTCCGCAATGGCTTTGCGATAGGTTTTTTCGACGTTGTTCTCAAAACGCTTGGCTTTGCGAGCATGCTCGCTGGCGACCGCCGGGTGACGCTCAATGCGTTGGAGGGCCAATAGAATTTCCCGCGAAGCTTCAAGCAGCATGGTGGCCATGCTGACGAGATGTTCGGTGGGACTCACATTTAAAACGACCATTTCGTCCACGGTGGAGTGGGCATAATCCAGCAAATCATCCACGGCGCGCGAAAGTTTGAAGATATCTTCGCGGTCAATGGGGGTGACAAAGGTGCGGGACAAATCATCGATGAGAATACGCCTGACTTCGTCGCCATCTTTTTCGGCCCGATTCACGCGCTCTTCGTTTTCGGGGGTCGGGTTCTTCATATAGGCGACCAGGCCCTCAAGTCCCACGACTCCGATTTGCGCTTGTTGAATCAGGTATTCGCGAAAATTGTCTTTTCGGGGTTTTAGAAAATCATTGAACCAACTCATAGTGTTTTCCTCATTGCAAGATAGAGTAGCCCTGCAAGAACCGAAGTGCAGGGAATGGTAATAATCCAAGTAATAATGATTTGCTTGCTCACGCCCCAGCGGACTTTCGACATCCGGTCCGCGCTTCCCACCCCCATGATGGCGGTGGACACCACTTGTGTGGTGCTCACGGGACCGCCTAAGAGAGAGGCGCAAACAATCACCAAGCCTGAGCCAATTTGGGTGGAAAACCCATCGATGGGACGAATTCTAAAGAATCCGGAGCCAAGAGTGCGAATGAGTCTCCAGCCACCCACGGAGGTTCCTAAAGCGATGGCGCTTGCACTCAAAGCGACGACCCACATGGGCACCTGAAACTCATGGATCTGGCCCGTAGCCAAGAGTCCCATGGTGATGATCCCCATCGTCTTTTGCGCGTCGTTGGTGCCATGAGAGAGCGCAAGACCGACGGCAGTTATGATTTGGCCTTTTTTGAAAAATACATTGATCGCGGGGCTAGAGCCTCGCGCTAGAAAACGAAAAAGCTTGAGGAGTAAAAATCCCGCAATAAATCCCACAGCCGGAGAAATAAGCAGCGAGGTCACGATTTTGATGAGGCCTGAAATTTTGACAACTTCAAAAATACTGTAAAAATCCTGCAACGTCACGATCCCTTTTTCCAGGTGAACAATGGTACTGTGCGAGATCGCAGCGCCGAGCAGTCCGCCAATGAGCGCATGGGAGGAACTTGACGGTATGCCAGAGTGCCACGTCAGGATGTTCCAGCACACGGCTGCCACGAGGGAGGAGAGAATCAGGGGCAGGGCTGTGGCAGCGTCAGAGGGCAAGGTAAGGACACCGGAACCAATCGTTTTAGCAACCGCCACCCCAAATAAAAAGGGCCCGATAAATTCAGCGATGGCCGTGATGGTGAGGGCTTGCCGGGGAGAAAGCGCGCGAGAGGAGATCATCGTTGAAACGATATTGGCGCTGTCGTTGAAGCCGTTCATGAAGTCAAACAAAACGGCGACGGTGATGAAGAGAATTAAGGTAAAGGTCATGAGATTTTGGGTGAGTTTTAAAGAAACCGCAAAAAAAAAGACCCGTCCCGGAATCCCGGAACGGGTCACAATTCATTTAGCAAGAAGCGGCGGGTTCTTCACTGCCTCCAAAGCCGGGAAAATCTCGGTCCATCACCGTTTTTCTTCCGTCTTTTTTTGCATTTTCGACGGCTTTATCGCACAGGGATTTAACCTGAGCCGAAAGAATATCCATCACGGCAGCCGAAGTGTTGAGCTGCGAGCTTTCGCGAATGTAATTCTTCACTTTTGATGCCACTACAAGACATTCATTTTTTGGTGCTTCTGCTTCGGACATTTTATTCTACCCCCAAAAGTTCAACTTCAAATACCAAAGTAGCGTTAGCCGGAATCACGCCGCCCGCGCCTTGTGCGCCATAGCCCATTTCAGAAGGGATCGTCAGTTTACGTTTCCCGCCGACTTTCATACCGACGACGCCTTTGTCCCAGCCTTGAATGACTTGTCCTGCGCCGAGTGGAAATTTGAAAGGTTCTTTGCGGTCCAAAGAAGAATCAAATTTTTTGCCATCCGTGAGCCAGCCCGTATAATGAACGGAGACGGTTTTACCCGTCACGGCTTCAGCCCCGGTGCCGACTTTGAGGTCTTCACTTTTGAGTTCAGGATTTCCGGTTTGAGCTTGGGTCACGGGCGCTCCTTTTTGAGCTTCTGCCGTAGCAGCTGGTGCGGCAGCGGTTTCAGGTGCCTTGTCTTTTTCAAAGCATGAAACGAGAGTTAACATTGATGCAATAAGAACGAAAATATTTCGAAACGATTTCACGATAGGATCTCCTTTATTAGCCTACAGGTTTAGCCGTAGGATGGCATGGGTTTGAGATTTCCGGAAGAAAATTCCTCAATCCATTTAGGAGTAATCCCCTGCAAGTCCTTGATCTTGGCTTGAGCTTGCGTCGTATCCTGACCCAGGTGATTCGTTGATGAAATCGCCACGACATATAGTCCCGCTGCGTTAGCGGAGGTGATCCCGGCAAGGGAGTCTTCAAAGGCGAGTCCTTGTCCTGGATTTATTCCGAGTTCTTTCATCGCGGTGAGATAGGGGTCGGGTGAGGGTTTGCTGTTTGGATAGTCTTCGGCTCCGACGACGGTCTTGAAGCAGTGCCTGATTTTCAAATGATCCAGCGCCCACAGAATATCAGAGCGGGTAGAGCCACTGACAAGGGCTAAGGGAAATTTTGCGGCCAGACTTTTTACGGCCTCAGCACTCCCGGCGACCTGGGGGAGTTCGCGCTGAAGTTCCTGGCGATAGGTGCGCAGCACGTTCTCTTTAAGTCTTTCATGAGGAAAGGGGACGGCGTAAACTGAAAATAAATACTCAAACGCGGACTCCCAGGTTCGCCCGGTGATGAAGTCTGCGTCGCCCGCTTTGAGTTTGATTCCGGCTTTTTCAAAGCATTTTTCAATAGCTCTGCCTGCAGCGGGTTCGGTGTCGATAATCGTTCCATCCAGGTCAAAAAAGATGGCTTTAATCACGCTAGACTCTCCTGCGCTCATTTTTGGTCTCAGGCGAAAGTGTTTTGAGGCGCTCGAGGATGTCTTTGAGGAGATCCAGGAAAATCGTTTTATTTATTTCATCCACTTTGGTGAATTTGATCCCGATGTAGCGAATGATATTTCCATTGCGGGTGTTGATGTCGTCGACCACGCGGCAGATGACGCCTTCCATTTCGATTCCGACGGGAAACCAGCCGCGAGGTTCCATTCGTAGCAGAAGGCGTTGTCCGGGCATCAGAGTTTGTGCGGGTAGGCTTTCCGTGGACAAAAGAATGCCGTTCGGGCTCAGGTTTCCGACATCAAATATATGATCAACGGGTTTAACTTTAGGATTGGCTTTCGTGGCAGTCACCAGTGTGGTCGCCTGGACGCGTAGCGGAAAAGTTTGAATCACGGAAAGGGAGGGGATTCTTGGGTATTTGCGAATATATTCGGTAGGGAAAAACCCATATTTCGCAATCAAGGCGTTCACTCTTTTTGCTTGTTCGGGGGCCAAACTGAATTTTAGTCCCATGTGTTCCGAAACTTGAGTGGCTTCTCGAATGATCTGAGCCTCGGCCGTGAAGGTAAAGGGCTCAGGAGTGTCTAGTTTAACGGTGACCTTGAGTTTTTTTGAAAAATGACGCTCTGGATCTAACTCTCCCCATTGCAGACCGCTGACGCCGTAGGCAGACAGATTTTGCTTATCGTAGGTATGAAAATGCCCTTCAAATGTGAACTCGAGAGATCCTTTTACGTAAATGGGTAGCATCCTGAACTTAGAGTAACACTCAGGGCCTGGCGGTTTCAAGGGCCATTAAGGTCTTTAGTGACCTCTTGCGGAATTACAAACACGGAACCTGCCCGGGAACTCAAAGAGGCGGTCAAGATTTTTGAGTGAGGCTGAAAGCTCGCTCTAAGCTCGGTAGGCATGTTTTTGCGATCCTTGAAGACAATCCTGAACTGGGGTGAGTTTTTCAGAGTTTCCATCGCAGCTTTTTCCCAGGTAGGATCATCGGGAAACTTCTGGATCTGGAGGTGCGTGATTCGCTCAAGGTAGGCCTGAATGTCTTTTTTAAACACCGGGGAGGTTTTCTCGGAGCCTGCCGACGCCATTGATTTCCACGTCTCTCCGTGTCGCTCAATGTGCAGCGTCTTTTTTGACCCCTTCCAAAATTCGATTTCGTCAATGTCGTCTGATTCAAAAGTCAGCAGGGTTTTTCTTCGAAGGGTTTCAAAGTTACGTAAATGATTTAGCATCCCGATCAGCGCCCCATGGACCCGAAAAATGGCTTTAGGCTCACGGGGGTCATAGGCAAACAGCGTTTCGTCGCCGGACCCCAGGTGAATTTCGAATTCGGTCTGCGAACCCACTTTTTCAGGGCTTTCGGTGCTGAATCGAATCGCAAAGTGGGGGGGGGTTAGACCGTAAGATTCGAGCGGCCCGTTGGGCGCCTCGTCTTGGATTTGAAGGGTGCTTAAGGTGTCCAGGAGGTGCTCAACAAAATTGGAGTAGGCCAGGCGATCCGTTAATTCTTGGGAAACGATTTGCCAGGAATAAGTGTCGGCTCCAGACTTGCTTCGTTCGACCTGCGCCGAAAAAGGCTCTCCCGTGGTGGGATCGTTTCGTGCGATGCTTATTCGCGTTACCGTTTTGTAGTCAAATTTAAAAAAAGAACTGCCGGGTTTTTTGCCAGAGATATTGCCAGAGATATTGGAGGATGTACTGGAGGAAAATGGCGTGTTTTCCAGGCATCCGCAAAGCGTAGCGAGCATTGGAAAAATGACGAAAGAAGCCATGAGTCGAGTTCGTTTTGACATGCGGGGTTGCCCTACTCCTCGGTTGACATACTAAGGAGTGCTCGATAGCCTGGCAAGCACTATGTCGAGTCTCGCATCGCAAAGTATCTGGGATATGATTCGGAGTGGCGGTTTTGCCATGTACCCGCTGCTTTTGTGTTCGCTGCTTTCCTGGGGCGTTATTTTTGAGCGACTCTGGAACTATCGAAGATTGGGTCACACTTTACACGCGTTTCATTTGAATGCGATGAACCTTCTTTTGAGAAACGATCGCGAAGCTTTGGAGCGTTTATGTCGGGAAAACAAGAGCCTCCCCACGGCGTCATTGGTGAGTATCGCCCTTGAACGCCTAAATTCAAAAGACCAAAGACTCAGGCAGCGCTGGCAAGAAGCGATGGAGCGCAGACGGCAGTTGGTTAACCAAGAGTTGAAGGGGAGCCTTTGGGTCTTGGGAACAATCGGAAGTGCCTCGCCGTTTATCGGACTTTTTGGAACGGTTATTGGGATTTTGCGCTCTTTTCAAGAAATGGCAAAGACGGGATCGGGCGGGTTTGCCGTGGTGGCTTCGGGGATCTCAGAATCCCTCATTGCGACTGCTGCAGGAATTATCGTCGCGGTGATCGCCGTCATGTCGTACAACGCTTTCCAGACGCGATTGAGTCGGTTCGTGCTGATTATCAAGCTGCAGGCCGAAGAGCTTGTGGAACTTATTGAAAGCTCGGAAAGCTCCGGAAATGGCAATTAAGCCCACTTCTTCGGACGATTCGGGCGGCGAGGGTGCTATTTTCGCCGAAATTAATATCACGCCTTTGACTGATATTTTCTTGGTCCTTTTGATTATTTTTATGGTGACCAGTTCCGTGATGTCCCAGCTGGGCGTCGATGTGAATTTGCCAGCGGCCAGCAATGCGACCGCGCAAGCTCAGCCCGAGGGCTTGGTCGTGACTTTACTTCCCGGTGGGGCGCTTCGAGTGAATAACACGTCCGTTTCTTCTGGAGATTATGTTGCATTTGAGAGCGTTTTGCGCGAGACGTTTAAGAAAATGAAATCTCGCCTTGTGATCTTGGAGGGCGATAAGCAGGCTTTCCTGGGAGCGGCTATCGAAGTCATGGATCATGCGCGAAAAGCGGGGGCCGATAAGTTCGCAATTGCGACGTCGCCAGATAAATCATAACGATAGATATAAAGGTAAATCGTAAAGGTAAAACATGGACGTACAAGGTAATCTTGGTCAAAAACAAAGTTGGAACGCCCACTTTAGATCCGCCATTCGGGGGAAAACCCGGATTCTGTTGGCTTGGATTTTTGGGATTGCGCTCGTCTTGTCGGCTCGGCATTTTCCTTCATGGCCCGGGATCGGCGTTTGTTTCATCGGAGCCACGATTCGTTTTTGGGCGAGCGGATACTTACGCAAGGATTCGCGCCCTGCCGTGGGCGGGCCCTATGCGTTCGTGCGGAACCCTCTTTATCTGGGAACGTTTCTCATGGCCATCGGGACGGCCCTTGCCATTGAGAATTATGTGCTATTCGGGGTGAGCTCTGCGCTCTTTGCCGTCATTTATCATTATATTATTTTGGATGAAGAAGAGAAGTTGCAGCGGATTTTTGGCGAGCCGTATGTGCATTATTGCAAGTTGGTGCCTCGGTTTGTCCCTCGTGTGTTGCCACCGAAGGCCACAGAGTTAGACCTCGTAAATCCCGATCGAACGCATCGCGCGTACTCGTATTCGATCACGATGAAAAACAAAGCTTACGAGGCTTATGCGGCTTTTGCGGCCTTGATCGGTTTTGTGTGGATCGTGGCTGCTGTTTGGCAGCGGTTTACCTAGAACACCATCGACAATTCAGCCATCCCATAAGGCGCAAGCGTCGTATTGCGACCGACGTGAGGGAGATTGATTGTGATGCCCATTTGAAGCGGCAGCGGGAAATCATTTTTTAAGAACGCAGGGATGGTTGAAAACGAAACCCCGACGACAAACGTTTCAGTGTAGGTATCGGTTTTTTCGGAGAGATACGTGTAGTCTCGATCTGTTTTGGAGCC
Source organism: Oligoflexia bacterium (assembly GCA_903881565.1). Lineage (GTDB taxonomy): Bacteria > Bdellovibrionota > UBA1018 > UBA1018 > UBA1018 > CAIRTR01. The sequence goes on along the minus strand of CAIRTR010000126.1, from coordinate 64,814 downwards.
TGTATAGCGATCTTGTTGCTTCCAAGCCCATTCGTAATCTGAGCTTAAACTTAGTGATGAAGTCAGATGAAGTTCTCCGCCGAGAGTGAGCGATTCTTTTGTCCCTAATTTTTGAATGACGTCTTCTTCGTCGGCTGCATCAGGGATGAAGGCGTCTGGAGTTGCCCGGACCCGAAGGAGCCTGTGACCAAAGAGGGGTTGGGTGTAATGAACTCCTTGCGAGAGCGTGATCCAGTTCCACGGGGTCACATTAATGATATGGGCGATGCCCGTGTCCCAAGATCCTTGCCCAAAATCGGTTTGGGTAAGAACAGAAGGGTCTTTGGTCTTGCCCGTAGGCGCGGTCGTGGTGGCCTGAAACGACGCTAAGAATGTTGCGGGTTGGGTCGGGACATCTTTGTCCGCTCCTAGTTTTAGCCAATTGTAGCGTGAGAGGAGCTGAATATCTCCTAACCCTGTGCCTTGCCAGTCTTCAACGCGCGCGTATCCTTTATCGGTAAGCACGGATTGAAAAGTTTCATCCGATAAGTTGCGGACCAGATTCAGGGCGTCTCGCAGATCAGGTAAGACGCCTGCGTTGTTTGAAACAAATCCGTTGTAAATGTCGTTGGCCGTGTTGTTTCCCGTGATCGAGTGGGTGACGTGTACTTTTGTTCGAAGGGTGGGGACGATGATGGCAACGGTAAGTTGATCGGTCACGCCATGTTGAAGAGAGACTACTCCTTCTTGGCGTTGGGCTTCGACGCCGACGTTAAGATATCCCAAGGAGAGCGCATCCCCAAGCAGGGGGGCTGTGGGATCCTGGGTGATACCGAAAAAGCCGTTTTCACGCACCTTTGTATCGTAGCGTTTACCCGTCGCATTTAAGAAGTTAACGAGCTTGGAGAGGCGAGAGTCAAAGTCCTTAAGTTTCGAGGAACTGAGCTCAAAATTATAGTCTTTGGTTAGGCCTTGGATGTTGCCGTCATTATCGAAAGTCTGTGTAATTCCGGTGGCTTGCGCATAGACGAAGGTCATCCGGGAGCGCCCCTCAGGCAGCACGGCAGCGCTTTCGGCGAATAAAGACGTGGAAAATCCAAGACTTAATGCTGCAGCAGTCAAAATTCTGCGGGCGCTGTTCTGGGGGGGCATCTCGAGTTCTCCGGTTAAATTCGCAGGTCAGTATTTCTCATATTATACGCGCCGCGTCAATAGCGAATTCACCTGGTCCTATGGAAAAAACATTCTCTGATTATTGCGAAAAGCTCATGGCCATGCGCGTCGCAATGTGATAACAATACGCGTCACGAAGGAGCGCGCTCAAGAGTTATGAAAAAATATCAGGTTCTACCCCTTTTCACTCTATTTTCGCTGTTTTTGGCTTCAAGTTTGGCGTTTGGCTATGACCTTCGCGTTTCCGTGAGTGAAGCGCGCGAGGTGTTGAATCGAATTTTAGAAGACGCGCGACTTCACCCTGAATCCAAGGGAGAGAGTGCAACAGAACGGCAGGCCTTTGCCGCGAACCTTTTGCGTTCTTACCGAAAAGGCGGATCGCTTGGACCACTGTCCGCGCCCTTTTCAGAAGGCAGCATCGAAATTAAAACCGCTCCCTTTTTAGGCGTCGTGCTCAATCAGAAGATGGGGGATATTTATCCCGCCGCTTACGCAAAATCGTATCAGGAGAATTTTGAAAAAGAGGTGAAACGGATTCATCTTGAAACCCTCTTTGATGAAGGGCTGATCTCGAACATTGTCAATGGGACCGTTCCGGCCGATCAAAAAGAGACGGCTGATCAAATTGGACTTTGTCTGGCCAAGAAAATTGCGGCTGGAAAATCTCCGCAGTGCGAATTAGACGAGTCCGATAAAATTAAAAGTCCCAGTATATTTTCGAAAGCCTGGGTCAAGTTGACCTGCGGCCATTCATGGTTGGAACCGAGTAATTGCAAGGCAAGGAAAGTCATTTTCAACGCCGCCAAAGAACAACTGATGGCTGCCCGTCGCGATCCCAAAGTGCTGGAGCAAGTGGGCCGTGAATTTTCCAAGAAGTTCCCCCCGCTTTTCAGAGTGGGATTTTTAGATGAAATTGCAGGCCGAATTGCGGGTTTTCCTGCGCTTGTTTCTCAAAAGTTCAAAGGCGAGGAGGATCCGATCTGGTCCGATCATACGCCTTTGATTGAGTTAGATCCCACCTCCTTTGGAAAACTAAGTCTCAAGGAATATACTTCGAGCGTTCGCGCCGACATGGGCCTTGCCGCGCTTCTTGTGGGTTCTGATGACCCAAAAATGCGCGGTCTCTCGGGCGCGCTCTTTTATTCAGCCGCCAATAAGCTTTTGGTGCTCAATGGGGGCGAAGAGGCGGTGATTCGGGGCGGGCGAATCGAATTTGCGCAAGGGGGTGGTGCGGATTTCTCACATCCTGAAAAAGCCCCTCCACTTTTAACCGGCAATTTTGGCGGTTGGGGCGCGCAGGGATCGGCGGGTGACTTTTCGTTTTCACCTTGGGATTTTGCTGCCTACGATCCGACGTCTGAAGCGCATCCTACTGCCTTTCGCGTTTTCCCTTCGCTTTTCATGATGGGGCCCAGGGGAATTCCAAAGGCCACTCCCGGCTCCTCTCCTTATGAAGCCATCGGAGATGTTGCGGACCTGGTGATGATGTCGCTGGATTTTTTAAAGCTGACTCGCCCCGGAACGCCATTTTGGGAGCATTTTGGCGGCGCAGATCAACTTGAAAAAATTCTCGAAGCATCCAGCCCGATTCTTTTTCCAAGTGATGGACGAATGCTCGCGGTCGGACTTCTCGCAGGGGCTTTGAAAAATCTGATTGCACCTCAGCAGGGGCACGTCGAGATGACTGATCCTGGGAGTGCACAAGGGGCACTGGGCGTCTTGTTTCACGAGATCGTGCGGCTCTCGGGTCGTGATCCGGTGGGTGTGTCGGTGCGTGGAGTATCAAAGATGCTGCTTGCCGCTTCGGAGTTGGATTCAACATTAGGTGATGATCCGGCCGTGCCGGCTGAGTTGCTTGCCGTGCTTCCAAAGCTGGGCGATGCCTTGCAAGTTGGGGCCTTAGAAATGTCGGCCAAGGGGCAAGCCCCAGACGGTGGGTTCTACGACCGGTTGGATGTCCCTCAAGCGAACTCTCGGACGCTGTCTTCGAATATCTGGGGTCTTCGCGCTTTGGTTCGGGCCTATGAACGCTCCCAAATGCCGGTGTTGAAGCTGAGTTTAAAGTCAGGATGGACCTTCTTGGAAACGTTTTGGCCTGAAAATGGGCATATAAAGTCCATTGAAGGCGGGGGGGCGCAGAGCGTAAACCCGAGCGAGCTTTGGGCGCTGGTCAGGCTTTGGGACGAATCGCAAGTGCATGTACGCCAAGACCTTTCGGGTGAATTGGACTGGGCAAAGTGGGATCGTAAAATGGAAACTTTGCGAGCCACCCTCTGGGCGCAGCTGAAGACGGAGCATGGTCCTGAGCCGATGAATTAAGTCATAGAGTAGAGTGAACGGCTTTATTTTCGGGCCCATCTTGTGCAACTGGGCCTGGGTGTTAGACTGAAGCCGTATCTAAATCATTTTTAGAAATCTCATGTCCCAGAACTCTCATGAAGGAGACTTCTCATGTTGCTACGGAATGCACTCTCGCGGAAAACCCGCACGCTTTTTATTACCTCAATTCTTCTCGCGGCCGGTAGCTCGGTTCAGGCTGTTAGCTACGCCAATGCAAGCGACGTAGGAGGGGCTTCGCCTGGCGTGGCTTCTGCGGAGCAGGCTTTTGTCCAAATTGGGGCCTCGACCAAAGAAGCGCGCTCACGGCTTGCGGATCTCGGTGTGAGCATCGAGTCTTTACGCTCCGATAGCGTCTGGGGTTTTGCAAGCCCTTCGGTTCTCGCGCGGGTCAAGGCCGCTCACTTCAAAGTGCTCTCCCATACACCCGCACACTTGCTTGATTTTCCCTCACAAGATGCGCGTTTTCATAACTATCAAGAAGCGCTTGCAGCCCTTCAAGATCTCAATGCCAAGAATCCGGACATCACGCGAATTCAAAGCATTGGCAAATCGGTTGAGGGGCGCGACCTGTGGGCCTTTCATATCAATACGACTCCCGAGGCGCTTGCCAGTGGCGTGAGTGGGAAGCCTGGCGCCATCTTCATGGGCAACCATCACGCGCGGGAGCATTTGAGTCTTGAAGTGCCTCTGATGCTGGCGGAGTATTTGCTCACCAATCGCAAGGATCCAAAGATCGCGGCGCTTTTGGATTCGCGCGATATCTGGGTGATCCCCATGGTGAATCCCGATGGTGCGGAGTGGGATATTGCTTCAGGAAGCTACCGTTCCTGGCGTAAGAATCGACGGGATAACGGCAGTGGAGTTTTTGGCGTCGATTTGAATCGCAACTATGGTTTCAAGTGGGGGACCGGTGGTTCCTCTTCGGACGCTACGAGCGATGTGTTCAAAGGGAAAACCGCTTTTTCAGAACCTGAGACTCAGGCGGTGCGCGACTTTGTGGACGCGCATTTGAATACAAAAGTTTTGCTCACGTTTCATAGTTACAGTGAATTGATCCTTTATCCCTGGGGGCATAAGTATAATCCGATTGAAAACACGCGCGATCATGACGTGTTCACTAAGATGGCCACGACGATGGCTAAGTGGAACGGATATACGCCAGAGCAATCCAGCTCCTTGTATATCGCCAGCGGCGATACGACGGATTGGGCGTACGGCGCACACGGAATATTTGCTTTTACCTTTGAACTCTCACCCTCTGATGGCTGGAGTGGGGGAGGGTTTTATCCTGGCGCGAAAGTGATTGATAAAGTGTTTCAAGACAATCTCAATCCTTGCCTCTATATGTTGGATGTCGCTGACGACCCTTATCGGGTGCTGGGGACGCAGCCTACGGGAGGACTTCATTCGTATGTGGAGCCTTGGGTCGATCCTGCGCTGAGGTGGTAAGCCCGTTGCATTTTGTCAGTACATCTTTTCCAAGAGCTTCTCGAGTTCCACGGATTCAAGCAGATTTAATTTTGCGATGGCCTCGACTCGGTAGAGCTGGAGTTGGATCGTTCGATTGAGTTTGTCGGTTGAAACAAAATAGCCGTTGCCCGGGTCTCCAATCGCGGTGATTTGCTGGCTGATGGAGTGAGACACTTCGGTTTCAGCTTTTTCATAATCGGCCTGGATCTTCTCAAAAGCGGCCGAAAATAGATTCAGGCATTCTTCAGAGATCTCACCACGGCAAAGGGAGGGGTTCTCTTGAATGAAGTACGGCTCATTTTCCTTGATCGGAGTATGAGACCCTAGGGCGCCTGCGGCCGCATTCCCTCCTGCGCCCAAAAAGACAAAGGAGGGAATTGTTCCGACAAGATACGCTTCACCGCCGATATAGATAGCGCCGCCACCCGTAACGAGTGCGCTGGTGAGGAGCTGGGCACCTCTAATAAGATCTGCGGTATCAATAGCGTCCAGGTCTCGGGTCAGTTCACGCCGCACTTCGAAGTGGTCTAGATAGAAACGGTAGAGGAGTTTTTGTCGTATCGAAATTCTTGTTTTTTCTTGCTGCCATTTTTGGGTCAGATTCTCTGGTGTGTTTGCGCGAACGATTTGCGAAAAACTCAGAACCAGCAGAACGAGAGAAGTTGCGAGAATGGGTCTTTGTTTGAGACTGCTTTTGCGAAAATTTGAAAACTTGATTGCCATTGATTGCTTCCTTTGCTGGAGGGCGTTATACCTCACTTAGTTGACAGTTTCAATACGGTATTTATAGTCTTAAATATTAAGCAGTTGCAGACTTCTTCGTTCGTTATTCGGATTTGAGAGAGGTTTCCTCGAGGACGTTATGACGGCAATTCTTGCCCAGCGACAGGGATATCGCTTCGTGAGAAACTACTCTTGAGATGACTTATTCAAAGTGTGCACTGTTGTGGGCTGGAATTCTTGGAGTCTATTTCGGGATCTATCTCGTGTCTTTTCCCGCAGGCGCAGAAGAGCCCAAAGCGAAACCAGTATCAAGACAAACGCTCGTCCAATTCGCCCCATACTCCGCTCAATACGACGGCCTCAAACCCACGGACCGGGGGACAGTTACCTCGGTTGAACGCGATTCGGATGATCCCAAAGTCATCATTTTGGGGGTAAACTCGCAAGCCCCCAATCAACCTCCATTTCGAAAACTGGTCATGGTCGATCAAGAAGATGCAGATGCCTTCAAAAGGGCGCTAGCAAGGCCTAATGCCAATATCGAACTCCTAGCGAACTGGGCCAGTGGCGGGGGTCGATCGTATATCAGAACGCCAGACGGCAAAAATGCAGAGGTAGAACTTCGAGGATATTATTATTCACGCGATATCAATGTTTTTGATCCGCGCGATAAATCGACAATTCCTTTGGATGTTTATATCTTAAGAGAAAAAGACAAAGAGCACGCCCGTGCGATGCGGGCTGTGCGCACCGAACAACTCAAAGGCCATTATGAGGGGCTAGATGGAGTTTTTCAGAAAATTAAGGACAGGGTCAATGGGGATGGCGTTTATGCTAAACGCGCGCAATCGCCTCGAAACGCTCAAAACGCTGAGAAGGACTTAGGTGTTGCGCCTGAGGCTTTGCGTGGCCCTAACGATCCCGTACCACTGCCGAAGGACGCAGGTGCGACAATCGCTCACTAATTCAAGTATACAGCTTGAACTGCCGGCACAGTTCCTTGACCTGAGCATGCACCTTGTTCAAGACCTTTTCGTCGCCGCGACTCTCTAAAACTTGGTGAATCCAGCCCGCAAGTAGTTTCATCTCCGAAGTACCAAAGCCGCGCGTCGTGACGGCAGGAACGCCGATCCGGATTCCGCTAGTGACAAAGGGGCTTCTTTTTTCATTGGGAATCGTATTCTTGTTCACCGTGATCCCGGCCAAATCAAGCCAGGTTTCGGCGTCTTTGCCCGAGACACTGCCGTCGCCAGTTTCCGGAAGATTCACGAGCATCAGATGGTTGTCGGTTCCATCGGTGACGAGTTTCACTCCGTGCTGGGTGAGCTCGTTTGCAAGAGTGCGGGCGTTTTCCACGACTTGTTTTTGATAAGTGATAAACGAAGGTTTCAGCGCTTCGCCAAAGGCGACGGCTTTGGCCGCGATCACGTGCATCAGTGGTCCGCCTTGAATGCCTGGGAAAATCTGCGAATTCACGGCTTTGATTCGCTCGCTCGATGAAAGGATCAAGCCTCCGCGCGGCCCCCGCAACGTTTTGTGCGTGGTCGAGGTGGTATAGGTGGCAAACGGAATCGGTGAGGGGTGCAGCCCCGCTGCAACGAGACCCGCAATATGGGCCATGTCCACGACGAATGAAGCGCCGACTTCTTTGGCGATTTCGGAGAATGTTTGAAAATCAATTGTCCGAGGGTAGGCGCTGGCCCCCGCGACGATGACTTTGGGTTTTTCTTTAAGCGCAAGTTCACGAACCAAGTTAAAGTCGATCCGATGCGTCTCGGGGTGAAGCCCATAGCTCACAACTTTGTAAAGTTTTCCGCTGAAGTTCACGGGGCTGCCGTGGGTGAGATGTCCGCCGTGAGAGAGACTCATTCCCATGAGCGTATCGCCTGGGTTCAGGAGGCTCATATAAACGGCCATATTGGCCTGCGAGCCTGAATGAGGTTGTACGTTTGCGGCCTCGGCTGAGAAGAGTTTGCACGCCCTGGAGATTGCAAGCGCTTCAGCCTGATCCACGAATTCACAGCCGCCGTAGTAGCGCTTGCCCGGATAGCCTTCAGCGTATTTATTGGTGAGCACCGATCCCTGCGCGTCCAAGACCGCACGGCTCACATAATTTTCCGAAGCAATGAGCTCCACGCCTTCATCCTGCCTGCGCGCTTCACGTCCAATGACCGAAAAAATATCAGAGTCAGCGTTGGCGAGTGACTGATTAAAATCAAGATTGAGTTGGGACATGGGTTTTTTCCTTTGTATTTCTTTTGGCTATTTTTTCTTTTCTACTTCTTTTTTTCAAGCGCCGCCACTTTGGCATTTCGTCTCTGGTGGCGCGGATCATTGGAAAACGGAGTTTCAAGCCAGACGCGTGCGATCTCCACGCCATACGCGGGAGCGATGAAACGCGAACCTAAGCACAAAACGTTAACATCATTATGCTCGCGCGAAAGTCGGGCAGCCACGGGGTTTTCAACGACTGCGGCTCTAACGCCTGCGACTTTGTTTGCGGCAATCGACATTCCGATTCCGCTTCCGCAGATGAGAATTCCTCGAACCCCGTCTTGCTGCACTCTATTGGCCAAGGGTTCTGCAAAGTCCGGGTAGTCAACACTGTCATCGTTGATCGGACCCAAATCCTCCCATTGCCAATCGGTAAGCGATTCTTGAAGGGCTTTTTTGAGCTCAAGGCCTGCGTGATCAGAGGCGATCAAAATCTTGGATTTTGGATTCTTCGGCATAGTCACCGGATTATGAGCTTAAACCCGCTTGAAGGCAAGAGTCGCGTTGGTGCCGCCAAAGCCGAAACTATTGGAAAGCGCCGCTGAAATTTTCTTCTCACGGGCCGTGTTGGCCGTAAAATCCAAACCTAAGTGAGCCACCGCTGGGTCCAGCTGCTCAAGGTTAATGGTGGGCGGAATAATCCCGTACCTTAACGCGTTTATGCAGAACATGGCCTCTAATGCGCCCGCTGCTCCTAGTAAATGTCCTGTCATTGATTTAGTGGAACTCACCAGCAGTGGACCATCACTCCTGGTCCCACTTCCCACTACTTTTGCAATTGCGGTTGCTTCTTCGGCGTCCCCTGCTGGGGTTGAAGTCCCGTGCGCGTTGACGTAACCGATTTGATCAGGCGTAAGCCCGGCATCTCCCAGCGCCATGCTCATAGAGCGTCCGCCGCCTTCGCCCTCAGATGAGGGCGAGGTCATGTGATAGGCGTCTCCTGACATCCCATAACCCACAAGTTCAGCGTAAATTTTTGCTCCTCTGCGCCGTGCATGTTCAAACTCTTCGAGCACCATCACCACGGAGCCTTCACCCATCACAAATCCATCGCGCCCGATATCAAAAGGGCGTGAGGCACGAGTCGGTTCATTGTTTCGTACGGAGAGCGCGCGCATGGAGGCGAAGCCCGCAATGCCGAGTTTGCACACGACCGCTTCTGCGCCGCCTGCAAGCATGATGTCTGCCGTGCCTCGGCGAATTAATTCCAGCGATTCGCCCAGGCTGTGTGCACTTGAAGTACAGGCGGTGACATTGCAGAGATTGGGTCCGCGTAGATTGAGCAAAATACTGAGTTGGCCTGAAGCCATATTGGGGATCACTTGTGGAATAAAAAATGGCGTGACTCGCTTATACCCCTTGGCCAAGAAGTCATTGTGGACCTCTTCGATTTCTGGCAGTCCGCCCATGCCTACACCGATGTTCACGCCAATGCGCTCGGGCGCTATACTTGAGCGGCAAAGATCGAGCCCCGAATCTCCATACGCTTCAAGACCTGCGGCAAGCGCAAGATGAACAAAACGTCCGACGCGTCTGGCTTCTTTTGAATTTGCAGGTTGAGTAACGGCTGGGGCGTCTTTTCCCCTTGGATGAAACGGGCCCATGGCACGTCCGACTTCAAAACCATGAACCTCACCCGCGATGCGTACGGGGCAATCTGGGGTGGTTTCAAAAAGCGTGATGGCGCTTATGCCGCTTTTTCCTTGGATCGCGTTTTCCCAAGTTTCGGATGCATTAAGGCCAAGCGGAGTCACGGCGCCTAAGCCCGTGATCACGACACGGCGAGAAGATTGAGAAGGCATGGGGAAAGACCGCTAAAATTAAGCGGTTGCTTTGGAGGTGATGTATTTAACTACATCGCCAACCGTTTTCATCTTTTCGGCATCTTCATCTGGAATGTCGAGATCAAACTCTTCTTCCATCGTCATGACGAGCTCGACGATATCAAGACTGTCTGCACCTAAATCATCGATGAAGGATGAGGTTTGAACAACCTTTTCAGGTTCCACGGCAAGTTGATCACAAATAATGGTTCGAACTCTTTCTTCGACTGATGCTGACATGAGCGTTGCTCTCCTTCTTGTTCTCTAAGCTTAATCTCTAATTCTTTGTCTCAAACTACATGTAAACTACGTTTAAACTACAGGTAGTTTAAACGTAGTTTACATGTACATTCCGCCGTTGATCCCGATCACTTGACCGGTGACATAGCGGCTCCCAGGGGATGCAAGAAACGCGACTAACGACGCGACGTCCTCTCCCTCCCCAAAAAATCCTAGCGGGATGCTGCGCAGAATCGCCTCTTTTTGGTCATCCGTCAAGGCCCCAGTCATCTCGGTCTTGATATATCCTGGGTTTACAACATTGACGCGGACGTTTCGGCTCGCCAGCTCCCGGGCGACGCTCTTGGAGAATCCGATCAACCCGGATTTTGCGGCTGCGTAGGCGCTTTGTCCGGCATTTCCCATTTCACCAATAACCGAGCCGATTTGAATAATGCTCCCAAACCGTGCCCGCATCATGAGGCGTGACGCAGCGCGTGTACAGTAGATGGCGCCCTTAAGGTCCACATCTAAGGTATGCTCGAGGTCTTCGTCTTTGAGTCGGGCAAGCAAGCCATCCTTATTGATGCCGGCGTTATTGACAAGCACCGCGAGTCTACGATCTTTAAGGCTCTCAAAGGCCTTATCCACTTCTTCAGACGAGGAGACATCGAAACGCAACAATTCGGCTGAACCCCCGAATGACCGAATGCCTTCGCAGACGCCGCGGGCAAGATCTTCGCGCGATGAAAAGTTGATGAAGACGTGAAACCCCTCGCGGGCCAGTCTTAGGGCAACGCTGGAGCCGATCCCGCGTGATGCACCGGTAATGAGTGCGCTGGGTTTAGAGTTGTCGATTTGATTTTCCATCATATTATGTCCCGTTAATGTCCTGGATTTTTTCCTGGTTTTGATTCCTTCAAATGTTCTTGGCCAATGCCTTGAGGCCTTCGGTATCGCCGACGGCAAAAAGTCTCGGAGCCTCTGCAGGGGCGATGGCTTTGGGGGCAATTCGTTTCGTCAATCCCGTCAAGACTCGGCCGGAGCCGCATTCGACAAAGGTATCAAAGCCTGATTCAAGAAGGGTGGCGATTGATTGTTTCCACAATACGGGATGGGTCACCTGAGAGGTCAGGAACTCCAAAACCAGCGAGTGCTCCTTGTTAATCCTGGCCGTGACGTTGGGAACGTAGGGGATGAGAAGCGCACGAGGGGCATGCTCGGGCAAAGTTTTTGCAAAAATATCCGCCATTTTATCTTTTGCAGGGGCCATTAGCGAGCAATGAAAAGGTGCGCTTACAGGAAGTGCAAGGACTTTGGCGCCCTTGAAAAGATTTTGAGGATCGGTGCTTACGAGTTTGATCGCTTCATCCACCGCGTCTTTAGAGCCAGAAATCGCAACCTGCCCCGGGGCATTGAAGTTGGCAGGTTCTAAAGCGAGATCGACTTCCATTTCGGGGGCCTCGCCGTGAGCTCGTTTTTCGCGAGCAATCGCAAGCGCCTGAGTGCAGAGTGCACCGACTTTTGCGTCATCAAGATTTAACACAACAGCCATGCCGCCTTGCCCTTTGGGGACGGCTAGTTGCATGGCTTGTCCCCGCGCACGCACCCAAGTCACTGCGGTTGAAAGGCTGATTGAGCCTGCGCAAACCAGGGCCGAATACTCACCCAAAGAATGGCCTGCGACGACTTGCGGTTTAAATTCGCGCTCGGCTTGAAGCACGCGAAACGCGGCCACACTGACAGTGAGCAAGGTGGGCTGGGTGTTTTCCGTGAGGGTCAAGTCAGATTCAGGGCCATCGAAACAAAGTTTTTTGAGATTCACACTAATTGCATCCGAGGCTTCTTCAAAAACCTCGCGGGCGACTCTGAAATTTTCATAAAGATCGCGACCCATTCCGACTTGCTGCGATCCTTGTCCTGGAAAAACGGCTGCCGTCTTTGTCATATGAGTGCTCCAGTTCCTATCCCCATCGCAAGAGCAATGAGCCTGTGGTCAAGCCCGCGCCAAAGGCATCGAGCAGAACCAGTTGTCCCGGTTTTACGCGGTGATCACGAACGGCTTCATCCAAGGCAGTGGGAATGGTTGCGGACGAAGTGTTGCCGAAGCGATCAATGTTCAAGAGTACTTTGGACATTGGAAAACCCAGGCGTTTTGCCACGGCTTCAATGATGCGCAAATTAGCTTGATGAGGCACAAACCAATCCAGATCTGAAACGCTCAATCCGTTTTCTTCAAGAGCCATCACCGCGTAGTCTGCCAGCGTTCGCACTGCGGATTTGAAAATTTCGCGCCCCTTCATTTGCATCTTATCAAGCTTGCCCGCGTACACATCCGGGTTGCCCGGGAGATTTGAGCCCCCCGCTTCGATGTGAAACAGATCCCAAAGCGAGCCATCGGAGTGCAGGTGATGCGAAAGGAGTCTCTGAGGCGAATCCGCCGCCGTTTGCTCGACAATCACCGCGCCTGCTCCGTCACCAAAAAGAATGCACGAAGATCGGTCATCCCAGTTCGTGAATGCACTCAAGACGTCGGAGCCTACCACGAGCGAAGTTTTGATTTGGCCGTTTTGAATGAATTGATCGGCCGTCGCTAGCGCGTAAACAAAGCCGCTGCAGGCGGCATTAATATCCATCGTCCACGCACGGGTCGCACCCAGTTTTTGTTGGAGCCAACACGCAGTAGAGGGGATCAGGGTGTCGGGCGTGCAGGTGGCGACGAGGATTTGATCAAGGTCTGAGGCCTTTTTTCCAGCCATTTCCAGCGCTCGGAGTGCAGCTTGGCAGGCGAGTGAGGAGTTTCGGTCCTCAAGCTTTCCGGGCACAGCGATCCGGCGCTCGGAAATTCCCGTACGTTCGCGAATCCACTCATCGGAGGTTTCCAATGAGGGATACATTTGAGCAAGGTCTAGGTTGGTGACTTTGCGCGAGGGAAAGTGAGATCCGATCCCTGAAATTCGCGAAGCAAAACGAGCGGAGCCCATTTATTTTTGAGCCGGCTCCTCCACGTGGCGAGCGGGCAATACGGCTTTCCCGGCATAAAAGCCACAATTGCAGATGCGATGAGGACGAGTCGGTTCACTGCAGGCTGGGCAGGTTGTCGTCGTCGGCTTATCGAGTTGATTGCCCGCGGCGAAACGACGCATGTTTCTGCGACTGCGAGATACTTTTTTCTTCGGGGTTGCCATTGAAATTCTCCTTGTGAACTGTTCTTAAGAAAGCTTTAAATCCTTTAAAGCTGTGAATGGTGAGGACTTTTGAATTTTCGCGCATCCGCATCGACCTGAATTCAGATCAGTTCCACAGGTGACGCACAGGCCTTTGCACTCCTCGGTACAAAGGGGCTGAAAGGGGACTTGGAGTTGAACTTGCTCGGTGAGTAGTTCCCCTAAATCAATAAAATCTTGGGTAATATAAGTAATGTCGAGATCCTGGCCCGGCTCGCCGGCGGCCATATCGTGAGCGTGGCGTGCAAAACCCTGAATTTGCCCGGAGGGTTTGCCACTTTGATTCAAGTAGCCCACACCCGCCATGACGGGGTCTTTGCAAAAAAGCGCCGAAATTGTAGCATCGCAACCAAACTCAAACGGGGAGCCACAACGACTGCATAAAAGGTTCAAGTGCGTTGAGAGTTTTCCATTGGCCAAGACGACTTCATCGACCATGCGAATATTGAAAGAGACGCGCGCTTCACGGCTGCCAAGATTCTTGTCAATATGAGCGGCATTTGCGTGCAAATTTGAGCGCAAAGAAGAGAGATCAAGGGCGGATGCGTCGTCGTGCGATGTTTCATCGACACGCTTAATGGACTCCAATACCCAAGGTTCTTCGTGGGTGAAGTGGAGGTCGGTTCCGTTTTCATTGATTTCGCGTAAAAATACTTTCATAAGTTCAGTCCGGCGACCTTAACGGCCTTACCTCGGTGAGTCAACGAAAAAGGCTAGTTTCCCTTTCGAAAAAATCTGCCACTCGAGTCTTTTCTTGAGGCAGTGCTTGAGGCTCCGAGGCGGGAGAGTCAGGGCGCGCAGGGGGTTTTGGGTAACCTGGGGGAGAAAATTCCTAAGGAATTTCATATTTTCCTGAGCCGACCCAGGCGAGCAAGCCTGCACCCAGCGTAGGAAACTCTGGGGGAGGAGTTCGCCCCCGCCGGCCAAAGTCCCTTTGAGGGGGCCGTCGCTAATCCGGGCGGAAAATCCCCCTCCCTGGTTTTTTGTGTTTGCCACTTGGAGGGTATCAAATGAACAGCTTTGGCGGTGATTTGCGCAAGGGGCCGCATCCGAAACAAAGTAACTCAGGTGTTTGGGGTGCAGGGCTAGGCTCCAAGCCAAGGTCTCTTTGGAAACGTGAATCTGATCGGCGATCAGCTCGAGGTAAACGGCCTCGTTTCCCAGGGCGGCGCCCATGAGCCCAGGCGAGCGGTGATGAAACTTCATGGCGTTCCAAGCGTGTGTGACCCCCGAAAACCCCGCTTCAAATGCGTGGTGCGCTTGTTCAGTTGTTGCAGCTGTGTGGCCCGCAAACAGCTTGATCTTGTGTTTGAGTGCCCAGCGGCAAAGGGGCGTGAGGAGCTTTGGAGGAATCTCCTCAGGCGCAAGCGTGATCATGCGGATCATCCCCAACGATGCGATTCGGAGGGCTTCGAGTTCGTTCAAGGTAGCGCGCCTGATCGTTTTTCCAGGATGGGCGCCAGCAAAAGAGGGGCTTAAAAATGGGCCTTCAAGGTGGATTCCTAAGGGGAGGGCAGATGGGAGTTTGCGCTGTTCGTGCACTTCGCTTGTCCAGCGGCCTAGGCGGGTCACGGCTTCGAGGAGTTGTTTGGGATGCTCCGAAAGGGTGGAGAGGCAGAACCCAGAAACGCCCGCTTTTGCGAGGTGCTGGGCCAGGCGGTTCAGGTCATCCTCATCGGCGCGCATCAAATCCACGCCAAAGCCGCCGTGAAAGTGAAGGTCGACAAAGCCTGGTGAGTGATGTTTGATGTTGACGTCGTTTTTGCGGTGTGGCACCTACCTAAGGTACCACAAAGATGGGAGACTAAGGAATGCCGGCTTCGAAAAAAGGTGCGACTCAAAAGAAAAAAACAGCTCATATGGGAGCCAAGGCTGCAAAGCCCCTCAAGAAGGGCGCTCAACACAAGAGTGCTCCCGCTAAAAAAGCGTTGCCCGTGAAGGCCGCTAAAGCCGCAAAGGCCCCGAAAGTCTCGAAGGTTAAAGAAAAGCCCTCCACTTTAAGTTCGATCAAAGACGCACTTTTCGGTGGAAAGAAAAAACCGGCCAAGCCGATTAAAGAAGTTGCGAAGGCGCCAAAAGCGCCAAAAGCAGATGCAAAGATTGCTAAACTTGCGACAGGTAAGGCAGTGCCTACTCCGAAGGCCGCGGTTGTCGAAAAAGTTAAAGCTTCAGAAAAACCGACCAAAAAGGCCGTTGTGGTTGCTCCTGTTTTGCCAGCTGCGCCCCTTTTGAGGGTTCAAGCCAAGGGAAAAGGGAAAAGCGCATTAGGCTTTAAGACGGGCAAAAGATCTGGCGCAGATTACGCGTCTGACGAGAGTGTTTGCCGTGAAGTGGCTTGTGAAGGATTGGCGACCACGCACGGATATTGCCGACTTCATTACATCAAGAATTGGAAAAAGATTAAGCGTAAAGAACTGATTCTAAAAGAAGGCAAACTCAATCAGTATATCGAAGAGCTTGTCGCAAAATATCCGGATCGTTATATCGAAGCGATTCGTGGAGATTTGGCCTCGGAAAAAGAGTTTTCCAAAGTCATTCACGATCTTGATCTGGATGAAAACGCAGAAGACTTTGACGTCGAGGGCGAGTCCGTGGATTCGCTGATTGATTCGATTAAGCGCGACTTTGATGATGACGGGGACGGCTTCTAGTCTTTAAGTCTGGCGGTGCCCTCATGCAATATCTCCATACGATGATTCGAGTTACAGACCTTGAGAAGTCACTGCACTTCTATACTCAAGGCTTGGGTTTTCGGGTGGTTAAGCGCAATGATTTTCCAGAAGAGAAGTTTACCCTCGTTTTTTTGAGCGCGTCACCGGAGGGTGGGGGCGATGATTCGGCGCTTCTGGAACTGACCCACAATTGGGGCGTGACTGAATATGTGCGTGGCGATGGCTATGGCCACATGGCTTATCGAGTGGAGTCTGTTGAAAAAGTACGTGAGCGCCTCAAAGCCCATGGCTATGATTTGAGCTGGGGTCCGGGTCTCACGCCGAGCAAAAAGGGCGCGATGGCTTTTGTCGATGACCCGGATGGGTATGAGATTGAGCTGCTGGAGTGAGGGGCGGGCCTGATCGATGTGGTTGTTCAGATGGTGTGTTTAAATTCCTATTAATTTCGATGTGTTGCGAATAGCGCAACCACTCCTGTCGCGCGACGAGTTGGGAATCTGCTCACGGCGCACGAGCTGTGTTATCCTTATTAAAGGGAGCCCTCGCGCATGAGATTTGTCGCACCGCTTGTCATCACACTTTCGACATTTTCGCTCGTAGCCAGCGAGTCTTTTTCCTTGGCCTCAGAGCCCCTGGGTTATGATCCAAACGCTCGCGAAATCTCCGTCTTCAATTCTCGGGCGTATCGCGACACCATCGCAAGTGAGCTTAAGAGTTTCGAAAGCGTGCACGGGGCTAGAATTCCCTGCCTAGAAGATCCCAAAGTGATTGAAGCTCATAAAGATCGCATGGAAAATGCCAAGCACACTCTTAAATATTTGAAAAGCCAGCAGGAGCAGCTGGTTTCTGAGACGGCGGTAAAAGATCAAAAAGATTTCCTCGAGATTAAACAGCAACTACAGGGCGTCTACGACAAATATTTTGGATCCGCGCGCGACTCCGAGTTCTGTGTTTTTAAGCTGGACCTGGCCGTGGCGACCCGCGATCTGGCAAAAGATGCAAAAAACCAAGCCCTTCTTCGGGGGCTTGAAAAAGTCACACAGTGCCTTTCGACCTCGTCGCCACTTCGTAACTCGCGAATAAAAGGAACGTTCGCCGGTTTTTTCGAAGATCTGTTTGATCACTATTGGAAAAAGCCCAATCTCACGGACGAAGACTGTGCGGTCTTGCGGAACGCCTATTCGGTGTGGTCGTCGTTCTACGATGGCGAAAATCGCGCTAATCTGAGTGCCTCGTCAAAAAAGATTCCGGTCTATAACGTGAATGATCACAATGCATCTTACTACTACTGGGCGAAGGAGCAGCAAAAGGGCAACGTACCGGCCGAAGGACTTACGGTTTTTCATGCAGACACTCATACGGATATGGGGGACGTCCATACCCACACGCATGGGCATTGGTCTTCTCATGTGCTGGATTTCAAGGAGACACATCAGGCGCTGCTTAAGTCCGAAGGGGAGTTGTCTCGGTTTCTCGTTGAGAAAATCAATGCGAGCGCGGTCTTGACGGCTCCTGAAAGACAAAGTCTCGTGGCTCGTATTGCCGCCCAACCCGAATTGCAGATTCGAGCGGAACTCGAAATGCAGATTCGAAAGTCGGTACATCACATTGCCCAACCCCTTGCGGCGTCCCAGGCTACCGGAGTTTCGAGTGGTGATTTTATCATGTGCATGCCCCCCTGGTCCAAGGAGTTGCCTCGAACTCAGTATGTGAAGCAGGCAGATGGGACGAGCAAGCCTGCCGCACTTGCTTTTAATTTTATTGAGCGCGGAACAAAAGGGAGCGAAGAGTTGGGGTTTGAAATGGCCGCAAAAGACGCACCACAGGGGGATTGGAATATTCCTACATTTACGCCGGATGAACTTCAGGCGGGAACGGTGAAGGTTCTAGCGCCCTCGCGCTTTCAGATCGTGGATTGCAACAATGAGGAGCGGGTGGAAACATTTAAGAACTCCAGCGGTGAGCAGATGTTTGAAGTGAGGCAGAAATCAACTCCTCCCGCTCCGCTTGCGGACTATTTTCCTGCGCAAGACAAGAAGAAGGGGTATCTCCTGGATATTGATCTTGATGTCTTTGTTTCAGAGGGACATGGGGGATTGGTGGAGCCGATCTCCTGGGAGCGCTCCAAGAGCCATGATCGTGAATATGGTCCTCATGGATCTCATGCGCAGAATACCGAATCAGATCCGAATATCGCTGTTACGACAAAAGAGTTTGGCCTCATCAGGGATCGCATGGATTTGTTTTTCAAACGCATGACGGAGAGTAAGAAGGCTGGAATGGTCCCTAAAGTGATCACAATCGCGGATTCTTCTGCGGTCGCTCGCGCCATTCGGACCGGGCAAGAGGGCGAGGCCGTTGCCGGGATCAAGGCTTTTACTCCGACGTGTATGGCGTTTGTGGTGAACTATATGGTGCGCAAGCGGCTTCAGGAAACCTTTGACGTGGATTTTACTCGGTGAGCTTTTCAAGCTCCTGGTCAAAATCGCTCAGCGATTTCAGCTGTTTTGTGGGGCATTTTAATTTTTCCTTTTGGAGATCAAAGCTGCAGGATCCCCCGATCCAAATTGAAGTGCCATAAGCGACCTTCGAGAGACTTTGGGAGAGGACTTCGATATATTTTCGAAGGGGCATGGCAAGTCTGCGGTCATCAGCAGGAACAGAGCCTAGGACGATAATCTTTGCCCCGGTCGTTGCCGCAGCTTTTGCCAGGTTTTCGGCAGGCATATTGGGGCCTAAGTAGCTGAAGCTTAATCCTCGGCTGCCTGCGAGGATCGCGGCTAAGAGGATTCCAAATTCATGAAGGTCACCTTCGGGCGTTGAGAACAAAAACCTGGGAAGCGATTTGGATTCGAGATTCTCGCCTTGTGTGGTTCTTTGCATCTGCGCCAGGACTTCTCCTAAGTGAGTTCTGAGAATCACGGAGAGTCCATGCTCTTGCGCGATGTCGAGTTCATGACGTGCGACAAGCGCGCCCACTTCGCTGAGCAGGGGGCTGATGATCTCCAGCGCAAAAACTCGGGCGGGCGCGGAGAGTCGCGCTTTGAGAATGTGGCGATCCAGTGCTTCAAGGTTCATGGAACGTAGAGCGCCAATAATGACGCTGACAGAGGCGGCGGTGTCTGAATGAGTGGCGTGCTCGGCGATGATTCCTGCGTTGAGCTCGCGGCTCGCGTCTTGTGTTTGCCTTGCGAGTTTCTCGAGATCCTTGAGTGAATGCTGCACGAGATTTCCGATGGAATGACCTTGCTGGGTGAGGCTGCCTAAGAGTTTTAGTTTTTCGACATCTGCCATCGTGTAGATCCGGCGGCCCGTTGGGGTTCGCCGTGGCTTAATGAGTGCATACCTTCTTTCCCAGGCCCTGAGGGTATGCGCCGTAAGTCCTGTAAAAAGGGAGACGGCTTTGACGGAGAGGCCCTGGGCCAGGGGAGAGGCAGTGAGTCGCTTTTGCATGCACTGAGATCATATCATTTGTGTCGATTTTGTCAAACTTCTAATGTGACAGAAGTTAGACAAATAAGAGACAAGGTGTTAGACTATGATTAGATAAAACAGGAGGTTTTTATGAAATGCGTAATCACGGGTGCCACAGGTTTTATCGGCCAAGCTGCCATTCTGGAACTCGTGCGCGAGGGGCATCAGCTCACGGCGCTTGTGCGAAACCCCGAGAGCGCGAGTGCAAAAGACTTGCCGTGCAAGGCGCATCTTTGGATACCTGGAAAAACCCCGATCAATGAGCTTAGTGAAATGCTCAAAGGCGTTGACGCCATCATTCATCTAGCAGGCGAGCCGATCGCCGCTCGACGCTGGAGTAAGCCGGTTAAGAAAAGAATTTTGGATTCGCGCGTGGTGGGGACCCGGCAGATCGTTGAAGCCTTGGCTTTGCTCAGCCCAGAGACTCGTCCCAAGACCATGCTATGTGCTTCAGCCATCGGACTTTACGGTGATCGCGGCGACGAGGTGCTTACAGAGCTGAGCGCCTCGGGAGATGGATTCTTAGCCGATGTGACTGCACAGTGGGAGGCCCAGACGCTGGAAGCTGAACGCTTGGGAGTTCGCGTGGTTTTGTTAAGGACCGGCGTGGTGCTGGGGCAGGGTGGGGGCGCCTTGGAGAAGATGCAGCCCGTGGTTTTGGGATCTGGCCATCAATGGATGAGCTGGATTCATCTGGAGGATGAAGTTCGTTTCTTTAGTTATGCGCTTACAAACGAAATAAGAGGCGCGTTTAACTTGGTTTCGCCCGAGCCCGTGACGAACAAGGATTTTACCAAAGCCTATGCGCGCGCCATCGGGGTTCCTTCGATGCTTTTTCCTATTTTGAAAACGCCCGCTTCAATTCTTCGTGTAGCCCTGGGCGAAATGTCACAGCTTCTGCTGGCGAGCCAAAAGGTGATGCCGGAGCGCACTCTGGGTTGCGGTTTTACATTTTTGTATCCCACTCTCGATTCGGCATTGGCTGAGATATACTCGGTGGATAACCCTAATGAAGAAAAGTTCTCGGCTTCTCAATTTGTGGCCCGACCTTTGAGTGAGGTTTTTGAGTTTTTCAGTGAGGCTAAGAATCTGGAGGAGCTGACACCGCCTTGGCTGGATTTTCATATTTTGAAAGTCTCCACGCTCCAAATCCAAGATCAGACTGAAATCGATTACCGGCTGCGCATTCATGGATTGCCCCTGCATTGGCGCTCTCGCATCGAAAGATGGGCCCCCGGGCACGAATTCATGGATACGCAGCTCAAGGGCCCTTACTCAAAGTGGCACCACACGCATCGTTTTGAAGAAGTTCCCGGGGGAACGCTCGTTCATGACGACGTCGAATATCAGATTCCGGGTGGGCTGCTCGGGAAAGCCGCGCTGGGGTATTTTGTAAGGAGAGATATCAATCGGATTTTCTCCTATAGGCGAAACAAAGTCGCGGAGATTTTCAAGAGATGAGTAAACCTCAAGTCGGAGTGAGCGCTTGTCTCTTAGGTCATGCCGTACGCTTCAACGGCGATCACAAGCGTCAGCCTTGGATTACGGATATTTTGGGCAAGCACGCAAAGCTTGTTCCTTTTTGTCCCGAGGTTTCTTTGGGATTGGGGGTTCCGCGTCCCACGCTCCGATTGAATCAGGGAAGGCTTGTGCAACCGAGTACGAAGTTGGATTTGAGTGAAAAAGCGACATCGTGCTTTATTAAACTCGCTCAGACTGCCGCAGGCCTAGATGGGTTTATTTTAAAAAAGGACTCGCCCAGCTGTGGGTTGGAGCGGGTGAAGGATTATTCGGCCAAAGGCATTCCGAATAAGACGGGGCAAGGCTTTTTTGCAAAAGCGATGTGTGAATCCTATCCTCTTCTGCCGATGATTGAAGAAGGGCGACTGATGGATTCGGAGCAGCGTGAGAATTTTTTAAATCAGATTTTTGCCTATTCTCGCCTCAGGGCGCTTACTCCCGAAGCTCCCCTGCGCATAAAGTTGAGTGCCATTCAGGACCTGCACAAAAAGCACAAGCTGATCTTGATGGAGCATAGTCCTCGTCACTACTCTCGCTTGGGTCGGATTGTTGCAAATCCCGAAGGTCTATCCGTGCGGGAGGTCTTGGAAAAGTATTCGGTGCTTTTCATGGAGGCTCTGGCGGTTATGCCTACCGCCAAGACCCGAACCAACGTGCTTGAGCATGCTATGGGATATTTGCGGGGCAAGGCCGATGAGACGGATCGCAAGCAGTTGCGAGAGTCAATTAAGGAGTATCTCAAAGGGGAATTGCCTTTTATTGCGCCACTGACTCTTGCGAATCACCTGATTCAAAAATTTGAGATCGCGTATCTGCAGGAGCAGCTCTTTTTTGCGCCCTATCCCCGGGCACTGGGCGCGCATATTCGTTTGTAGATGGAGGGGGGGCCGGTTATGGGTGGCTATGGCATTCATTGGTTTCGTCGTGATTTAAGAGTCTTGGGCAATCCCGCCTTGGAGTGGAACCTCGCACGCAATGGAGGAAAAGTCGTGGGGATCTTTTTTGTTGATTCGACATTTTTATCGCGGCCCGATTTTTCGCCCAATCGATTTGCGTTTCTCCTAAATACGCTGGAGGCCTTGCGTGAGGAGTTGCGCGCCTTGGGGGGCGATTTGCTCGTCTTGGATGAAATTCCAAAAAAGGGTTTTTCGGCGCTGCTCACGCAGCTTAAAAAATCAAAGAAGGGCAAGCCTTCGGTCGTGAGTTTCAATCGTGATTATGAACCCTTTGCGCGTGCGCGTGATGAGGGGGTTAGCGAAATGTTGGTGCACGGTTGGGGCGTGGAGGTTCACACGGAGCGGGATCACTTAGTCATAGAACCTCATGAGTTGAAAAAGGAGAGTGGTGAAAAGTCCTTTTATCAGGTGTATTCTCCGTTTGCGCGCAAGTGGTTTGAGCTGTTGGGGCGTAGGGAGATTCGGGGGCGGGTTTGCCCGGCTGAAGCTAAGCAAACGCATTTTGGACTCCGTTGGCGTGATCTTTTGGGAGTAACGGACATTTATGCTGATCGACTTGAGCATTTTAGAGCAAAGAATTCAAAGCAGGTGAGTGTTCCGATCCCCAAAGCGGGCTCTAAAGCAGCTCTTGCCTTGCTTGATGAGTTTGATGACGAGCTTGATGATTATAGTGACCAGCGAGATTTTCCGGGTGTCTCGGGAACGTCACAGCTGAGTATGTATTTGAAGAACGGATCGCTCACGTCTGCTCAGGTGATTGCGATGCTCGGACTCGAAAATGCCCGTTTTAAAGCGGTTCCCCAAAAGATGGGCGCTACCCAATTCTTAAAACAACTCGTCTGGCGTGAGTTTTACATTCACATCCTGTGGCATTGCCCCTGGGTTGAGAATCAGGCTTTTTTGGAAAAATACCGCAACATCAAATGGGAGAATCGAGAGGATCTTTTTGAAGCCTGGAAAGAAGGCCGCACTGGCTACCCCATCGTCGATGCGGGAATGCGGCAGCTTAGACAAACGGGTTGGATGCATAATCGGGTGCGGATGATTGTCGCTTCGTTTCTGACCAAAGACCTGCTCATTGATTGGCGTTGGGGCGAGCGGTATTTTATGGAGCAGCTTTTGGATGGAGATTTGGCCGCCAATAACGGGGGTTGGCAATGGGCGGCCTCGACTGGGTGTGATCCTCAGCCTTATTTTCGAATCTTTAACCCGACTCTTCAGAGTCGAAAATTTGATCGTGATGGCGTCTATTTGAAACAATGGTTGCCGGAGCGCGCTCATCTAAAAGGGCGCGCGCTTCATGAGCCCATTGAGCCGATCGTAGAGCATAGTTCGCGCAGGCTTAAAGCCTTGGCGATGTATCAGCCCCTCGCTCGTTAGCGCTCGATCCAGTGCGCACCGTTCTTGCACTTTAGTGAGGCACTATGCCTCATGTCAAAGATCTCTTAAAAACCAAGGGAAGCGATGTCGTTACGATTCTATCGGGAGCACGAGTGGCTGATGCCATCGAGATGCTTATAAAACGCAATATCGGCGCATTGGTGGTCGTGGCAGAAAAATCAGGAGAGTACCCGGTCGGAATCGTCACCGAACGGGATATCCTTCGGGCGACCCAAAAAGGGGGCTCAAAGCTTGAGAGTTTGCTGGTCGCTGATGTGATGAGTAAGGATCTGATTATTGCATTTCCAAGTGACGATCTCTCTTATGTTATGTCGACCATGACGAAGAACCGAGTTCGCCACCTCCCTGTCATGCAGAGCGGCGTGATGGTGGGGTTGGTCTCCATCGGCGATGTGATCAAATCCTTGATCCATGAACACGCACATGAAAACCGGATGCTTCGAGACTATATTGAGGGAAAATACCCGAATTAGCAGTTCCTAACACAATCCTGACAAACGAAAGCCCTCTATTGCGATAGAATCAGGCCAAACAAAATGGAGGCTTTATGAAAAAATTTAGTGCATTGGTTCTGACACTCGCTTTCTCGCTGGGCACATCCGCCTTTGCGGCAAATATGATCAACGGCGCGGGGGCAACCTTTCCCTATCCTCTGTATTCAAAATGGTTCTCGGATTATCAAAAGATCGATCCTGAAACCCAGATCAATTATCAGTCTATCGGTAGCGGTGGGGGCATTCGCCAGTTTTTGGAAAAAACCGTGGATTTTGGTGCAACCGATTCTCCGATGACGGATGAGCAGTTGAGCAAGTCTTCGATTCCGGTTGTTCATATTCCAACGGTCTTGGGCGCCGTCGTTTTGACTTATAACGTCCCGGGACTTGCAACGGGGCTTAAGTTGAGTGCTGAGATCGTTTCAGAAATATTTTTGGGAAAAATCACCAAGTGGAACGACCCTAAGCTTGTGACACTTAATCCCGGCTTGAAACTGCCAGAGGACGCGGTCCTCGTCGTGCATCGCTCGGATGGGAGTGGCACTTCTGGAATTTTCACCGATTATCTAGCGAAAGTCAGTCCCGAATGGAAAACCAAAGTGGGAGCGGGAACGGCCGTTAATTGGCCTGTGGGTTTAGGGGGAAAAGGCAATGAAGGCGTCACGGGTCTCGTAAAACAAACGCCCGGTGCGATTGGATACGTCGAGTTGATTTACGCCAAGAACAATCAGCTCACTTACGCTTGGGTGAAGAACAAGGCCGGAAGTGTGGTGGAACCTAATACGAAAAGTGTGAGCGCTGCTGCAGCAGGATCATTGAAATCTATGCCTGCTGATTTCCGCGTTTCCATTACCGACGCTGAGGGCAAGGATTCTTATCCAATAAGCGGCTTCACTTATTTGCTGGTCTATAAGACAATGGCTCCAGAGCAGTTTAAGGATAAAGGGGCAAAAATTGTGAAATTTCTGCATTGGGCTATCAAAGAGGGACAAGCGAGTGCTGAACCTCTGTTCTACGCGCCACTGCCCAAAGCCATGCTGAGCAAGGTAGAGGCCAAGATTAATGAGATTCAAGCTAAATAGAAAAAAACGTGAAGTTCACTTAGGCGATCGAGTGTTTGCCTTCATTTTGAAGGTGCCCTCGGTCGCCTTAGTTTTGCTTCTCGTTTCTATAGCCTACTATCTTTTCCGCAACGCTTTGCCCGTGATTCACAAGCAGGGCTGGAGTTTTGTCACGACCTCTGTTTGGGATCCGGTTAATGACGTTTATGGCGCGCTTCCCGTGGTCTACGGAACCGTGGTTTCTTCTTTTATTGCTATACTCATCTCAACGCCTTTGAGTGTGGGCGTCGCCTTGTTTCTGACCGAGATTGCCCCCACGCGAGTGGGGCGGGTTGTGGGATTTCTTGTCGAGATGCTGGCTGCGATTCCGAGTGTGGTTTATGGCTTATGGGGAATCTTCGTCCTGGCGCCTTGGCTCAGGACGACGGTGGAGCCTTTTTTGGCCAAAACTATGGGTTTTTTGCCATTTTTTCAGGGCGCTCCTTACGGGGTAGGGATGTTGGCTGCGGGGATTATTCTGGCCATCATGATTACGCCGACGATCTCAAGTATTTCGCGCGAGATCTTCAATGCAATCCCTCGCGTGCAGCGTGAGGCGGCATTGGCTCTGGGCTCGACTCGCTGGGAGATGATGCGATTATCTGTTTTACAAAGTGCAAGGCGCGGAATCATCGGCGCCGTGATTTTAGGTTTGGGACGAGCGTTGGGGGAGACGATGGCGGTCACGATGCTTATTGGCAATCGCCATGAGGTTTCCGCCTCTTTGTTTGCGCCTGGATCGACGATGGCCAGTATCATCGCCAATGAGTATGCCGAGGCGACCAGTGACGTTCATGTTGCAGCACTTGTTGAAGTCGGGCTTTTGCTTTTTGCGGTGACGTTCGTCATCAACAGCCTTGCTCGATTATTTATTTCTCGGGGCTTTCGTTGGGGCGCTCCTTCCAATTCGCCTGGAGGCGCTAAATAATGCAGCGGCATTTTGCAGACTACATTTTTCGCAGTTACCGAAAAAGAAAAGCCATCAATGCCTTGATGTGTGGGCTTTTGGTGTTGGCTGCTACCCTCGCGATTTTTCCCCTCTTTAGTGTTTTTGGCTATGTCGTGGCGCAAGGGTATTCTGCGCTTAATTGGGAGTTTTTTACCGCGGTTCCGAAGCCTGTGGGTGAGATCGGCGGTGGGATGGCCAATGCACTTTTGGGCACTTGTACGTTGGTCGCGTTGGCCTCATTGATTGGGATCCCCTGGGGCGTATCGGTTGCGTTGTATTTGTCCGAATACGGGGGAAAGCAAGGGCGGGGCAGGTTCGCTGGCGTTGTGCGCTTTAGTGCGGACATGCTTTCGAGTATTCCTTCAATTATTGTGGGGCTTTTTGTTTACGCGCTTGTGGTTATAACCATGAGGAGATTCTCAGCCGTTGCGGGAGGCCTGGCTCTTGGGATCTTGATGATCCCGACGGTTTGTCGGACGACTGAGGAGCTTCTTAGAATGATCCCCGAGCACATTCGGGAGGCGGGCTTGGCTTTGGGGCTCCCTCGGTGGAAAGTTATTTTGTGGATTATTCTCAAGGGGAGTCGCGGGCCGATCACGACGGGCATCATGCTCTCAATTGCGAGAGTCTCGGGTGAAACCGCACCTCTTTTATTTACCGCTTTTAATAATCGCTTTTGGCAAAGCGGATTGGATCAACCGATTGCATCTCTCCCTGTTCAAATCTACACGTACGCCATTAGTCCTTATGACGATTGGCATCGGCAGGCATGGGCGGGAGCCCTGCTCCTGGTGATGCTCGTGTTTGCTATGAATTTGTTGACTCGAGTGGTATTTAATTCTGGCGGGAATTCAAAAAAACAGGGTGGAAACTAATGTATTCTTTGCTTTCAACTCAAAATCTCAGTGCTTCATTTGGGTCAACTCAGGTTCTGAAAAACATTCAAATGGATTTTGATGAATTCACGGTGTCGGCGATCATCGGGCCTTCGGGTTGTGGCAAATCAACGTTTATTCGATGCCTCAATCGATTGCATGAAGAAGTGGCGGAGGCCTCAGCCACGGGTAAAGTCTTGCTTCAAGGGCATGATATTTATGCCTCCGATGTTGATCCCGTGGCCATTCGTCGCAAGATCGGGATGGTCTTTCAAAAACCCAATCCTTTTCCCTCGCTCTCAATCTTTGATAACGTTGCAATTGGTTTAAAATTGGCAGGAGTGAGACGGGGGGCCATCCTTCGTGAGACCGTTGAGCGCAGCCTAAAGCTTGCGGCCCTATGGGAAGAAGTGAAGGATAAGTTAAACTCACAAGGCACGAGTCTCTCAGGGGGACAGCAACAGCGACTCTGCATTGCGCGCGCTTTGGCCGTGGAGCCCTCTGTTTTGCTTATGGATGAGCCCACGAGCGCGCTGGATCCGATTTCGACGGCGAAGATCGAAGAACTCATGACAGAGCTTAAGAAAACAGTCACGATCGTGATTGTGACACATAATATGCAGCAGGCCGCGCGGATTTCAGATAAGACGGCCTTTTTTCTTTTAGGTGAAATGATTGAGTACGGTGAGACGTCAGAACTATTTACTGCTCCCAAGGACCAAAGAACGGAGCGATACATTACGGGGAGGTTTGGGTGATGGAACGGCATTTTGATGTTTCCTTAAGAGAGTTAAAAGAACAGTTGGTGGCGATGGCGGGGCTGGTGGAGCGCGCGATTGATGATGCGACTCAGGCGCTTCAGAAACGGGATCTGACCAAGATTGCGCATGTTCATGAGATGGAAAAGAAGGTGAATCTAGCTCATAAAGCGGTGGATAATTCCTGTCTGAAGCTATTGGCCCTTCAGCAGCCCCTGGCTGCCGATCTCAGGCTAATTGTTGCAATTATCAAGATCAACACGGATTTAGAGCGGATGGGCGATCAGGCTGAAAATATCGCTTATAATAGTGATCGCTATTTAAGAGGTCTGCCTCTTAAGCCGCTCATTGATTTACCGGTGATGGCTGAAGAAGTGCGTGTCATGGTAAGGGCTGCAATTGATTCATTTGTAAAGACCGATGAGGGGCTGGCACGCGAGGTTCTGAGTCGTGATGATAAAGTGGATGCTCTTAAGAATAAGATTTTCAGGGATGTACTGGAGCATTTGAAGGATCAACCCGAAATGATTGAGCAGGGCCTAACCCTCATCTTGATCGCGAGAAACTTAGAGCGCCTTGGGGATCACGCGACCAATATTGCAGAGGACGTGGTTTTTGCGATCACAGGCGAAGATATTAGGCATTCGGGGAGTATGCAGACAATCAAAAAGGCGTTGGAGTCAAAATGAACGCTCGAATTCTGGTTGTCGAAGACGAAGCGGACATTCGAACGCTGATGCTCATGCATCTTAAGCGTGAGGGCTTTGATGCAGTGGGGGCCGAAAACGGGGAGTTGGGCCTTAAGCTTTTTTCTGAAGGCAAATTTGAACTGGCTATATTAGATTGGATGCTTCCCGGAATCTCGGGATTGGAACTCTGCAAGGCCTTTTCAGGAAAGCTGCCTATTCTCATGGTCACTGCACGCGCGGATTCGGCTGATATTGTTCGAGGCCTTGAGTCGGGTGCGGATGATTATGTCACCAAGCCATTTGAAATCGCTGTGTTTCTGGCGCGAGTAAAGGCGCTGCTAAGAAGGACTCAGGAGGTCTCCATGGCCGCTAGGGGATCTACGGCTGCGGGATTTAGTATTGGAGACCTTAAAGTGAGTTTAGGCGAGCATAAAGTATGGTGTGCGACTGAAGAAATTCAGCTCACGACGTCTGAATTTAAGCTTCTTGTGGCGCTCCTAGAGAATCGGGGTCGGGTCCTTTCGCGCGATAAACTAATTGAACACGTGCAGGGCGAGGGAGTCAGTGTGACGGATCGTACCGTGGATACCCATGTTTTTGGTTTGCGAAAAAAACTGGGAGTGTGTGCCGAAATCATTGAGACGATTCGAGGCGTGGGCTATCGCGTGAAGGCCGAGTGAGCGTCATATGACAATTCCAAAGAGATTTCCCTGGCGGCTGTTTTCACGAATTGTCCTGATTCAAGCCCTTCTCGTTCTTGTGGCGGTTGCCGCTTCGGGGGTTGCTGCCCGCTATTTTTACAAGCAGCAGTTTATCGCTCAAGTCGAGTCCCAGCTTCATGTCACTTTGAAGAGTTTGACTCAAGATCTACCCGGGGATTTGCCCG
Source organism: Oligoflexia bacterium (assembly GCA_903881565.1). Classification (GTDB taxonomy): domain Bacteria; phylum Bdellovibrionota; class UBA1018; order UBA1018; family UBA1018; genus CAIRTR01. The sequence continues at coordinate 35,811 of CAIRTR010000126.1, read as the reverse complement.
CGAATGTTACCCCGTCATGGTGCGCGACTCATTCTCATGATTCTTCTTTTCGTCTCACACTTATTGCGTCAAGTGGCTTAGTCCTTTGTGATTCGCACCATCAAGTGCAAACCATGGAGAATCATCTGGGTAGGACTGAAGTACAGGCTGCGCTTGGTTCTACATCTGGATTTGGGCAGAGCGTTCGCTATAGTGAGACCCTAAGCGAGAACATGCTTTATGGAGCGCTGAATGTAAAAAGCAAGGGCGTGTTTCTAAGAGGAGCCATCCCACTTTCAAATCTCATTGCGAGCCTTCAGATTTTGGATTCGTCGTTGATTGGATTTTTGGTTTTGATTGCGCTCGTTCTGGGTGGCTTTGCGCTATGGTCGGGGCGAAAATTGGCATTACCGTTGGGGCGCATTTTGCTCAAAGCTGAGAATGTAGCTCATCATCAAGCAAGTGAGCAGGAGTTTGAAGAAGACTCCTTTGGGGAATTATCTGAACTGGATTCATCGCTTGAGGATATTCGACGTGATCTAGAAGCCAAAGCTGAGAACCTCAATCGCGAGCGCGAAGAGCAAGCGACTCTCATGAGTGCCATATCGGATGCGATCATTGCTGTCGATTTGGAGGGAACGCCGCTTTTTTATAATAGCCGTTTTGCCGTGCTTTTTGGTGGGCAGGCGGTGCTGCGGACTGGCAACGCCAGGCTTTGGGAACTTTTTCGGGATCCTGAAGTACTTGATGCCTTTCGGGCGGCTTTGAAAGGGGGGAAGAATACCGCGATCAGCGCGCATGCTTTTGCTCATAGTGAAGGGCAAAAATTCTTCTCACTGTCGGTGGCGCCCCTGCGTAGAAGTACAATTGGAGGAGTCTACGGCGCCGTTGGGGTGTTTCATGATGTGACGGCCTTAAAAAAGGCTGAACAAATTCGAATCGATTTTGTGGCTAACGTTTCTCATGAACTTCGTACTCCTCTGACGGCGATTAAGGGTTATACGGACACCCTGGAGCAGGACATTGGGCAGGGGCGGGCGATCTCCAAGGAATTTGTTGAAGTGATCAGTCGCAATACGGCGCGCCTGATGAGTCTGATCAATGATCTGCTAGATCTGTCTTCTTTAGATGCCAATGCGGATAATTTGCAGAGGATTGAATTGAGTACTGAAGAAATCAGTGCCCGGGTGCTTAAACAGTTAAGCGGTGCTTTTGAAACTAAAAAGCAAAATGTCATTTTACACGCCGGTGTTTCAAATGTTTACGCTGATGCCACTCGCTTGGAGCAAGTGCTGGTTAATCTCCTGGACAACGCCGCCAAATACACTCCCTCGGGAGGACAGATTAGTTTGAGTTGGGAGAGGACGCCTTCAAATGAAGTCCTATTGAAGGTTTCTGATTCAGGACCCGGGATCCCTCCAGAGCATCATGAAAGGCTTTTTGAGCGCTTTTACCGAGTCGATAAAGCCCGCTCTCGTGAGTTAGGGGGAACGGGACTAGGGCTTGCCATTGTCAAACACATCATGCAACGCCACGGCGGCGCCGTGTGGGTTGAGAGTACGGTGGGGCAGGGGGCGAGTTTTGTGTGTCGGTTTCCGGGGGCGTTGGGTTAAAAACCCCAGGCGATCGTTATTCCGATTGTCCGTTAACGAGTGATTCTAAATCGCTAACGATTGTTTTCAAATTCTCCGATTGCCCGGTCAGTTGTTTTGCCATTGTTGCAGACTGATGTGAAACATCAGCGCTCTGAACGGTTGCCTGCTCAATCTGATTCATGGCCTGCTTTATTTGACCTACGCCCAATGCCTGCTCTTTGGTGGCGATCGCGATCTCCGAGATCATATTGTTGACCTCGTCCACATTCATGACAATGTTCTCAAGAACACTCCCGCAATCTTTTGCGGTCTGTATACCCGCGTCGACTTTTTGGCGTCCCAAAACGATAAATTGATCAACTCTAGAACGATTGCCCGTAACGATAGATTCAACCTTCTTGATGCTGGCGTCCAGCATTTCCGAAATGTCTTTGGCGGCATTTCCGCTCATTTGGGCTAGTTTCCCAACTTCTTCAGCGACGACTGCGAAACCCTTGCCGTGATCTCCCGCTCTCGCTGCTTCAACTGATGCGTTGAAGGACAGGAGTTTGGTTTGGAAGACGATGTCGTTGATGACCTTGGTCTTGGTGTCGATTTCAGCGATAACCTTTACGATGTCTGAAATTTCTTGATTGCCCTTCTTGACTTGTTCAATGATCTCGCTGTTACTTCGATTGATTTCGTCCATCGCGAGAATGACTTTTTCTACGGCTACTTTTCCTTGGCATGCAGCTTTAGAGCATTCCTCAGAGCGCTCTTTTGAGCGATTGGAGTTATCAGCGTTTTTCTCGATCATAGAGCCTACTTCTTCAAGAGACGAAACCGTTTCTTGAACTGCTGCGCTTTGCTCAGTTGAGCCAGATGAAAGCTTTTCAGCTGAGGCCGAGATGCTGGTTGATGCGGAGGCGACTTCTTGGGCTTCACGCACAAGGCGTTTTGCGATATCTCCCAGCCAGCGAGAAATCTTGGAAACGATGCCAAATGAAAGTGCTGCAACGGCCAGGGCAAGGATTGCAATGAGGATGGCAAAGATCGAGTTCTTCTTTTGAAGTGCTGCAGCTTGATTCGCTGCCTCAGTCCCCTTTTGCTTCACGATCGTCCCAAGTTCCGACAGGATATCGCTTAATCCAAGGCATTCGTCACTTAAGGTGGCGACTTGCTTACTCATCTCCGCGCGGCTTAGTTTGGCTTCGGTGAGCGCCTCGGTTAGGTTCTTTATCTTGAGATTAATGGGGGCCCAGGTCTTCTCTAGCTTATCGTACAATTCTTTTTCTTTGGGATTGAGGGGGGCTTCGACGGCGTACTTTTGAAATGCGTCTGCAAAGTTTTCGCTCGAAGTCTTAATGTCCTTAATGGATGAAGCCGAAGTTTTTTTCCCCGCATCATAGTCAAATGACGCGATCCAGAGGTTTTGAATTATCTCGGGCTTCGTGATTGAAGCTTGGGACAACCAATCGGCTGAGGCCGATGAGGAAGAAAGGCTATAGACTGACTTTGTAAGTGAGCGAATCACGATCTGGCTCACCACACCCACCGTCACGGTTGTCAAAAGGAACAAAGAGGTGGAGGCGACCAGTTTCGATTTCATTGGAAACCGATCCAACCAGATTCCGAATTTTTCTAACATATCGTCTCCACCTTCTTTAGTTAATGAGGCTCTTACTTGCAGTCAGCTTTGCCGCGATGAGGGAAGTCTTTTTCGGGATCAAAGAGGCCTTCGACTTTGTCCTTACAAAAGTCCTTGCCACCTTCGACCGCTGCGCCACCAAATTTTGCGGTGATGGTTTTGTTTTTGGTCACATCAAGCCGCTTGTTTTGGCATGCTTTTATGGCTTCTTTTGCGCAAGCCTCAGCACTACCGGTTTTTTTGGATTCATCGCAGGATGCTTTGCCATCACACTTGGCAAAAGATTCTTTGTCTTTTCCGGGGCACGCATCGCGGGTGATGGAGAGAACACATTCACCGGCATAGGCTTGAACCTGAAAAATAAACGCAATTGATCCAACTAATAGAATGCACTTTTTGAACATTTGTACTCCTCCTTGAGAGTTGTTGTTAAATAGGATGCGTGGTGAGTTTAAATGGTAATCCCCGGGGGGGGGGGGTGGCAATGAATTTTGTAAGAAGAATTACTAGATAATGGGGGTGCTACAAGTGAACGGCTTTGCTTATGTGAATAGATCGTGAATGGATATCGGGTAGATGAATTTTTGACGTGGGATGCGGATTAAAAGATCGAAGCAATGAGGATTCCCAATGCGCTCCCGATCAGCACATCAAGCGGGTAATGTGCACCAACATGAACGCGCGAATAACTGATAGCCGCTGCATAGAGGCACAATAAACTCCATCCTCCTCCAAACATGAGGGCAAGGCTCATGCATACGAGCCACGCACAAGCGGAGTGCGAGGAGGGAAAAGAATAGGGGTCGGGATCCTTAAGTAGCGAAGAAAACCCCTGCATTGATTTCACAGGCCTTGGACGTCTTGAGATTGCCTTGATGGCGTAACAGAGGGCTAAGGTGAGCAGAAGTTTGGGTGTAATTTGAATTGCGATATGGCGAAAGGGTTCACCTGCTAGGAAGGATGCAAGAATGAGGACCGTCCAACTTTGCCAGTCTCCGGCATGAGTAAAACCTCGCATGAGTCGATCAGTGAGGGGATGCCTTCGGCTGGCGATCCACCGGAGGCTGATTTGATCGAGATAGAAAATGCTTTCAAGAGTTCTGGTTATTGCGCTCATCTTGAGTTAGATTTTAGCAAGATCATTTGTGTTTCAGTGTCAGGACTTGGTTAAGAATTTTTCCTAGAGTTGCTTTGTTAGGATTGGGTTAGGAATTTGTATAAAGATGGCGCAAACACCCCGCTTATGATTCAATGAGCCACGGTACAGATATGGATTCGTTTACTCCTGCTCCCAAATTGCGGCCGATGTTGCTTGATGCTGCTCAACCCTTCATCCATAGGGATTTGAGTTGGCTTGAGTTTAATTCGCGTGTCTTGGCTGAGGCTAACCTCAAAGAAAATCCTTTGCTTGAGCGGGTGAAGTTTCTTTCAATCACTTCATCAAACTTGGACGAATTCTTTATGATCCGGATGGCCTCGCTGGGGCGTTCCATTTCAACCGCTCTTAGGCGCGGAGAACAAAAGCAACTGAGGCGTCTTAGGCGCATTCGCTCGGTCATTCTTGGCAAAATGAATCGGTTTCAGCAGCAGCAAGCGCAAACCCTTGAGAGCCTGAGTCGTGAGCTGTCCAGGTTTCACCTTCATTTTGTGACAAGTCTCAGTGAGACTGATTCTTATTACGCTTTGGCCAAACAAGCCTTTTACGAAACCGTTTTCCCCGAATTGTCCGCTCCAGAAGCGGTGAGTGCCGCGCAAATTGGATTGATTGATAATTTGCAGCTCGCAGCAGTTTTTCCTGCTGGCTCGTTTGTTCGAATCCCTAAGAAGTTAAAAAGTGTTCTCACGGCACAGAGTAGTGACAGCAAAAATGAACCATGCGTTTATTTTTTCTTTTTGGATCATTTACTTCAGGAGTTTCTTCCTGCAGCCTTTGGACTAAAAGAGGAGATCTCAATTCTCCGGTTTACTCGCGATGCGGACTTGAGTGTGGATCTTGAGGAGGAAGACACTGAATCCGTTCCCGATGTGGTGCTTTCCAGTCTTAGAAAACGTGATCGAGGTCGTCCGGTGCGAATTCAACATCGAGGGGTAAAGGTTCCTCATTTTGAGGAGCTTTTGAAAAAGGCACTGAGGCTGAGTCCTCAGCAGATTTTTCAGACGCCTGCAACGTTATGTTTGAATGGACTTTGGTCTGTTTTAAATACGATTCCCGAATCGATCTTGAAGAAGCGTGAATTACTGCATGCTCCGATTAAGGGCCTGGTGCCTAGAGAGTTTCGCATTGATGACAAAATATTTGAGAGTCTTAAGAAGAGAGATCTGCTCTTGCATCACCCCTATGACTCGTTTGATGCCTATGTGAATTGGATTCGTCAGGCTTGCGCGGACAGTGACGTGAGTATGATTCAACAAACTGTTTATCGAGTCGATGCGTTGTCTCCTGTGATTGATGCGCTAAAGTCAGTGGCAGGGCGTAAAAAGATTCGAGTTGTTATTGAACTTCGGGCGCGGTTTGATGAGCTCAATAATTTACGGTTGGCCGAGGAGCTTCGAAACGCGGGGATCGAAGTCGTTTTTGGCTTTGGAAAGCTTAAGCTTCACGCCAAAATTGCTCTCGTTTCACGAAAAGAAGAAGGTGGAGTGAGGCTCTACACGCATCTTTCGACGGGCAATTATAACTCCATTACCGCAAGACAATATACCGATCTTGCTATTTTAACGGCTAACCCCGAAATTGGCGAAGACGCTCTCAAATTTTTCGATACGGTCGCAAAGGGGGAGGTTCCCCAAACTTTCAAACGGCTTGTGCCGGCTCCGGCTAAGCTTCATCGAAGAATTTTGCAATTAATCGACGCGGAGATTACTGCGGCAAAGGCGGGAAAAACAGCCCGGATAGTGGGAAAAGTAAATACTTTGGTCGATCATGCAGTGATTGTGAAGCTCTATGAGGCGTCATCAGCTGGGGTTAAAGTGGATCTGATCGTTCGGGGAGCCTGTGCCCTTGTCCCTGGGGCGAAAAAGTTAAGCGAGAATATTCGTGTCGTGAGTATCGTGGATCGATTCTTAGAACATAGTCGAATTTATTTTTTTGAAAATTCAAAAGCACTTTACCTATCGAGCGCTGATTGGATGCCTCGGAACTTTTTTTCAAGACTCGAGCTTGCTTTTCCCGTTTTGGATGAAAGACTTTATCGCTATATATCGGGGGTATTGCTCCCTGCTTATATGAATGATCGGGTCAAGGCTAAGGAGCTAGGCTTTGATGGCCATTGGCGTGCCCTTGACCAAAAACAGGCGGGGGGTTCCTTGAGATCACAGTTTTTTTTCGCTGAACTTGCGGAGCAAGAATATGCGGGGACGCCCCTTGAAATCAAATAGAACCTTAATAATCGTTCGACATGCCCATCGCGATAAAGAGATGGGGAGTGCATTTGATAACGGCCTAAGCGCAAAGGGGCGAAAGCAGGCGCTGAAGGCGGCGAAATACTTTCATTCAACATTTCCAAGTTTGAAAGATTGCCTGTTCCTAAGCAGTCCAAAAAAGAGGTGCCTTGAGACGCTGTTGCCGTTTGTGGCAGACGATCGGGGGCGGATCAAAGAACTGCAGTGCCTGAGTGAAGGTGAGCCAATTGACAAGAAGGTGGATGAGTTTTTAAAAGCGTTTAAGAATTTTCGGGCGCAAGTCGTTGTTGCATGTTCTCATGGAGATTGGATCCCGGCTTTTATGGAGCGAATAACGGGTGAGAGAGTCGAGCTGAAAAAAGGCGCATGGGCGAGATTTGAGGGGGGTGCAGATCTCCTCAAGCTTTCTGAAATTATTCAGAAGTTTTAGTTTCGAGCCAGGACCAGTTCGCGATCAAAAATCTGTTGAAAAAGTTGTTTTCGGCTCTCGGCTCTAAAAAATTCAAGATTCGAGGGAGAGCCTTTTGTAAATGTGACATGAACTGCGTGTTTCTTTACAACAACTCTCTTAATTTGGGGAGGGTTGGTAGGGTCTCTGTCTAGGGTGTCGAGCAAACTCAAAATTCCAAGAAGTTTCAGGAAAGTATTCCTTCGAGATTTCTCCCTAGCAAAGGGAATGGCTTTTGATTCAATTTTTGCGTGGCCATGATGCCGGCAGAGTTGCGCCACAAGTTCGGATTCCCAGCTCTCTACAAAGGGGAAGTTCGCATTCTTGACGATGTAGTAGGAGTGCTCTGGGTGGCCCGCAAACGAAACGGCTTTTCCACTGTTGCGCAGCACTGCAGCTGCCTGGAGGTAGAGACACGAGTTTTGATCAAGTTTATGCAGTGGACGCAATCGAGTAAAAAGCAGTTTTGCATTCTCGCTGGCCCATTTTAGATTGGCCTCTTTTCCGCCGAGTTTTCTCGCTTTTTCGATCAGATCCGGCAAGTGCAAGGCGATGCGGGAGGTCATATGGCGTTTCGCCAACTCAATTTGCTCAAGCAGTATGCCATCTCGAAGGCAGTAATCCGTTGGGAGCACTTCTTTTATTCCAAAGATCGCCAAACATTCTTCGAGAAGAATCGTGCCGGCAAGAATCATGTCAACGCGTTTCGCTTCAAGTCCCGGCAACTCCAAAAGTTGGGTCGTGTTCATGCGACTTATTTTTTTGACCTGAGTTTGGACGTTTTTGGCTTTGAGGGTTTTTGCTCCTGTCGTCTTTTTTTCAATGCGGGCCAAAGCCTTGATCGTACCACTGGATCCAATGGATTTTGAAACCTTGGGTATTTGTACACCAGAGAATTTCGAAAATAAGGTATTTCGAATAAATTGGCGCAATTCGCCAATGGCTTCGGGCGGGGGAGGACTGACTTTCAGGAAAACTTGCTGCAGACGTGCTGTGCCTAATGGAAAACTTTCGCAAAATAGGATCTTCTTTTTGTGAATGATACTGACTTCTGTGCTCCCGCCGCCAATGTCAATTAAGGCGGTTTTGCCCGCTCTCATTTTCATATTTCCGAGTATGCCCTGGGCAATGAGTTTAGCCTCTTCAGAACCTGAAATAACTCGAACGTCGATCCCGGTTGATTTACGAATATGGGCCACAAGCTTCGGAGCATCGGTGGCCTCGCGCAATGCACTTGTTCCGAGCGCGATAATGCGGTTGACCAAGAATTCATCGCAAATCTTCTTAAACGTTGAAAAAGCGTGCGTCGTACGATGGATCGCAGCCGGATCTAACTGGCCCTTGGTAAAAACACCCTGGCCCAGTCGGATCATGATTTTTTCACGATGAAGGAGGCGAGTCGACTTCTTCTTGGGCCCCAGCTGATGAATGTCGAAACGAACTGAATTGGTGCCTAAGTCGATGATTGCGATTCTCATGGGTAAACCTTTGATAGCAGACTAAATTTGTCGCAGCAAGCCTTTACAGGCTTTGGTTTTGCTCGACGTCTATTTCGAAGATTCAAGAATAGTTTTCTTCAAAAACTTGCCTGAGTTTCGAAGTTTTCTTTCAAAAGTTTCATAGTTGACTTCGTACAGCCCAAACCGCGGGCCAAAGCCCTTGATCCATTCGAAGTTATCCAGAAGTGACCAGTGGTAATAGCCCCGAACATCAATTCCCCCTTCAATGGCGAGAGTGACCTGGGCTAAGTGTGATGTGAGATAGGCTTCGCGCATTTTGTCTACCTTATCTGCAATTCCATTTTCAGTGATGTAGATTGGCAGTTTGTAGTGTGATGCAAACCGAAGCATTCGTCCCAGTCCTTTGGGATGTATTGCCCATCCCACTTCTGAGGTGGGTTCTTTTCTTCTGGAAAATGCAATACCTACAGGAAAATCGGGCGAGATTCCCTCCGCTTTGTCTCTGGGGCGCCACTTGACGTAGGCCTTGGTATAATAATTGATTCCAATAAAGTCGGCACATCCTTTTGGGGTGATGCTCACGGCAGGTTTTGGGCCAGGGATGAAGCCGGGAATTCGAAAGTTGATCGCTCCTCCTGTGATCGCATCAAGCCACGCTTGGTTATAAAACTTGCGAAGAAGTTTGGTAAAAAGTAGCTCAAGAGGATGCCAGTGGCGGTCGGCATAAAAATCAATGAGGTTATGCGCGATCCCAACTTGGATCGGGTTATCTTTCCAGGGTCCGCTGCGAAGAGGTTGGTTGTGAATGAGTTCGTAGGCTTGCTGATGGGATTTAAGGATGCCCTGGCAAGCCTGTGAAAACTTAAGAGGTGAGAACTCGGCAGGAGGCATGAATTTGCCCAAATAGGAACCGACTAGTAAAACCATGGGCTCATTAAAGGTGCACCATAGTGGGATTCTGGGGCCTAATTCGTGAATGACTCGTTTTACAAATTCGCAAAAATAGTTGGGCGCATCAGGAGCTGTGAATCCGCCCCTTTTTGCGAACCAATTAGGTGAAGTAAAATGGTGCAGCGTGAGCATAGGCTTTAGTTTATGCTTCTCACACTCCGAAAGCAGATCTTTGTACCACCCAAAGGCCTCATCGCTCCATTGGCCTTCTTGGGGCTCCAGTCGTGACCATTCGATTGAAAAGCGGTAACTGTTTAGTCCTAGGTCTGCGGCAAGTTTTATGTCCTCGCGAAACCGATTCAGGTGATCTGTCGCAGCGCCCGATCTCGCATTGCCCTCGATGTTGCCCTTTAATTCCCATTCCCACCAATCATTTTTGTCGTTGTAGCCTTCAATCTGGTGACTACTCGTAGCAGCTCCCCAGAGAAATTCACGCATCAGCTTGGCCCCACTTGGGATCCAAAAGTCCACCGGGTTGCAAAACCAATTTTCGCCCTCTCCACATTACCGTTTTTCCAAGCGCAATATGAAGCCACATCGGAAAGGAGAGAGTTTCACGAGTGAGCCACATGAGCGGTGCTGAAAGGCTAAGTTCCTTGCCAATGCGCATTTGGAGGATAAGATCGTTGATGCACCAGAAGACAAGATGCAAGAAAAGGACTGGGGCCCAGCTGCAATCGAATAGTTGTGAAGTAGCCCAGGATCCTGCAATTCCAGATACAAAGCAGCCAAAGAGCGGCTCGATAGCAAAAGCGAGCTCTGCTTGAGATTTTCGGATTCGCCCCCAGCGCAGATGTCGACTCCAAAAATCTCTCATGGGATAACTCCCAATAAATTGGGGAACTGGGTCACTCATGATGATGACTCGCAGGCCAAGCCTTAACATCGCAACGCCCGTCATGTAATCCTCTGCAAGATACCTAGCAAGGGTTTTGATTCCCCCGAATCGCTCAGCCGTTTTGCGACTAAAGAGCATGGATTTACCAACCACACAGGGATTGCCAAATCTAGCGGCAAGAACCATCCATCGCGCATAAAAAGTATTGAGATAGGTCGATTCGAGTTTGCCTCCAAACGTCTCAGCATTGCGTCCGGCAACGATTGCCGTGATCACGCCCACGCCGTTATCCAGATGCGCGACTAGGCGCTTGAGGTAGTTTGCTTCTACGCGGATATTGCTATCACTAATTAGGATGAGGTCATGGCTTGCGGCCTCGTAACTTTTGATGAGGTTATTTACCTTAGGATTGGGGCCTGCTTCAATCTGGCCTACGATAAGTTTCGCTTTGACGTGTGGGTATTGCTGTATCAGTTCACGGACAAGATGTTTTGCGGGGTCAGAATTTTCTGCGATGGAAAAAAGAAGTTCAAAGTGAGGGTAATCGAGATCAAAGAAGCTTCGAATGTTTTCCTTTATCCCATTTTCTGCGCCTTTTAAGGGTTTTAGAATGGAGACGGGGAAAAGTCCAAAAGGAGCGTCAAGGTGCGGGGGTTGGCAATTCATCGCCCTGATTGTGAGGGCTGTTCCGTAAAGTGTCAGAGTTAGGGCTACGAACCAAATGAGGAGCATTAGTAGAGCGAGGGTAGTCATTGTTCACCTCCTGATAGAATTGAAATGACAGCTCCTGATTACGGATTGCCATGAACACATCGGCTTGGGTCCGCTTGCAATGAAGGACGGATTTCCAAGACGTGATTTGATTTCTGTGATGAAGATCGCTGCTTGCGATCATGGGAAGCCCACTGTGGAGAACCTCATCAAAGAAGTAGGGGCCACTGGCGACTTCCCAAGCGTCGATCTCTGATTTAAGTTCTTCTCTTCGGTCCCAGAGGTGATAGGATTGTTTCTCACGTTTTCGAGTCCAAACAGGATGGGCGGCTACGGATAGCCCGCCGAGGGATTTAATTTCTCGGACAATCTCTAAAGCGTCTTTGTCGGCAGAAATCCACTGCGTGATTCCAAGCGCCAAAATGTGGGCGGATCGGTGATTGGAGATGGAGTTCTTGGAGATCTCAACTCCTGGGATGACCACCATCTGGTATTGCTTCATGGCTCGGTCGGCTTCGGATTTGAGGATTTCAATATAAAGAGGAAAGCTCGCAGGCGTCAGCGTGTGGCCAATGTAGCGGGCTGCTTTTCCGATCATCGAATGGCTTTCGCAGAGGTGGTCCGTGATTGCAATTGCGCCAAAACCTAATGAACCGTAGAGGTCGACAATCTCAGGGATCGTGAGTTTGCCGTCACTGAACGTCGAATGGATGTGAAAATCTCCAAGCACCAGCTGCTTCATGATTATTAGAGATTAGGGGAAATTTTGGGATTTGTGTGTCAGGAGTGGGTTAGGATTAGGGCCAAAAGATACTCAAATCGAATGAGCTTGTAAAAATACGCTTCTATCGCCTCTCGGTGGGGTGGTTCACCGGGGCGAGTCCTTAGAATGGCAGCATTTATGAAAACCACTGCAAATCACGATTTAGCGATTTGCAGTGGTTTTCGTCGTATACTCCAAAACCACTGTAAATCATGGTTTGTCGATTGGCAGTGGTTCTGTTTGTTTTCTAACGATGAGGTTCTGGAAACGAATTCTAGAAGTGAGTCATTTTTAATGTCTAATTGCAGCCCCATTTTGTTTTTTAATAGGCAATAAAGTACATTAGAGGGTTTTTTTTTGGGACTTAACGGCGTTTTTTTCTAGTGCAGCTGTTTCTTGCCCTTCGGTCCCGTCACAAACAGGGATTCGACCTCTTCTTGCTCTTCTTTTTCCAGATCCTTGTGTTTAGGGTCGTGTTTTTTGAGCCACTGATCCGCGAGCTCATCCAGCGCAGGATTGGTTTTATCGACTCGGACAAAAACTTTATGGCGATCGACTTTCATGGATGTCCACTCGTACGGAATGTCCTGAAGTGCCGCCAAAGACTCTTGGGCGATCTGCTCAATGCGCTTGGGATTTTCAGGATCCAAGAGTTCCATATAAACGGAGCCCACCGCATCCACACAGGCGCCTAAGACGTCTTCAATTTTTGGCGCGCTCGCCTTAGGGTCAAAATCGCAGCTCGCGTAAACGCTCGTAGCGGAAACGTGGCCTGAAGTTCCTAGAGAAATACAGAGCATCACTTCGTCGGCAAAAATATCGCCGCGGACTTCAAAGTGGCGCTTTCCCGCTTTGATCTTCTGAAGCAGCTTTAGGCCTGCATCGAAGTTGGTCGTGAAAACCTCTGCAACCATCTTGCGAAAATCGATGGGGAGTGGACTGGCTTTAGATACGGTTCGGTGGCGTCGTTCCATGGCAGTGACCTTTCGTTAAAGAATACCAGGAGGGAGATTCTCCAATTTGGGAAGTTCTTCAAGTTTTATTTTGATTTCTAGGGTTTTTCTGCCGCGCTGGATCTTCAAAACGGCTGTTTCGGTGGGCTTATGCTTGACCAAGGCGCGTTCCACTTCGTTGGGCTCTTTTGTCAGCGTGCCGTCTACAGCGGTTACAATGTCGCCCTGCCTGATGCCGGCTTGGTCTGCGGGGCCGCCTTCAATCAAGTTATAGAGGAGCACGCCGGTATCGGTGGGCAGGTTATAATACTGTTGAAGCTGGGGGCTCATGCGCTCCGCAAGCACGCCAATCCAAGGCCTGGGCACACGCCCATAGCGTTTGAGATCCGGGATCAGGCTTTTGGCTTCGTTTACGGGGATCGCAAATCCTAAGCCGCCACTTTGACCTGTCTTTGAGAAGATGACGGTGTTGATTCCGATGACTTCTCCACGGATATTAAATAAGGGGCCGCCGCTGTTGCCGGGATTGATCGAAGCGTCGGTTTGAAGGAAATTATCAAACGGTCCTTGTCCAATGGTTCGATTCTTCGCGCTGATGATCCCCAGTGTTACGGTGTGCTGAAGGCCAAACGGGTTGCCGACGGCAAAAACGGATTCCGCAATTCTTACCGCTTCTGAATCGCCAAGCGGCACGGGGCTTAGATCCGCAGGGACCTGTTTGAGTTTGTCTCGAATTTGCAATAGGGCAACATCCATCTTTTCGTCTTTGCCAATGATTTTCGCCCGAAACTGGCGTTTATCGAGCAGGGTCACCAGCACTTCGGTGGCGTGGGCGACGACGTGATTGTTCGTCAGGATATAGCCGTCTTTATCGATAATAAAGCCAGTGCCAAGGGATGTTTGCTTGCGTTCTTGAGGGATTCCCCAGTAGCGCATGAAGTCATCCATCCCGTATGCCCGGGTACTCATGATCGTCGTTGAGCTCACGTTAACTACGCCGGGTAGGATTTTTTCGACCAAATCAGGGAGTTGGGCCGGAGGAGGGGGCGCGGCGTACACTGCGGGCGTATTTTGGAGCGCCCCGGCAAAACCCATCGTGAGCGCGAGCGAGGTTGGGATCCACTTTTTAATGTTTCTTGTAGCGAAGGTCAACATAGGGAGTTATTAATCTGTTGCGGGAATTGTTTCAAGTTCCTGCTCATTAAAGTTTTTTTAACTCTAAATCAGGGAGACCCCGAATGTCGCAACACAAAGAAGTCGTGATCGTAGGATTTGCTCGTACCCCTATCGGAAGTTTTCAAGGCGCACTGGCTGCTTTGAGCGCACCTAAACTTGGCGCCGTGGCCATTGAAGCGGCCCTTAAGCGCGCTGGCGTCGGTGTGGATCAGGTTTCTGAAGTGATCATGGGCAACGTGTTGACCGCGGGCGTGGGGCAGGCTCCGGCAAGACAAGCGGCTATTTACGCCGGGATTTCAAAAGCCACTCCCGCTCTCACCATTAATAAAGTTTGCGGCAGTGGAATGAAAGCCGTGATGCTCGCCACCCAATCCATTCTGTGCGGCGATAGCGACGTCGTCGTGGCCGGCGGCATGGAGAGCATGAGTAACTCTCCTTACCTTTTGCAGGGCGCACGAAACGGGTTCCGCATGGGTCACCAAAATATGGTGGACTCCATGATCAACGACGGGTTGTGGGATCCGTACAACAATCAACACATGGGCAATTGCGCGGAGCTTTGCGCTCGTGAAAAGAACTTCACGCGTAAGGAGCAGGACGATTACGCCATTCAAAGTTTCAAGCGCTCCCAAGAAGCGCAAAAAGCCGGGAAATTTAAAGACGAAATCGCCGTTGTCGAAATCGCGGGCAAAAAAGGCGATATCATACGTGTGGAGCTTGATGAAGGCCCGATGAAGGGCCAGTTGGATAAGATTCCTAGTTTGAAACCAGCGTTTGATAAAACCGGCACCGTGACGGCTGCCAATGCTTCGACCATTAATGACGGCGCGGCAGCTTTGGTGTTGATGTCAGGCGAGAAGGCGCGTGCGCTTGGTTTGAAACCTTTGGCACGTGTGGTGAGCACGGGATGGCATGCACAAGATCCAGTCTGGTTCACAACGGCTCCTGCACAGGCGATGAAGAGCGCCGTAGCGAAGGCCGGCTGGACAATGAAGGATGTGGACCTTTTTGAAGTGAACGAAGCGTTTGCAGTGGTGGCGCTTGCGGCACAGCGCGAGCTTGAGTTGCCTTCTGACAAATTGAATGTTTGGGGTGGCGCGATCTCGTTGGGCCATCCGATCGGCGCCAGCGGCGCACGTATCTTGATTACATTGTTGTCCGCGATGAAGGATCGCAATGTGAAAAAGGGCATGGCCGGAATTTGCATCGGTGGCGGCGAAGCCACAGCGATCTGTTTGGAACGCCTTTAATTGGGGAGTGCATCATGAATAAACTCGTAAAAAATGCTGCCGAAGCAGTAAGGGATATCCCTGATGGCGCGCTAATTGCGCTTGGGGGATTTGGGTTGTGCGGGATTCCGGAAGACTGCATTACTGCGTTGGTGGCAAAGGGTGTGAAGAATTTGACCTGTATCTCCAACAACGCTGGCGTAGATGATTTCGGGATTGGACTCATGCTGCAAGCAGGCCAGGTCAAGAAGATGATCTCAAGTTATGTGGGTGAGAATAAATTGTTTGAATCCCTCGTTTTGTCGGGTCGGCTTGAAGTGGAGTTGACCCCTCAAGGCACACTGGCCGAACGGCTGCGCGCGGGCGGGGCGGGGATTCCGGCCTTCTTTACACCGACTGGGGTTGGGACGCTGATTGCTGAAGGCAAAGAGTGCCGCGAGTTTGATGGCCGAAAATACATCATGGAAAAGGCGCTCAAAGCGGATTTCTCAATCGTAAAGGCCTGGAAGGGCGACACGATGGGAAACTTGGTTTTCCGAAAAACCGCGCGTAACTTCAACCCCTTGGTTGCGGTTGCAGGGCGTGTGACGATTGCGGAAGTTGAGCACTTGGTGCCTGCGGGTGAACTGGATCCAGACTTGGTACATGTGCCTGGAATTTACGTGAAGCGTATTTTTCAAGGCTCCGGCTATCAAAAGCGTATCGAAAAACGCGTGACTCGCAAGGCGTGAGGGGGAGAAATTATCATGGCACTTACTCGTGAACAAATTGCGATGCGAATCGCGCAGGAACTTAAAGACGGCTATTACGTGAATTTGGGGATTGGGATTCCGACGCTCGTTGCGAATTATATTCCTAAAGGGATGACCGTCATTTTGCAAAGTGAGAACGGGCTTTTGGGAATTGGGCCCTATCCTTCGGAAGATGAAATCGATGCGGACCTCATTAACGCCGGGAAAGAAACGGTGACGACGATGGCGGGCGCTTCTTATTTTTCAAGCGCTGACTCGTTTGCGATGATCCGCGGCGGTCATGTAGATCTTACCGTATTGGGCGCGATGGAAGTGGATGAAAAGGGGAGCATCGCTAATTGGATGATTCCTGGTAAGGTCGTCAAAGGAATGGGCGGCGCGATGGATCTGGTCGCAGGCGCCAAGAACGTCATCGTGGCCATGCAACACGTCGCTAAAGACGGATCAAGCAAGGTATTGCCAGCTTGCTCTCTGCCTTTGACCGGCGTGGGTGTGGTGAAGAAGATTGTGAGTGAATTGGCTGTGATCGAAGTCACTTCGGATGGCCTTGTGTTGCGTGAGCGCGCGCCGGGCGTATCGTCAGAGGATATTCGCAAAGCCACGGCTGCGAAGTTGATTATTCCGGCGGATGTACCTGAAATGAAGTTTTAGCTCGGGGGTTTGGGGCGGGGTCAAGTTTCGTTAGGCATTGGGTGGAATAGGGTGGAAATCGAATTCCACTCTATTCCACTTATTAACGAGTGGCTTTGAGGCGCGCGTTTGTTGAGCATGTTGCCTGAGTAAAAAAGTTGGTTGCGGCGAGATAAGCGCAAGGGTTTGCTCGGGTATCTCGCGCGTCCAGGTCGCGGATTACTTCGCTGAATTCTCGGCTCCCGCAGGCTTAAATGTCACTGTTGCCGTGTCATCACCGTGCAACTTCGCAGCGCCGTGAAGCTCAACCGCAAAGCCTGAGGCTTCGTTCATCAAAATCGGTGAATCGATCGTTGCTTCACTCACAATCTGGCCCTTGTAGGTCCAACCATTTGTAGCGTCTTGTGCGATGACCATCGAGTTGCTCGTTTCACCTGCAATGTTTTTCGTCACTTCAATGGTCGCGGGATTGGGCTCACTTGCTAAGAGCAAGTAACGTGTTCTGTAGGCATACTTTGCGACTTGAAGCTGAGAAGCCAAGGATTGCAAAATCGCTTTCATCGGCACTGTGCATACGTCGTAACTTGCGCCACCTAGCTCTTTAGCCATTTGCATGTAGCGAAGGCCTGGGTAGGCATTACCGCCTGCGCAAGTCGTGCTTCGGTTGGCTGAAACAATGGAAAAGAATTTGAGCTGATCTGCCGACGGTTTAGCCTGGGCGAACTTCGCCTTGTATTCATCAAAGCTTGATTGAAGAGTTCCTTGCTCCGGAAAGCCCACGTATTCACAAGGGCCCTTGAACCCATCGCTGCGAGTGCACATCTTGACCTTAGAGGTGTCGTCTCCATTACCAAGGACGATCATGACGAGGAGGGCGTCGTCTCTTAAAAACCCTGTATGGGTCAGGGATGAGTCTTTCAGGCTTGTCGCAATGTTCTCAAACGCCGCTTCTTCGCCTGAGTTTGCCGTGATCGTTTTTTGCGTAATAAATTGGTCGTATTGGTCGACGGTGCGAAACACAGACGCCAGCAGGGTTCCTGGATCGCTCATCGTAGATCCTGGATAAGGACTCGTCCACGCCGAACCCCAGTTGCCATCATGTTTGGAGGCTATGACTTCAGAGATTGCGCGGGGGGTGGTCAAAGGGATCGTTGCAAAATGGGTGTTCCAGCCCTTGGCTTCGAGACCACTAAGGAAAGGGGGCATTTCGGCTTGAATATTGGCTAAAGGCTCGTGCATTGAACCCGTATCATCTTCAATAAGGAGGAAGTCGACTTTAGGGGCGATCGTGAAGAATCCGGGAGCTTTTTGACTTTCGACATTCGAGGTGACGACAAACGCTTGTTTGCCGCAGCCCGCAGTCGCGGCTAGCGCCATCACTCCACACAGTAGTTCCTTGCTCATTGTCTTAATCATATAGGCCATCCTGAACTCTTGTATCGCAAGCAAAGTGCCAAAGTTCACGGGGGCCGGCAATTGATAAAGTCCTTATAAAACAAGCGGTTGTGTTTGGTGATGTTTTTGGGTCTGGTGCGAATGCGTTTGAGAAGCGATCAAATGTCAATTTCTTTGACAGGGGTCTGGTGTGAACGGCATGTTCCTCGTACACTGATTTTATATGGAAAATTCTGAAAAGCCACAGTGGTATATCGCACAAGGTGAGCGTTGGATTGGGCCGCTGCGGATGACCGAAGTCATCGAAAAAATCGAGTCCAACGAAATCACCCTGGCTCACTACATTTGGAAGCAAGGCCAACCGGCGTGGAAGCGGATCTGTGATCTGCCCGCGTTCAAGGTGGCGATGCCTGAGGAACCCACCAAAGAAGTGCAGGTAGAAATCAAAAAAGCGTCTCGACCTGAAGTCAAGAAGGCCCCCCCTCGCGCGGCCCCTCCGCCACCGCGAGCTCATAGCGAAGAAGCCGAGGAAACTGCGAATTGGTTTTTGTTCTATAACGACTCTCAGTTTGGGCCGTTTTCACACGCAGAAGTGATGCGGCTTTTGTCGATTAAGAAGATTCATCCTCGCGTCCATGTGTGGCGAGATGGTTTGAGCGATTGGCAGCGTTTGGAAGACGTGGCAGATTTTGGGGCACCGGCGGCAGCGAAGACGATTGCCCCGCCTCCGTTTGCCAAACCCGCGCCTTCAGGCGCACCTGCTTTTCCGAAATTGAAAATGGCCGCCGTTCAGCCCGTGGAAAAACTGGCAGCCAAGCCCGAGGCCAAGTCAGATGCCAAGTCAGATGCCAAGTCAGACGAACGAAGGGGCGCGCCCCGCCGCCCCCTCGTTGCTCGAGTCTTGATGACCAACGGTGTGATGCTAGCCCCCGGAATCTGTCGTGACGTGAGTGTGGGCGGAATGCAGGTGCTCTCGGATCACCTTCCGGGCCCCGTGGGGGCAAGGGTCAGACTCAACGTGAGTGTCGCAGGCGCGCCTGCGGGAGCGACTGGGGGCGCGAGCATTTCGCCGTTTGTTGCTGAAGCAGAGATTGTCAGAGTGCTTGAAGACAAGTGGGGCTTCAGTTGCCGGTTCAAAAAACTTTCAGATGAAGCGCGAAAATCGATTGAAGCGTATATTGCGCACATCGAGAAAATTTAAAGAAAAAATATAAGGAGATCCCTTTACATGCCCCCAAAACAAACAGCACCTCGTCACCTTGTCTCTGATAAACACCAAAACGGTGCTGATCTAGGAGCGGTTCGCCCTGAAGGTTTTCCGGGACTTCCAAAAGGTTGGGTCACGGAATGGGAAACTTTTCCTTCTCAAGATGGAGACGTTCAACTTTTTTCGGTCACCCATCATCCCGAGCAGTGGAGTTCGGGCCGCATTCTGCTCATCGTACACGGAATTGGTGAACACGGAGGACGCTACCTCCACTTTCCTCATTACCTGTCCACTGCCGTGGATGCCGTTTGCACCTTGGATTTAAGAGGCCATGGTCGCAGCGAAGGCTTGAGGGGGCATGTGGATCGCTTTGATCAGTATGTTGAAGACGTGGCGCTTACGGTGAAGCGTTTGGATGATAGCCTTAAGCGGCGTTTTGGTCGCTCCGAGATTCACATTTTAGGCCATAGCATGGGGGGGCTGGTGGTGCTCCGGACCTTGTTTAACAATCCCGAGCTTCCGATTTGCTCTGCTGCGGTTTCCTCGCCCTTGATTGGGATGAAAGTGCAGGTTCCTTTTATCAAGAAGACGGTGGCCCTTGCGCTTTCGCATATTTGGGGTCGCGTGCATTTTACCTCTGAAGTGGATCCGCAACAATTGTCCCATGATCCGGCCGTGGCCGAGGCCTACACCTCTGATCGGCTCGTTCACCGCAAAGTGACGCCCAAGATGTTTGCCGAAATGCGCAAGGCGCTTGCCGATACGGCCGCTCGTAAGACGGGATTTAAATATCCGCTTTTAGTCCTCGTTTCAATGGAGGACAAGATCGTTGACTCAGAGAAGGCGATCGATTTTTTCAAAGCACTTGAGCAGGAAGACAAGATGCTTAAGCAACTTCCAGGATTTTATCACGAGCCTTTTAACGAAATCGGTAAAGAGCTCGCATTTGAGGATTTGAAAGTATGGATTCAAAAACACAAAAGCTCGCAAGTTTAATTCGCAAATTGAGTTATCATGAGGGTGATTTTGTTTTGTCCTCAGGACAAAAGAGCTCGCTCTACATCGATCTAAAGGCCACGACGTTACATCCGGATGGCGCCGCTTTGATTGCGGAGGTCGCCTGTGACCTTATTTTAGAAAAGGAAATGCAATTGGACGGCGTCGGAGGCCTTACACTGGGTGCAGATCCGCTGGCCACCGCGCTCTCGCTAGAGGCCCGTAAAAGGGGCTTGTTTTGGCCTGCGTTCATCGTACGAAAAGAGCCTAAAGGCCATGGAACGGCTCGCTACATTGAAGGCAGCGAGAATCTTAAGGCGGGAGCCCGCGTGCTGGTCTTAGAAGATGTCGTAACGACAGGTGCGTCGAGTTTGCGAGCGATTGAACGACTCCGAGACTCTGGGTTTTCTCCCGTGGCAGCGCTCACGGTTGTTGATCGCGAGCAGCAGGGGCGGATTTCGATTGAGTCTTCGGGTGTGAAGTTTTTGAAGTTGCTGACGATATCAGAGGTGAGGGCGGCGGAAACTTGAGCCTCACATCACCGTGTCTCTTCCAAAATTCTGATCATCCCTCGCGGGATAATCCACCGTATAGTGCAGCCCGCGGCTCTCCTTGCGGGTCTGGGCGCTTTGAACGATGAGGCTTGCCACGGTGATGAGATTTCGCAATTCGACCAGATCCTTTGAGGGCAGGTAGTTCCAGTAGTACGCGTTGACTTCGTTTTGGATCAGATCCAGGCGCCGGCGAGCGCTGGACAGCCTACGAGTGGAGCGCACAATCCCCACGAAATTCCACATCAGCAATCTGATCTCATGCCAGTTTGCGGCGATATCGATTTGCTCCTCTAAAGCCACGGCATGGCCCGTGTCCCATTGCGGGATTTTCCCAGCAAGATAAGAGCTTGATCGGTGTTTTCGCCGCGAATTCTTGAGCAGCGGGCGCAAGTGCTGATAAACTCGCTCTGCAAAAACCACGGCCTCAAGCAGTGAATTGCTCGCCAGACGATTCGCGCCGTGCAGGCCAGTACACGCGACTTCACCAATGGCGTAAAGCCCCTCGACGTTGGTCTTGCCATGCTCGTCGGTGAGCACGCCGCCGCACGTGTAGTGTGCCGCAGGCACGACGGGGATCGGGACTTGGGTAATGTCGATTCCGAGAGCCAAGCAGCTGCTATAAATATTGGGAAAATGTTTACGTAATTTCTCAGCACCCAAATGCCGAGCGTCTAAGTGAACGTGTTTATCGCCGGTGCGTTTCATTTCTAAATCAATCGCACGTGCGACGATGTCGCGAGGGGCAAGCGACGCCATCGCGTGATGGCGATCCATGAAGGGTTCGCCTGCAAGATTTTTCAAAACCGCGCCTTCGCCGCGAAGCGCTTCGGAGATGAGTAGCGTGCGCGCCGACGGATGGAAAAGGCAGGTCGGATGAAACTGGAAAAACTCAAGATTCGCAACTCGGGCGCCGGCGCGAAACGCCATGGCCATGCCGTCGCCCGAAGCGGTGTCGGGGTTGGTGGTATAGAGGTACACTTTGCCGGCGCCTCCGGTGGCAAGGACCGTGGCATTTGAAGCCAAAGTGAGTACTTTTCCGGTTTTAGTGTTCAAGACGTAAGCGCCCAAGCAGCGGCCGGGGAGGGGGGTATGGCCTTGAAGTTTCTTATGAATCTTGCCCTCCGTAATCAAATCAATCCCCACGTGGTGCTCAAGGACTTTGATGTAACGGTTCCGTTTGACCTGCTCGACGAGCGCTTTTTCAATTGCCCAGCCCGTTAAATCATCAGCGTGGAGTATGCGCCTTTGGCCGTGGCCGCCTTCGCGGTGGAGATCAAAAGACTTCGAAGAATTCTTGGTAAACTTCACGCCCAGCTCGATGAGTTCTCGAACGGCAGCAGGCCCTTCTTGGACGACGAGTTTGACAATCTCTCTGTTGCAAAGTCCCGCCCCAGCTACGAGGGTGTCCTGGACATGGGCTTTGAAACTGTCTTTTTTCGACCAAACTGAGGCGATGCCGCCTTGTGCATAGCGGGTGGAGCCTTCGGCGATATCGGCTTTGGCGATGAGCAAAACGTTAGTTTTTTGACGGGCGAACTTCAGGGCGGCGCTGAGGCCAGCGATTCCGGTTCCTAAGATCAGGACTTGGGCTTTGAGCATGGATTTTCTATGACCTCTTGATACCTGTGATATCATAAAAGTGGGGAGGCGTTATCTCGAAAAAAATCGCCATCGCAATGTTTTTGGTCGCCCTTTACGGGGTTTTCTCAGGCGTGTATGGGCTTATCGAAGGACCTCAGGCCCAGAGAGCCTCGCAGTTGGAGCGTGAGCAACTTAATGCGCAGGCTCGCGTTTTGTCTTCGGGCTTTTGGAGTGCCCTTGAGAACGTAAAGACTCGGGCATTTTCTGTTTTGGATCGCGCGAATGCTGGCTCCGGGCGTTTTCACCTCAAAGAAGGGCCGCTGCTTCATTGGGCGGAAATTGAATTTGGCCGTGAGAAGTTGGTTCGCGTTCTGGCTTTGGCGCAAAATCCGACTTGGAGCGCGGGGGCTGCTCAACTTACGCAGGGGACGTTTGAGGATTACTACTTGGCCTCTGCGGCTGAAAAATTCAATATCAGTGAAATCAAATCCCAAGGCGTCGCCGTCCTTCGTATCCGGCAAGATGCGTTGCGCTCCAATGAGTGGCTTGCGTTTGCGTTTCCTGCGCCCCATATGAAGAGTGCGGTGCTGGCCTTGGTGGATCCCGCAGTGGTTTTTACATTTCTAAAAAGCTGGAACTCAACCCCTGAGTCAGCCAGCTTGCGAGCCTATCTCATCGCCAAAGACGGGACCGTGCTTGCGCATTCGCTGAGTGCGTATAATGGCGCGCGCTTTGGGGATACTCCCGTTTTCAAACAAACAGCTCGTGAGAGTTTTTCCCGCAATGATGGGTTTTCGGAGGCCGCTGAAACCTCTGCCATCGATGGGATGAAGGTCTTGGCTTCGTCTGTCCGTGTCGGTAATTTGCCTCTGGCCTTGGTCGTTGAGCAACTGACAACAGCACCCGGGGCGGCGCAATCACTCCTGAGTCGCTTGCGAGGAGTCGTAGGGGTATTTTTATTTTTGGGTTTTGGACTCTTTGTGAGTTTGCAGGTTGAGCAGCGAAGGCGCAAGCGGCGAGCGATTGCCGCAAGCCAAGAAGCCGAGCGAAAAGCGAAGTTCGAAAAAGCCGTGCAAGATACCAAGGCGCGAGCTGATTTGTTTATTCTCGAGCCGGTTTCGGCCCGGGCCGAGCCTGGGGGTGTGGCCGCCCCGCATGGGTTAGACACTCCTTTGAAAACGCCTGTAACAAATCAGGGAAAATCCGCTGCGGAATCTCAAGTCGTGGAGCGGGCATTGATTTCTGAATTGCAGTTAGATCCCGAAAGCTCCAAGGAGCGGCAACGTGAGCGAGTGATCTTAGCCCGTTTTGAGCTCGAATCGGGGGAGCTAAAAGAACCTCGACGCGTGGCGCATCGCTTAACCTTAGCGGTGAGCGAGTTGTTGGACTGCCGCTCTCTCTTCTTCGTTTATCATGCGGGAGTGAGTGCTGCCATTTTGCAGTCCTATGCGGGATTCCCACAAGGGGAGTCCCCGACGGCGATGTCGGTTCCGATTACTGCGGACGCGCTGGAGCGAATTAAGAAAAGTGAAGTCGATGGAAAAATAGCCGCTTTTTCGGAATATCCTCCTTTGACTCATGTGCTCTCGCAACGATTGGGGATTTGCAAATCAGAAACCTGGGCCGTGGTGGGGTACTCCGAAGGGGGAGAGGCTCCTGCGCTCTTGGGTTTAATCGTGATGTTAAATGCGTCGAACTTGCGTGCCTCGGAGCATCGTCAGGCCGCCTTGGCTCGAATGATCAGAGCTCATCGGCTCTCTTATGAAAACGCTCTTCTTGCACAGTGAGCCACTCAAGGGTACAAATGAGGTATGACTGACGCTCCTGCCAAACTCGAACATCCACCGACGGTTCGTCTTGATAAGGTCTTCAAAAGCTTTCGAGACGGTAAGGATCAAGTTCTTCGCGGGGTGAGTCTGGATTTTCCGGTTGGGAAACTCACTTACATCTTAGGCTCTTCGGGAGCCGGTAAGTCGGTGATGCTCAAACACATCATGGGGCTACTCAAACCAGATTCGGGTGAGGTTTGGGTGGCGGGCAAAAACATGAGCACGCTCGAAGGCGCGGCGCTGGCCACGCATCGCAAGGTGTTCGGGATTCTGTTTCAAAACGCGGCGCTCTTTGATGACATGACCGTTTTTGAAAATGTGGCGTTCCCGCTCTGGGAACATTCGAAAATGTCGGAAGAAGCCATTGAAGAAAAAGTTAAAAAAACTCTCGGAATTTTGGGCTTTGTCAGTGGCTTTGACAAGTACCCCAATGAACTTTCGGGCGGGATGCGAAAACGAGTGGGGCTTGCGCGCGCCATCATTCGCGAACCCTCGATTTTGCTTTATGATGAACCCACCACTGGATTAGATCCGGTCACGCGCAAAACGGTGGATGAACTCATCGAGACGCTTAAGCGGGAGCTGACTCTGACTTCGATTGTGATCAGTCATGACATTCCTTCGGCCCTGCTGCTTGCGGATCAGATCGCCTTTTTGAACAAAGGTGAGATCGTTTTTTGGGGGACCCCCGCCGAGTTAAGAAAATCGAAACACGAGGCGATTCAAGGTTTTCTTGAAGCCGAAGAGCGCGCTTGGTCGGTGTTTCGGGAGCCCGTAAAAGCATGAGCTCGGAGCTTTGGCTTGTTCGCACTTTTAAGAATCAAATCTTGGGTCCTTTCGAAAGGGAGGATCTGATCAAAATGATTAGGCAAGGGGCCTTGGATGTTCAAGATGAAGTTTGCCCTTCGCTAGGCTATTGGATCGGTCTTCATGAGCGCGGAGAGATTCAAAATCGACTTGGAGTCGAGCTGCCTAAGAAGCGGCCGCTGGGTGAAGAAGACGAAATTACCGAAAATGATCTGACGTTGACTTCACTTTCGGAGCGTGCGGAGCACGACGCGCTTCACGCAGAAGTCGTGGGCAAGATCGCCGTTCAAAAAGCAAAAGCGGTTCCCGGGATTCCCTCTTTTTTGGGAAAAGTGGAACACGTGACCTTGTTTCGAGTGGCCACGGTCGTCCTCTTGGGCGTGATTTTGTGGAGTCTGTACAAAGTTTTTTTGATGTTGAAGGGCTAGTCGGACGCGTCTTTTCTAAATTCCACAAACTTCAAATCCGTCAACGGCTTCTCGCCTTGGGTCGCCTGGTTGAGCTTGTCTAGAATTTGCTTTTTTCGATGCCCCAGTTCCATTCTCCAGATCGGGTGTTTCACTTCAACCCAAAGGACTGAATCTTCAACTCGAAGGGGGCGGGCGTTTTTGGCAATTTGAGCGCCGACGACTTTGTCCCAGTTTGAGAGTGCTTGGGCTTCTTTGACTCGTTTGGCCAGACTTGGATAATGCTTTTTGAGGAGATCTAGAATATCGGTGAGGCGATTGAAGCTCATTTCGCATTCGAGCCTTCCATATTGGGTGGGAATTGAGTAGAAAAAAAAGATGCCTTTCAGGTTTAGCTCACCCGTCCGTTTGCTGGCGTTTTTGCTTGCTTCGCTGCTTCTGCAGGGGTGTGGTTATACCCTGCGCACTTCAAAAAGTAAGTTTGTCGAAGACGCCAAAATCAGAACCCTTTTCTTAGTTGCAGTGTCGAATAATTCTTTCAAACCCGGCGTTGATTCACTTGTCTATAATGCAGCGGCGAAAATGTTTGCCTCCAGCGCGATCTTAAAATTAGTTCATTCGGAAGAACAAGCCGATGTGCTTTTGAATATGGTGGTTCTCGCGGCAGACCTCACTCCCGGATCGACTAGTGCTGTCCCAGTTGGGAAGTACACCTTTCAGGTCGCCAATCAATATACGGCCAAACTCCAAGTAGGTTTTGGTCTTTTTCGAAGAAATCCCATTAATGGCAAAAGCGTACCTATTTGGGGAACAACCTTGGATCGCTCGACTGCAATTAATGCTCCATTCCAGCCCGGAGTCGCAGGAACGACCATTGCTTTAACCAATGAGTCCGAATTTGATCGAGCCTTGGGTGAGATGGCCCAGGGGCTCATGATTGACGTACAAGAAACCATGTTTTCGGGGTTCTAATGCCAAAGTTTGATCCTAAACAAATTCGCGCAGAACTGGAAAAAGACCTCGTATGGCCGGTGTATTGGCTCTGGGGGCGCGAGAAGATGAAGTCGCGCGAGCTGCTTAAACGGATTCGCGATTGTGTGGTAAAACCAGCCGACGCGGGTTCGGAGGCGGCTCCCCTAAGTCTTTTTGCCGGCCTTTCGATGTCGGAGCACACCTTTGATGGATCCCAAGCCGTGGAGGGTTCCATTCTCGAGGCGGCGCAGAGTCTGAGCTTAGGCGGTGGCGCACAGTTTATCGTCGTCAAGAATGCGCACCAATTGAAAAAGCCAGACGAGCTTGCGGAGCTTTTCGGGGCGCCCCTCAAAGCTAATGTTGCCGCGTGGGTTTGTGTTTTTGTTTCTGATGAACTGGATGGCCGTCGCAAATTTACCAAGACCTTGATTGAAAAAGCGGCCGTGGTCGCGTGCGAAGAGGTGCTTGAAGCTGAGCGCGAGGCTTGGGTGAACTTTTTAAGTAAGCGCGGAAATGCAGAACTGAGCGATGCCTTAAAGGCTTCGCTTTGTGTGATGGAGCCCTGGAGCTTGGACGTGGTGGAGCGCGAAATCGAAAAGTTCCTGCTGAATCCTGCTGATTATGCCGTAGCAGGCGAAGCCAAGAGCGCCAAGAGCGACGAATTTATCGAGGCTTTTTTTCAACGAGACATGAAGCGCGCGCTCACGATAGGCGAGACCCTGTTTCAATCTCCAGAAGACGCCCTCCCACTGCTAGGCCTTTTTGCCTGGAATGTGCGCCACTTTGCCCTTTGGCTCTCCACGGGAGGCCCGCAAGACGCAGGCCTCCGCAGAGATCTCAAAATGAATCCCTATACAGCAGAGCGCTTCAGGAAATGTGCTCCCCAGTGGAAGTTACACGAAGTCCTTGCTCTTAATGAAGAGCTTGCTCGCTTGGATTTTGCCGTGAAACAAACGCCGCTTCAGCCGTTAGGGCTGTGGAGTGCGCTTGTGAGTTATTTCGCGCTGAAAACTTGAGGAAGTGTTTTCTTGATGAGCTTGGTGAGACGGCTGGTTTTGCGAGCCGCGCGCCCTTTTGGAAGAGCCTTTTTGGAGGCCGTCTTTGCCAAGGTGCTGATCGCGTTTTGGTAAGCTTCTTTTACTTTTGCGACATCGCCTGATTTGATCGCATCCAATGCCATCTTCACAGCCGAACGGCTGGTGGTGCGATGAACTTGGTTTTCTTTTTGTCTTTTGTCAGCTGCGCGAGCGCGTTTGCCGGACTGTCTTGTATTTGCCATGAGAACTGCCTTTCAACACCGGGAGTTTCAGGTCCTAAATATTTAGGAATGCTGCTCCGGTTCGTCGTCGTAAATAGCGAAAAAACGCAAGGTTTTCAAGTTCTTTCTGCAGCGAGCATTTTTACGTAGTTTTTGACGCCGTCTTCAAGCGTGGTGAAGGGGGGCGTGAACCCTTCGCTTTTCAGGCGCTCCATGGTGGCTTGCGTGAAGTATTGGTAGCGCTCACGGATTTCTAAAGGGGTATCTATGAAATCAATGGCAGGAGCTTGTCCCAGGGCCGCAAAGACGGCTCGGACGAGATCAAGATAGGACCGGGCACGGCCCGTGCCTAGGTTGAAGATGCCGCGGCGGAGGGGCTTTTCCAAAGCAAAATGCAGGACTTGGATCAGGTCTTCGACGCAAATGAAGTCTCGCTTTTGCTCGCCATCAGCGATCCCGTCGCGGTGACTTTTGAAAAGGGTGACGCGACCTGTGTCGCGACCTTGGCCACGACCTTGGTTGTGAATCTGGTCAAAGGCGTGGAGGATGACGCTGGCCATTTTGCCTTTGTGGCGCTCCCCAAACCCATAGACGTTAAAGAACTTAAAACCCGCCCATGATGGCGGGGCGTGACCCAGGCGCTCCTGCTCCAGGGCCCAAAGATCAAAGCGCTGTTTGGAGTCGCCGTAGGGGTTTAGGGGCTTGAGCTTTGGGATCTCGCTCTCATTGTCCATGTAGCCTAGGGCCCCGTCGCCATAGGTGGCGGCACTGCTGGCATAGGCAAGTGGGATATGGTGTGCGGTCGCGTATTCCCAGATTTTTTGAGAATATTGCAGATTAACCTTTGTCAGATAGGCTTCGTCAAGCTGGGTCGTATCCGTGCAGGCGCCTAAGTGGATAATGGCATCAAGCTTAGGCTGGGTGTTCTCAAGCCAAGCCAGCGCCTCATCGCGATCGATCAGGGCTTCAAATGCGGTCTTAAACGTCGGCAGGTTGCGCTCCGGGCGGGAGGCAAAATGGGTGAGGCGGTCTACGCCGATGACAGAGATTCCTCGCTGCGTGCAAGCGTGCGAAAAACGAGAACCAATAAACCCTGCGGCTCCGGTAACAAGATAGGTCTTAGCCATAAGGTGCTTCTACCGCGAGAGGGCGTTTTGAATAAAGATAAATCAACGTCACGCCCAAGGCAATACAGGTCGCAGCTGCGCCTCGGGCGATGAGGGAAACTCCAAAACGATCGACGAGCCAGCCTGTTGCGAGACTTCCCAGTGGCATGGCGCCTAAGAAGGTCATGTTGTAGAGGCTTAAAACTCTGCCTCTTAAGGCGTCAGGGGTGCGCTGTTGGATAGCGTTATTGATCCGAGGAAAAGATCCCATCATTGAAAATCCGAGTAAGAATGTGGCGGGCACTGTGAGCCACAGGACTTTTGAAGCGCTGATGATGGCGAGCGCGAGGCCGAGCAAAATGAGGTTTTTGAAAAGCGCGGATTCGGTTTCACGCTGCTTGCCTGGCCCCTTTCTTGGCACCTTTGTGGCCATCGCCAATGCGCCCAAGATCGCACCAAAGCCGCTTGAGGAGGTGAGCCAGACTAAGGTGTGGATTCCTCCTCCTAAAGTGATTTTTGCGATGACAGGATAAACGACCGTGAAGGGAAAGCCCACAAAACTAAAGAAAATGGCGATGAACAGGAGCAGAGGGATGCCCGGGCTTTGCTTGATATAGGTGTGGGTATCGAGAAATTGTGCGAAAATACCGCGGCGGGTGTCGCGCAATTCGGGGGGGGCTTTGGCGGGCAATTTGATGAGAGTCAGTCCAATCAAGATGCCGATGGTACTAGTCGCATTGAACATAAAACAGCCCGCTTCACCTAAGGGGCCTAAGAGAACTACGGCCAGGGCCGGACCCAAAATGCGTGAGCCATTGACGATCAGTGAGTTGAGTGCGATCGCACTGGGAAGATCCGCTTTGCCCACCATATCCAGCGCCATGGCATGCCGAAAAGGCAGCTGAAAGGCCTGAATCGCACCCAGAAAAATGCTTAAAACCAAGAGCAGATCTAGGCGAAGGAATCCAAAATAGGTTGCCGCCGCGAGTGCGGATGCTTGGAGAATTCCGGCAGCCTCGATCCAAAACAAAGCTCTTCGCCTGGGCCAGGTATCGGCCATCACTCCCGCAAGCGGCGAGAGGCTAAAGGCCGTCATTTGAGAGGCAAATGAAATGAGTCCCAGCCACGCCGCAGAGTCACTGATCCGATAGACGAGCCACCCTTGAACAAGCGATTGGGTCCAGGTTCCTATGTTTGAAGCGAGCTGCCCTACGAAATAGGCGCGGTAGTTAGAGTTTTTGAGGGCTCGAAAGGAGGAGGAGCTCATGCCCTCATTCTTGTGCAATCCCTCGAGTTGTGCCAGTCATTTTTGCACAGCGGTCTTGTGAGAGCTAGAGGCTTTAAGTCTGACATTAAAGCAAAGAAATGTAGAACATACGGTGAATTTTAAACATCAGGTTTTCGATCACTTTTTCAGAGCGATTAGCATATTGAATGTTTTTCTGGAGGACCATCGGTAGATTTCGAAATCTGAGTCGAGAGTCAATATATCGGCCGTTTCAAAATCCTCTGCCATGCACACGAGGCAAGCATCGGCGAAACTCATGGGGACTTTAGCGTATTGGTGCATGAGTTCGGAAATTCGGAGGTCTCGACCCACCAAACGCCAGGGCATGTGAATGATTCCTGTTTGAATGTTTTTTAACAGCATTTCTGATGCGCCATGCATTCGACGAAGAAGATGGCAGGATTCAGCGATCACGGCTTCGCATGTAATTAGAGGTCTGCGTAATACCGTCATAACCTCTGCACAGGCTTGATGGTATTGCTCTGAGCAATCGAGGAGCGCGACTATGCCGCTTGTGTCGAGTAAAACAGGTTTCATTGCAGATTTCATTGCAGCTTTCATTGCCCGAAGTCATCCAAATGTTTTTTGTTTGAACCAAGATCCTTTAGCCCAGAAGAGAACTTTCCCAGGCCAATGAATTCAGACTTACCTTTTGAGCCTGCCAGATACGTCACTGCCATAAGATGGATACTTTCACGCACCACCTCGGACTCTGTTTTGCTCAGGTTTTTTGAAAGGCGCGCCAAATCCTTCTGGGACTGGTCATCAAGTCGGGCCGTTAGGGTTTTAGCCATATTCGATCTCCTGTATTACATTATGCATTATGTAATACAAAAAGGCAAATCAAAAAAAATACACAATAGAATCGCGCCGCTTGGAAACCACCAAGGACTAGATTAGACTCCGGGCTATGCGACGCGTCCCCGTATCACAGCGGCTTTTTGCCATAGCCGATATTCCTGTTCTGCTTTTGCTTGCCACCATTATTTATGGGGTGATTGCGCTTTCTCGCGAGTGGAGTGCGGATTTTCAGCCCGTTAATGAGATCAGTCTCTCGGGTTGGATGCTCCCTTATTATACCCTCTTGTCGGCGGTGCGCGGCGGGGTGGCTTATGGAATTTCGCTTATTTTTTCCCTGGTGTATGGATACACGGCCGCCAAATCCAAGACGGCGGAGCGAGTCTTGATTCCGATGCTGGATATTTTGCAAAGCATTCCGGTCTTGGGGTTTTTGCCGGGGCTGGTGTTGGGGCTTATTGCGGTTTTTCCGAATACCAATACGGGCCTTGAGATTGCCGCGATCTTGATGATTTTTACGGGCCAAGCCTGGAACATGACGTTTAGTTTTTATTCCTCGCTCAAGTCGGTTCCCTCGGATTTTATTGAGGCCTCCACGGTCATGAGTTTGACGAGGTTTCAGAAGCTGGTGAAACTTGAATTGCCATTTTCTGCGGTGAATCTTGCGTGGAACAGTTTGATGTCCATGGCCGGCGGCTGGTTTTTCCTGAGTGTGTGTGAGGCCTTCACTTTGGGGGATCGTGATTTTCGCCTGCCGGGCATCGGTTCTTATATGGCTAAGGCCGTATCTGAGGGCAATACCTTTGCGATGGTCTTAGGTGTTGTGGCGATGATCACGCTCATCATTACGATGGATGTGTTTTTTTGGCGCCCCGTTTTGGCCTGGGTTCAAAAATATCGGTTAGAAGATGTTCCTGGGGTGGCGCCTCCAGAGCCGCTGATGAGACTCATCATGCGCGAGTCTCGAATCGTGCGTTGGCTCAAGGTGGTTTACCGCAAAAACGCGTCTCGGAGATTAGCCGATCTGGATGTCGAAACGACCGAGGACGAGGGGCTACGGGTTCGCGTGACCTTGGGACATCGGGTGCTCGTCGTGAAAACCGGGAAGGTCTTGAAAACGTTTGCGCTCAGGCGTCTGCTTGAGTTTGTGGTTCCGGCCTTGGCCGCCGCCTTTGTGGTTTGGGGGTCGGTGAAGTTGTTCCGTGTTTTGGCCGAAATCCACCTCACAACTTGGGTTGTCTTGATTCGAAATACGATCTGGTCGCTTATTAGGGTCATTGGGGCGCTCACGATGAGTACGCTCTGGGCCGTGCCTTTTGGGATCTGGGTGGGGACTTCGCCAAGGCGAGTGAGAATCGCGCAACCGATTATTCAAGTTTGCGCTTCTTTTCCTGCGCCGATGCTCTATCCGTTAGCGCTTGCGGTGATGGCGACTTTCGGAATCAATTTTGACTGGGGCTCGATGTTTCTCATGATGTTGGGCGTGCAGTGGTATGTCCTTTTTAATGTGCTGGCGGGGTCGTTACGGATTCCACGTGAGTTAAGTGATGCGCTTTCGCTGATGGATATCTCGAGCAAAGATCGATGGAAGTATCTCTATCTTCCCAGTGTTTTTCCTGCGTTGGTTACGGGTTGGGTGACCGCAGCCGGCGGCGCGTGGAATGCGAGCATTGTGGCCGAGGTTGTTTCTTATGGGGCGGTGAAGCTTAGGACGCCGGGCTTGGGTTCAACGATCTCTCAGGCGGCGGAGAGCAAAGACCTCCCCTTGCTGGCCGCCTCTCTTTCGGTCATGGTGATTGTCGTGGTAACGTTAAATCGAACGCTTTGGGCGAAACTTTATCGCTCGGCTCAAGTTCGGTTTCGAATGGACGGATAGTAAGATGGGTGAGGAGAAATTTATGGAAACAACTCGCGGTGCGCCTTTTTGTGAACTTCGTAACGTCTCTAAAGTTTTCACCCTTGAGTCGGGAACCGAGATCAAGGTTTTGGATGGCGTGAACGTATCCGTTTTTCAAGACGAGATGGTCGCGCTTCTTGGGCCTTCGGGCTCCGGAAAATCCACTTGTCTGCGGATCATGAGTGGGTTGATCGCTCCCAGTAGCGGCGAAGTCTTGGCTAGGCAGAAGCCCCTGCACGGGACGGATTTTGACGTTTCATTTGTGTTTCAGTCTTTTGCTCTTTTTCCCTGGGAGACGGTTTTTACGAACATCGCGTTAGCGCTTAAGCCTTTGAAACTGTCGCAATCAGACGTGCGCGCGCGCGTGAAAAAAGTGATCGACATCGTGGGGCTTGAGGGTTTTGAAGAAGCTTATCCCCGAGAGTTATCGGGTGGCATGAAGCAGCGTGTGGGGATTGCGCGTGCGTTGGTGATGGAGCGCCCTGTGGTCTTTTTGGATGAACCCTTCAGTGCGCTTGATGTTTTGACGGCCGATACGCTCCGGGCTGAAATGGTCAAAATCTTCTTGGACAAGAAAACGGCGACGCGCTCCATGGTGCTGGTCACGCATAACATTCAAGAAGCGGTGTTTATGGCCAAGCGAGTGCTCGTAATGGGCATGAATCCGGGGCATATTCGGCGCGAGATCGTAAACGATCTGCCGTATCCGCGCGACGAAGATTCGCCCGCGTTTCGACGGATGGTCGCTCAGATTCATGCGTTGATTACGGAAACTTTAATGCCTGACGTGCCTATTGCGGGTTCGGGAATTTCGCCGCTTTCGCGCGGCCATATCAAAGAGCCGCCCATTGAATCGCTGCCAAACGTTCAGATCGTCGAGATGATCGGTCTGATTGAAGCCATTGGCGATCAAGGGGGAACGGCTGATATTTTTGAATTGGGTCAGCAAATCGGCAAAGAATTTGGTCGAACTCTCTATTTGGTAAAGGCGGCTGAGCTTTTGGATTTGGTTGATACGCCGAGACAGACTGTGGTGCTCACGGAAACGGGACGCGCGTTTGTGGGGGGCGATATCAACGTTCGCAAGCGCATGCTCCATGAATTGTTTGGCGTCTTGCGGATCGTGCAGATGACTTCGAATCTCCTGCGCAAAGACGAGAGTTTGCGGATGCCCGTTGAAGCGCTCACCGAGCGAGTAGGGGAGTGGCTGCCAAACGAGAACCCTCATCAAATCGTAGAGGCGCTCGTGTCTTGGGGGCGTTTTGCCGAATATTTTGGATATAATGACGATACCAAAGAAGTGTATCTCGACGTCGGTCAGGAAACGGCCTAGGCCGGAATGAAATGAAATGATATGAGTAAAGCTTTCACGCGCGAAGATGATTCAGGCGAAGGTGATGATGCGGCTGCCGAAAATGAAGGCGGAGCGCAAGAAAAGACGTTGCCTACGGGGGTGAAGAATTACATCACTACCGGAGGCGCCGAGCGCTTGAAAGCCGAGCTTAAGAAGTTGCTCTACGAAGAGCGACCCGAGCTGGTGCGAGTCGTGGCGTGGGCGGCTTCAAACGGCGATCGCTCTGAAAATGGGGATTATATTTACGGCAAGCGCAGGATGCGCGAAGTGGATCGTCGGATCAGATTTTTGACCAAGCGCTTGGAAAGTGCAGAGGTCATTGATCCCACCACCCAAAAATCGGATCGGATTTTGTTTGGCGCTACGGTGAAGATTTTGGATGAAGAAGGCGCAGAGCGGACCTATAGCATTGTTGGGGTAGATGAGATTGAGCCCCGCAAAGGTCACATTAGTTGGCGCTCTCCCGTGGCCCGGGCACTTTTGAATTCACGGGTGGGGGACGTCGTGAGTTTTCAATCACCTCGTGCGCTTCCTGGCGAATCGGAATTAGTGGAACTTGAGGTTTTGGAAATCAAATACGAGGCAATTTCCTCATGAAAAAGGGAGTTTTGCTCGTCAATGTCGGGACGCCGGATGCGCCCAAGACTCCCGAAGTTCGTCGGTATTTGGCTGAATTTTTGATGGATGGCAATGTCGTGGATATTCCGTTCGTCTGGCGCTGGTTACTCGTTCATGGAATTATTTTGCGGACACGCCCGAAGCAATCGGCTCATGCTTATTCTCAGATCTGGACCGAGCGCGGGTCACCGCTGCTTTTTCACGCACAGGATCTGGCGGAAAAAGTTGAATCTCTGTTGGGCCAGGATTTTGCGGTCGAAGTAGGAATGTGCATCGGGAACCCCACGGTCGCGAGCGCGCTTGATGCCCTTGAGGCTCGATGTGTAGAAGAGGTGAGGGTGATTCCAATGTTTCCACAGTTTGCGCAGGCGACGACAGGCTCCGTGCACGGTACGGTGGAACGCGCGATGCGCTCCCGCAAAATGAAGTGGGATTTTAAATGGAATTTCTTTGACGATGCAGGCTTCATTCAAGCAAGCGCTGCGGAGTTTCGCAAAGAGTTTCGGCAGCTAAGTGGCGCGGGAGACTTTGATCATCTGCTCTTTAGTTTTCACGGGCTGCCTGAACGGCAGGTTCTACGCGAGCATCCGCAAGTTTGTTTAAAGGAAGGATGTTGCGCGGATGTGGGTCCGACAAATCCGCGCTGTTATCGCGCGCAGTGTTTTGCGACCTCTCGGGCGCTCGCTGAGGATTTGGGCTTGCCTGAGAGTAAAGTGAGTGTGGCGTTTCAGTCCAGACTTGGGCGCGCCAAATGGCTTGGACCTTCGACGGTCGATACTTTGCAGGCGTTACCCGCGAAGGGCGTTCGTAAGCTTGCCGTCATGTGTCCTTCGTTTACGACAGATTGTCTGGAGACGCTTGAGGAGATTGGGATGCGGGGGCGCGAGATTTTTCTGGCAGCCGGCGGAGAGAGTTTCACGCTTGTTCCGTGCGTGAATTCGTCGGATTTTTGGGCGCGGACGATTGCGGGATGGGTGCGCACATAGTGTGCGCCTTTGGTGCGAAGGTTAGTTGACTCTTTAGGTGGGCCGAGCATAAGCTATACTCAAATCGTAAAATGGAGCTAAATATCATGAACATGAGAAACTGTGGAGCAGGGATCAGAGGCGAGATTTTTGGGCTGGTTGCGATGGCCTGTATTGCGACTTTGGGCGCGGTCAATGGCTGTTCAAAAACCGCTGCTGTGACTCCTGATCCGGCGGCCTCCGCTTCGCCCTCGGCATCTCCTTC